>JBKPBH010000042.1:0-17674 GCA_046726795.1 Acidobacteriota bacterium
GTGAAGAGCTTCTTCGACTCGCTCGGGCCCGCCCGAAGTGGAATCAAGAACTTCCTGCACGGGACGTGGCTCGGCCATCCGCTTCACCCGGTGATGACCGACCTTCCGCTCGGCGCCTGGACGGCCGCGCTCCTGCTCGACGCGATGGACGATCGCGGGCGAAAGGGTTTGACACGCGCGGCCGACGCGAGTCTGGCGCTCGGAATCGTCGGAGCGCTCGGGGCGGCGGCCGCGGGCCTGACCGACTGGGCCGAGACGGACGCGCGCCCGCGCCGGATCGGCGCAGCCCACGCCGCCCTGAACCTGGGCGGAACTTTCTTGTGCGCCGTCTCTCTCGTCTGTCGCGCTCGGGAAAGGCGAGCGTCCGGCCGCGGGCTCGCGATCGCCGGCTATCTGGCCGCGATCGCCGCGGCGTACCTGGGCGGCGACCTCGTCTACCACGAACAGATCGGCGTGGACCACAGTTCCGGGCGCGAGATGCCGGAAAAGTTCACACCCGTTTCGGCCGATTCGGAGCTTCCGGAGGGCAAGCCCAAACGGGCTCACTACAAGGAGACTCCGCTCCTGCTCGTGCGCCGCGGGGAGAAAATCTTCGCGCTCGCGGAGACGTGTGCCCACCTCGGAGGTCCCCTCTCGGAAGGGAAGCTCCGGGGCAACACGATCGTGTGCCCTTGGCACGCGTCGCGATTCGACCTGGCGTCCGGGCGGGTCCTGGACGGGCCCTCCGCCTTCTCCCAGCCGTGCCTTCAGACCCGGATCCGAAACGGCCAGATCGAGGTGCGGCGCGCACCGTGATCGCCGCCGCGTCAGGCGACGGACCTTCCCGAGATCGCGCGACAGGGTCATCCGGCTTCGCGATTGGGATGGGGCCCTCTCGAGTCGAGCGCGATCGGGCGTCGATCAGCGCGGAACCGGCGTCGGCTCCGTAGGAGGCGTCCGGCGGACTCGAGGCGTCGTCGCTCGCGGCGTCACCGCGGCCGGCGTCCGGGAGGCCGAGACCGCGTGCCGTCTGACCCAGGCCTGGCAGTTCGCCCGGCCCTTGAAGGCGAGCGCCGGGTAGCTGCGCCAGAGGTCGCCCGCGCAGTCGGCGAGGACGGCCGGGCGGCCTGGGCCCGACGTGGCCGCTGCGCCCGGCGCGGGGGTCGAGTAGGCCGGCATTCCGACGGGCGTCGTGTTCGGGATGGCGTAGAGACCTGTACCCGCACCTGGTGTCGTCGAGAGGCCGGTCCCCGGCGTCAGCGCCGAGGTCGGGACCGGGTTCGTCGGGGCGGCCGTGGGCTGGCTCTGCGCCGGGACCAGTGTCGCCATCCCGGTGATGGCGATCGAGGCGAGGACCGCTCGAGGCGACATGGCGCTCACGTCAGGCGGCGGGGACGACCCGGATGGATCGGTTGCCGGAGTCGTCGCGGGCCAGGTCGAGCTGTACCTTCGTGCCGACGGTGACGCGCCGGTCGACGCTCGAGCTCGTCTTCTTATCGGTCAGGTCGAAGTCGTGCTTGGAGCCGTCGCCCGTCAAGATCACGATCCGCTTGCCGGCGGCGAAATCCGTGACCGTGCCTACGACGGTCTCCTCGACCGATTTCTCCTTGCGCTTGCCGGTATCGTCGGTCCGCTCCGTCTTCGCGACGAGGGTCGAGCCGAACTGCTTCGACTCGGTCGTCGTCGTCGCCCGGCTGCCGTCGGGATTGGTGCTCTTCGTTTCGGCCTTCGTCTCCACTTTGGGAGCGGACGTCTTGCCGCAGCCCGCGCCCGCGATCGCCGCGGCGAGACTCGCCGCCAGCAGGGAACTCACTCGAAACCGCATAAGGCCCTCCGCCGGACATAGGAGCATTTCGCGTGCCACGGCCAGCACCGAGGCGGCGGGCCCGAACGGCAGTTCTTCAGCGAGGCCCGGTCTTCGCCCCACGGCCTTCGGCGATGGCCTTCTCGACGTCGGCAACCTCGCTGGGCGCCCCGCAGGAGAGACATTCCATGCCCTCGGGAGTGACCAGGACCGTGTCCTCGATGCGGACGCCGATGTTCCACCACTTCGGATCTGAGGTCGACTGCTCGGGGATGTAGATCCCGGGCTCGACGGTCAGGGCCATCCCCGGCTCGAGCTTCGTCTCGGCCTTCCCGTACCTTTCCAGGCGCGCCACTCCGGGCGGGATGCCGTAGCTGCCCACGTCGTGGACGTTCAATCCGATCCAGTGGCTCGAGCCGTGGGGATAGAACTTCTGGTACGCGCGCGTCCGGATGATCTCCTCGCGGTCGCCCGAGAGGATCTTCAGCTGCAACAGCCCGTCCACCACGACCCGGACCGTCGCGTTGTGGACGTCTTTGAACGGCGTCCCGGGCTTGACGGCGGCGAAGCCCGCCTTCTGGGCGGCAAGCACGATGTCGTAGATCTTGCGCTGCTCGGCGGAGAAGCGTCCGGAGACGGGGTAGCTCCTCGTCACGTCCGCGGCATACATGGAGTACTCGCAGCCGGTGTCGTTGACGAGGATCTCGCCGTCTTCGAGCCTCTTGTCGTCGCGCTCGTAATGGAGGACGACCGAGTTGCGTCCCGAGGCGACGATCGAGGGATAGGCGGTACGGGACGCGCCGCGCGAGAGGCAGACTTCGACCATGGCAGCCTTCAGATCCCACTCGTGGCGTCCGGGCGCGACGCGCGCCATCGCCGCCCGATGGGCGTTCGCGGAGATGCGGCTCGCTTCCCGGACGAGGTCCTGTTCGAGCGGGTCCTTGATGAGCCGCATGGCGGCGAGGATCGGCGAGACCTCCGCGGCCGGACGGGGGGAGGTCGCGCTGGTGTTCCCGGCGTTCCAGGCGTCCATGAGCCGCCGCCCGAATTCCTTGTCGCCGGCCGAATCGTAGTAAAGGCTCTGGGCCGAGGCGGACAGCGCCGCGAATCGGTCCCAGAACTCCGCGAAGGGGTAAGCCTGCGCCGCTCCGAGGTCTTTCTTCGCGCCTTCGATTCCGACGCGCCAGCCCGTCCACTGCTCGGCCGCGAAGTCCTTCGGCTGGACGAACAGGATGTACTTGCTCTCTTTCGCGCTGACGCGGACGAAGATGGCGACGGACGAGGGCTCCTCGAGACCGGTCAGGTACCAGAAGTCGGAGTCCTGCCGGTAGGAATCGGAGCGAGTGTCCGCGGCTGTCTCGGGCGCGGCGCGGAAGACCGCGATCGCGCCTGTCGAAAGCTTCGAAAAGAGCTTCTCGCGGTGGGCCTCGAAGAAAGCGGGCGACGGGACCGGCGGCGTCGCAGCCGCCGAGGCCGAGAGGGCGGAGAACAGAATCGCAGCTGCAAGCGTCATGAGATCTCCTTGGATGGACGCGGCCGATCGCGGGCCGATTCTAATCGCTCGACCCCTCGAGCGGCGCAAAGAGCGAAGCCCGGGTTGCCGATCCCGGTCTCTCCGGTTTACGATTCCGACCTTGGGCAGGGCGCCTTCTCAGGCGGTTTCGAACTGGAGGCTGTCATGGTGTCAGGACGCATCACCGGGTCGTTCCTTTTCGCGGCTCTGCTGGCCGCCGCCGCGGGAGCGCAGGAAGCGCACTCCCATCACGGCGAGGCCGAGGCCCTCGGCGTTGTGCGCTTCCCGATCGCCTGCCGCGACCTCGTGCGTCCGAACTGGACCCGAGCCGTGGCGCTGCTCCACTCCTTCGGCTACGAAGAAGCGCGAAACGCCTTCGCGGCCGTCGCCGAAGAAGACCCGGGCTGCGGGATGGCGTCGTGGGGCGTCGCCATGACGTACTACCACCCGATCTGGGCGCCACCCACCGCGGTGGAACTCGCCCGCGGGCGTGCCGCCGCCGAGAAGGCCGGCAGCCTCGGCGCGAAAACCGATCGGGAACGCGGCTACATTTCCGCGATCGGCGTCTTCTACCGCGATTGCGACCGGGTCGACCACCGCACACGCGCTCTCGCCTACAAGGCGGCCATGGAGGAGCTGGCGAGGCGCTATCCCGACGATCACGAGGCCTCGATCTTCTACGCCCTGTCCCTCCTCGGGACGGCGCCGCCGGGAGACGCAACCTTCGCGAATCAGAAGAAAGCGGCGGAAATCCTGAACGGTCTCCTGCAGAAGGAGCCGCAGCATCCGGGTGTCGCGCACTACCTGATCCACGCCTTCGACTATCCGTCTCTGGCCGCCCTGGCGCTGCCGGCGGCTCGTTCCTACGCGAAGATCGCCCCCTCCTCGCCGCACGCCCTCCACATGCCGTCCCACATCTTCACGCGGCTCGGGCTGTGGAGCGAGTCGATCGAGTCGAACCTGGCCTCGGCCGACGCCGCGCGGCGCCTGGCCGCGAAGGCTCATCCCGGGGCCGCTTCCTTCGATGCCCTTCACGCGCTGGATTATCTGGAGTACGCGTACCTTCAGAGGGGCGATGAAGCGAAGGCCAGGCAGGTCCTCGAAGAGGCCGCAGGGGCGAAGACGTTCGACGATCCGAGCTTCGCGGCCGGCTACGCCCTGGCGGCCATTCCGGCTCGGTTCGCGCTCGAGCGGCATCGGTGGGCCGACGCCGCGAAGCTCGAGCCTCCCCAAGCGGATCTTCCCTGGGAGCGGTTCATCTATGCCCCCTCGATCACCTATTTCGCGCAGGCGCTGGGCTCCGCCCGCACCGGCCAGCCGGAGCGTGCCCGCGCGGCGCTCGCGAAGCTCGAGCAAATCCATGCCGGGCTGGTCCAGACCCCCGTTCCCGGTCCTTACGACTGGGCGGCACAGGTCGAGTCGATGCGGCTCGCCGCGGCGGCCTCGCTCGCCTATTCGGAAGGCCGCGAGGACGAGGCGATCCGGCTCGCCCGCTCCGCCGCCGACCTCGAGGATCGCGCCGGCAAGCATCCCGTGACGCCCGGAGCGGTGCTGCCCGCGCGCGAGCTGCTGGCCGACACGCTCCGCCAGATGGGCAGGCCGCAGGAGGCCCTCGCCGAGTACGAGGCCTCTCTCCGACAAGCGCCGAACCGGCTGAACAGTCTCTACGGCGCGGCGCGCTCGGCAGAACTTTCGGGAGTGCCGGGCCGTGCCCGGGAGCTTTACGCGACGCTCCTCGAAAACCTGGGCGGCCGGTCCGGGGACCGTGACGAGGTCAAGCAGGCCCGGGATTTCCTGTCGAAGACAAAATAGGAAGTCCCGAGAAGCGAAACGGCAGGCCTGTTGCATCGGGAGAGCGCGTGATCCTGACCTGCCCTTCCTGCGGCCGCAAGAATCGCTCGCCGGCCATCCGTCTGGCCGACGTCGGGCGCTGCGGCGCTTGTAAGACGGAGATCTCGCCGGTCGCCAGGCCGATCGAGGCCGATCCCGAGATCTTCCGGGAAGTCACGCGCGATGCCCGGGTCCCGGTGCTCGTGGACTTCTGGGCCGAATGGTGCGGTCCCTGCAAGATGGCCGCTCCCGAGGTCGAGCGCACCGCGGCCGAGATGGCAGGACGGGCACTGGTCCTGAAGGTGGATACGGAGGCGCACCCGCAGCTCGCCGCGCAGTTCGGCGTCCGAAGCATCCCCAATTTCGTGGTGATGAAAGGGGGACTTCTCCTCTTTCAGCAGCCGGGCCTCGCCGGCAGCGACCAGATGAAGCAGTGGCTGGCGAAGGCCGGCGCCCCCGCCGCCTGACCCCATGTTCTCCGAGGCGTCCTTCGCGCTGCTGCGATTCTTCACGGGAGCGCTCCTGGCGTGCCACGGGGCGCAGAAGCTCTTCGGCGCCTTCGGCGGACATGTCGTGACCGGGGTCCCCCTGATGCTCGCGGCGGGCATCATCGAGCTCGGAGGGGGCGCCCTGATCGCGCTCGGCCTCTTCACCCGGATCGCGGCCTTCGTCGCGTCCGGCGAGATGGCCGTCGCTTACTTCAAGAGCCACGCCCCGCACGGTTTCTGGCCGATCCAGAACAAGGGGGAACTGGCCGTCGCGCTCTGTTTCGCCTTCCTCTTCATCGCGGCCCATGGCTCCGGCCGCTTCAGCCTGGACCGCTCCCTCCGGAGAGCCCGCTGAGCCGGCAGGCTATATCAATCTCGATATAGTCCCGGCTCTTCAGGAGCCGCCCAGGATCGGCAGGCGCCGGGCGAGGCTCACGCCGACCAGGACGAGGCCCAGAAGGCCGAGGTAGATCGCGAAGGGCTTCAGCGTGTGGCTCCTCAGGAAGCGAAGGAGGAACCGGATGGCCACGAAGCCGACGACCGCGGAGGCGAGGAAGCCCGCCGCGAGCGCCGCCCCGCCCACGTAGGGGGCAGGCGCCTTGCGCAGGTCCAGAAGGGCCTTGCCTCCCGCCCCCAGGATGATCGGCAGCGCGAGGAGAAAGGAGAAACGCGCGGCTTCCGCGCGCGCCAGTCCGCGCAGGCGGCCCGTGGAGATCGTCAGGCCGGACCGCGAGAGGCCGGCCATCAGCCCCGCGGCGCCCTGGGCGACCCCGATCCAGATCGCGTCGGCGAGGGTCAGCTTCGACAGCTCGCGCTCCCGGACCCTCCGCGATCCCCACCACTCGGCGAGCAGGAAGTAGGCGCTGGCCACCAGCATCGAGAGGCCGATCAGGCCGAGCGTCCGGATGCTCTCGATCCTCTTCAAGAGGAAGAGACCCGCCAGCACCCCCGGGATCGTGCCCGCGACGATCGGGAGAAGGAGCGCCCGGGCCAGGGGATCCCGCGCCGGGCGGCCGGTGACCCAGAGGAGGGCTTCCTCGATCATCGCCTTGAGCTCCTTGGCGAAGGCGAGCATCAGAGCCAGCGCCGTGCCGAGATGGAGCACGACATCGAAGGAGAGCGCGACGTCGTCGTTGGAGATTCCGAGCAGGGCTTGAACGATGTAGAGATGCGCGGTCGACGAGACGGGCACGAACTCCGTCAGGCCCTGAAGCGCCCCCAGAAGGAGAGCCGCAGCCAGACTCATGGTCCGGCTAATCCTACCTGTGCCCCAGCGCCGGCTCCCGTCCGGGCCGACCCGGCAACCGAGTCGACCCGGCGGGAGAGATCCCGCGACGACCTCCTATTGGTGGATCTTGTAGACCGCTCCGTTGGAGAGGGAGGTCACATACAGGCTGCCGTCGGGGCCGGTGACGATTTCCGTTCCGATTCCGAAATTCTTGCCGGCGATCAGGCCTTCACTCTGCCCCTCGTCGAACTTGTAGTCATTGTTGTCAATCTTGTCCTTGAGCCCCGAGTCGCTGAAAGAGAAGTGCTGTCGGCTCTGGTCGAAGCGGAATTCGAAGAGATAGCCGCCCGCGAGGAAGGTCCGGGCCGCGCCGACGAACAGGCTGCCGGTGTGTTGCTCGCCAAGCCCGCTCCCGGCGAAGCCGATTGCCGCGGGAGCCACGGCCCACTTCCAGCTGAACTCCGGATTATCGTAATGAGACCCGGGCAGCGCGAAGAGGCGGGAAAGCGCTTCCTGAGGATTGTCGGCGATCAGGGTCGGCGGCCAGCGCAACTGCTGGAGCGCCGGGATGAACGTGGCCGGATCGATCGCGCTGAAGGGGAGGTTGCCGGCCACGGGCAGGTTCCCCTGCAGGGGAGTGAATTCGGTCTCGATCTGCTTGAAGTCGGCCACGCGGCTCGAAGGCCCCATGATCTGGATCCAGCCGCCGTTGGACCCCGCCGTGATGTGGTTCATCTCGTCGAAGGCGTCGTCTCCGTTCTCCGACTCCCAGAGGAAACCGGTCGCGGGATCGAAGGCCAGGCCGAACCCGTTGCGTCGGCCGTAGGAGAAGATCTTGTGCACGTTTTCGACGACTTCGCCCAACTGGGCGGGGGTCAACGTCACGCCGGCCGCCTGCTCGAGCAGGCTCATGTCCGCGGCGGTGACGCCGCCGAAGGGGTTGTCGCTCGGGATGCTGCCGTCGGCATTCAAGCGAAAGATCACGCCGGTCAGATGGGCGTTATCGGGAGCCGGTCCGCCGAAGGAATCATCCGCCATCCCCGGGCCGAACGGCCCGCTGGCCAGGTTCTGAAGCTGGCCGCGACGGCCCTGGTCCCCGATCTGGAAATAGAGCTTGCCGTCGGGGCCGAAGAGGATCTTCCCTCCGTCGTGGTTGCCGCGCATCGGCTGTCCCGCGTCCGCCTGGAACGATCGCAACTGGATGATGTTCTTGTCGAACGTCAGCACGCCCGTGCCGGGATCCCAGACGTAACGATCGACGCGATTGCCCAGGAGCGGTACGTCCGCGAGGTTCCCGCTGTCGGAGCCCGTGCTGCTCTGCGTCCAGTAGAGATAAACCCCTTTCGTCGTCGCGAAATCGGGCTGGAGAGCGATTCCGAGCAGTCCGCGCTCGGAGGCGAAGTTGACGGGTAGGTCGAGGGCCGTACCGACGATCGCGCCGTTGACGACGTGCTGCACCTTGCCGCTGGCCTTCTCCAGGACCAGGAAGTCGTTCGAGCCGAGGAAGGCCATGCTCGTCGGCTGGTTCAAGCCCGTGATCACCGTCGTGACGTGAAGGTTCGGGTCGGTCATCGCCGGGCCCTCGGGCGGCGGCAGCGAAGCGGGATTGACGGTCAACTTGCCGAACAGGCCGTGCTGTTCTTCCTCGATTCCAGCGGTGAAAAAAAGTGTGCTGGAAGAGGCGCCGGCGACTCCGAGCCCGAACTGCAGAGCCCAGACACCGGGTATGTTGATCGCAGTTCCGCCGGAGTCGCTCACCTGGCCGAGGAAGGCCCCCGAGTCGAAATCGAACGCGTTGATGAACCCGTCACCGAAGTTACCGACGAAGAGCGCGTTGTCGAAATTGCCGAAGCCCTGGAAGGCGGCCCAGGCCATACCCCAGGGAGAATTGAGCTGCCCCTGGCTGACGAACCGTTTCTCGAGCTTTCCGTGGGTGTCGAAGATGTCGATGAACCCGTGCCCGGCGCCGGGGGCGTCGTCCTCTTTGTCGGCATCCTGCAGGGCGTAGGTCACGTAAAGACTGCCGTTGATCGCCGAGATGCCGAAGGGGGCGTAACCCGACGGCAATTGCCCATCCTTGAAAGCGCCGGGGAAGGAGACGAGTTGGAAATTCGAGTCGAAGACTTCCACCGTCCCGGCGTGGAAATTCGTCGCAAACAGGAAGGCGCCCGACTCGTTGAATCCGAGCGCGAGACCCTTGTAGATAGCGCCGGAGGCGGAGCGATCGACGCCGATCACCGCGTTGGCCGGGTCCACGTCGCCGTTGAAGCCGGCGATGGTTCCGTCCTCGGTGGCGAAGAGCTCGATCGCCGGACCGGAGTTGCCGCCCGAAGAGATGACGAAGCCGTCCGTCGCGTTGGTCGCGGCTCCCGTCGGCTTCGAGGTCCCTCCACCGGGGCGCGGGATCGTGACGACCAGCGGCGTGCCGGCAGGAATGGGCTGTCCCGACCCATCGTAGGTCGTCGCCTTGCCGGTTCCGTTGTCCGAAATCCATAGGCCGCTGTTGACGCCGAGCGTCATACCCCAGGGGTTGACGAGATTCGGATCCGTCGTCAACGCGAGGCCGGGAGTATCGGAGACGAGATTGGTTTTCGTGAACGTCGTCCCCGCCACCGCGGACGCCCTGCGGCTCGGCACGACCGCGATGGCGATGCCCGCGAGGAGAAGGAGCATCCTCAGAACGATTCCTGATCGGCGACTGCCGGCGAGACTCTTCTTCCGACCTTTCGGCGATTTCATGACAGGCCTCCTTCGGACAACATTCGGATCCGTTGTTCTTCGCGGAAGCCGGCCACTCGCCGTACGCGTCGGTCCGGCGTCAACGCCGCTTCCGCAGGCCTGCCAGCGGATGCATGTGAAGTACCAGAGACCGAAGGTGGTCACGGGGCGCATCACTTCGAGGGAGTCGTGCGCGTCGGAGTTGGTGATCGAAGCGGGACTCAGGCCGTGCGTTTTCGCCCGGTCAGGATTGGCGATTCTCGCCAGCCTGCCCCTCGGGGCGAAGACGATCCACCGCTCGTTCAAGAGCCCTAAAGGCTTCGTTAAACCCGAATCACCGGACGCACCCTCTCCGAGTGGAGCCGACGTGCGAATTCTTCGCGGCTCTTCTACGGAGCGAGGACCAGGATCGTGAAGGAGCCGGGAACCACCGGGGGCCTCGGCCGGGGTTGGTCCGCGGTGGCCGTCGGCGGCGGGCCGAACTCCGCGGTCGCGAGGAAGATCCGGTGCGTCTTCTCGTCCAGGGCCATGGTCCGCGCGCCCCGCTGCGTCGCGGCGTTCTCGACCACGCGGTAGGAGTCGGGGGTCTCTTCCTTCACGACGGTCAGCGTCCCCTCGCCGTTGGAGGCGAAGGCGAGCGAGGTCGCGGGATCGAACGCCGCGGCGTCGACCCCTTCGCCGATCGGCACGGTCGCCACGATTCGCCCGGTGTCCGCGTCGAGGACGGCCATCGTCTTGTTGTGGCAGACGGAGAAGAGCCGCCGGTGTGCCGTGTCCATGACGAGCCCGGTCGGCTCCTCGCAGCCCGCGAGCGGCCAGGTCTTCTCGACTCGCAGCGAGCGGGAGTCGATCGCCAGGAGCTCGTTCTTGTCCTCGATGTTGACGAAGACCCGGCCCTTGCCGTCGGCTGCGGCGAACTCGGGCTTTCCGCCGAGAGGGATCGTGCCCGCGATCGTGCCCGACGCCGCGTCGATCGCGGTCGCGTTCTGCCCGCGCCCATTGAACGTGAAGATGCGCCGGGAAGCGGGGTCGTAGAGGATCGCGTCCGGGTTGTCGCCCGTGACCTTGACGGTCCCGACGACCGCCAGCGTGCCCGTGTCGAAGATCGTGACCGTGGAAGCGCGGCCGTTGCTGGTGAAGCCGCGGCGGAGTTCAGGCGCGAGCGCGATCCCGTGAACGCCTTCGGTTCCGGGGATTTCGCCGGCCGGCTTTTCTGAATCCACGTCGAGAACGACGACCCGCGTGCCGCGCGAGACGTAGAGGCGCCGCGCCGCCGCGTCCAGGGTCAGGTAGTCCCATCCCCCCTCGCCGCCGACAGGGATCTTCTTGACGAGGCGATAGTGGGCGGCCGCAGCTGCGGAACCGCCTCGGGAGGCTGGCGAAGCAGGCGCCGGCGACGCGCAGCCAGTGGCCAGGAGGAGGAAGGGGAGCGAAGCAGCCAGACGGCTTAAGTTCTTCATAGGACTCATTCTAGTGAATCCCCGCGGTTAAGGGTTTCTAAAACTCCGCTTGCACGGCGGCGATCGTTCTAACGTCTGTGCCGGGGGGGTTCCGGTGGGTGCAATTCTCAAGGCTCTCGCGGTCGTAGCTCTGTCGGTTCTCGCCTCCATGGGCGGGGACGCTCCGCCGCCGACGGCGGCCTTCTCGATGAGCGCGGCCAATCCCGCCGTCCACACGCCCGTTCAGTTCACCGACGGGTATCCGGGCGAGCGGGCATCCTGGTTCTGGGACTTCGGCGATGGAGCCAGCTCGACGTCCCGGGACCCGGTCCACGCCTATTCCTATGCCGGCAATTATGCCGTGACGCTGACGGTGACGACGGCTGTGGGATCGGCCACCGCCAGCCGGCTCGTGACGGTCACCGCGAGCGATACGCTGCGGTTGATGTCCTCGCATCCCTTCGACATCACCTTGTCGGCGACGGATCCGCGCACCGGCACCACCGGCCAGGGACAGGTCCTCTCGCAGAACGACATCTACGGGATCTTCAGCATCCCCGCGATCACATCCAACGCCGGCAATCCCGAGGTCATCATCAAGATGGTGGACGCAACCGGGATCGGACAAAGCTACTGGGTCTTCTACGGGGCCCTGACCGACTTGAGCTACACACTCGTCGTCAAGGAAGCCGCGACGGGATTGACCAAGACGTACAACGACGCCAAGATCGGAACAACGGTTTGCGGGAAGTTCGACACCTCCGGGTTCGGCTCGTCGTCGAGCACCATCGAACCGGCCGGCTGGTCCGCTGTCGCGAGCCCGAGTCGCGCGGCCGCCGGCGCGAGCAACACGCTGCGCCTTCTCTCGGCTCATCCCTTCGACATCACGCTCTCGGCGACGGATCCGCGGACGGGCGGGACGGGCCAGGGCCAGGTGATCGGGCAGAATGACATCTACGGGATCTTCAGCATCCCCGCCATCACGTCCAACGCGTCCAATCCCGAGGTCATCGTCAAGATGGTGGACGCCTCCGGGATCGGGCAGAACTACTGGGTCTTTTACGCGGCGCTGACCGACCTGAACTACACGCTGGCCGTCCAGGAGGCGTCGACGGGGACGACGAAGAGCTACAACGACGCGAAAGTCGGAACGACCGTGTGCGGCAAGTTCGACACGTCCGGATTCGCCGCGGGTTCCAGTCCGACGCCGACCCCCACGCCGCCTTCTTCGACCGTCCGCGTCGTCAACGTCGCGCAGGGCGGGACGACCACGTTCCGGGATTCTGTGAGCGGAACCAGCAGCACGACGGTCCGCGTCGGCGATACGGTCCAGTGGAAATTCCTTTACGACTTGCACTCGGCGACATCCGGTACGTGCAAGGACGTCGGCGGCTATTACGACAATGGTGGATGCACTGCCGATGGCGTCTTCGACTCGGGGGTGCTCTCCGCGGGAGCGACCTACTCGTGGAAGGCCACCTCGCCCGGCTCTTACCCATACTACTGCCAGGTGCACGGCAGCATGATGACGGGGAGCGTCACCGTCAGTCCGTAATTCCCGCCTCCTCCCAGGAGGTTCCTTCCCCACCGGGGGCGGCTCCCCGAGCCGCCCCCGGGACCTTTCTGCGGCGTTCCCGCCGCCGGGACGCGCACGGTTGAAGCGACCGGGGAACCCGGGTCGTTGCCGAGCGGGCGCCGCGCCTGTACCCTAGCCGCGGAGGTGTGAAGTCGCCAAGAAGAACACGGGCAAGACCGTGGCCGCGCGACCGCGCGCCGGAGCCGGCCGGGCTCCGGCAGAGTTCTCGCTCGTGACCGACGACGATCTTTACCTCTTCAACGAGGGGAGCCACTTCCGCGCTTACGAAAAGCTCGGCGCTCATCTCGTCCATACGGACAGCGGCGACTGCTGCTCCTTCGCCGTCTTCGCGCCCAACGCGCGGGCCGTTTCCGTGATGGGAGACTGGAACGGATGGAACAAGGGGGCCAACCCCCTGCGCCCGAGAGGCCGGTCGGGCCTCTGGGAGGGATTCGTCGCGGGCGTCGGGCCGGGGGCGATCTACAAGTACCACGTCGTGTCCAGCCAGGGCGGATACCGGGTGGACAAGGCCGACCCCTTCGCGTTCGCCGCTGAGATGCCGCCCCGGACGGGCTCGATCGTGACTTCGCTCGAGTTCGAGTGGGGCGACGCGGACTGGATGAAAGGCCGGAAGGAGCGCCACCGGCCCTCCTCGCCGATCGCGGTCTACGAGGTGCACCTGGGGTCCTGGAGGCGCGCGCTCGCGGACGGCAACCGCTTCCTGACATACCGGGAGATCGCGCCGCAACTCGCGGCCTACGCGCGCGAGATGGGGTACACGCACGTTGAGCTGATGCCGATCATGGAGCACCCCTTCTACGCTTCCTGGGGCTACCAGGTGACGGGTTACTTCGCGCCCACGGCGCGCTACGGCTCGCCCGCCGACTTTCAGTACTTCGTGGACCACCTCCACCGCGAAGGCGTCGGCGTGCTCCTCGACTGGGTGCCGTCGCACTTCCCCTCCGACGAGCACGGCCTCGGCTTCTTCGACGGGACGCATCTTTACGAGCACTCGGACCCGCGGCAGGGATTTCATCCCGACTGGAAGAGCGCGATCTTCAACTACGGGCGCAACGAAGTGAAGAGCTTCCTCCTCTCGAGCGCGGAGTTCTGGCTCGAGAAGTACCACGCCGACGGCTTGCGCGTGGACGCGGTGGCCTCGATGCTCCACTGGAACTACTCGCGCAAGGAAGGCGAGTGGATTGCCAATGTCTACGGCGGCGCGGAGAACCTCGAGGCGATCTCTCTCTTGCGCCGGTTGAACGATTACGTCCACGAAGCGCATCCGGACGTCCTGACGATCGCCGAGGAGTCGACGACGTGGCCCATGGTGTCCCGGTCGACGCGCGTCGGGGGCCTCGGTTTCGACATGAAATGGGACATGGGCTGGATGAACGACACGTTGACGTACATGAAGCGGGACCCGATTCACCGCAAGTACCACCACACGGAGCTGACCTTCCGGCCGATGTACGCCTACACGGAGAACTTCCTGCTCCCGCTCTCGCACGACGAGGTCGTTCACATGAAGGGGTCGCTTCTCTCGCGGATGCCCGGAGACGACTGGAAGAAGTTTGCCAACCTGCGCCTCCTGCTGGCCTACCAGTGCGCGGTCCCCGGCAAGAAGCTCCTCTTCATGGGGGGCGAGTTCGGCCAGTGGGCCGAGTGGGACCACGACTCGGCACTTCAGTGGCACCTGCTGGAGTTCCCCGCGCACGCGGGCGTCCGGCGTCTGGCGGCGGATCTCAATCGCCTCTACACGGGAGAGCCCGCTCTGCACGCGCGCGACTTCGAGCCGGCCGGGTTCGAATGGATCGACTGCCACGACTGGGAATACAGCACATTGACGTTCGTGCGCCGGGGTGGGTCGCAGGAAGACGTCGTCGTCGCCGCCTTCAACTTCACGCCCGTGCCCCGATACGGTTACCGCGTGGGCGCTCCCGCCCCGGGCTTCTGGCGCGAGGTCGTCAACACCGACGCGACGGACTACGGCGGCAGCGGGGTGGGGAACCTGGGAGGCGTCGAAGCGCTGGGGTTTCCCGCGCACGGGCGGCCATGGAGCCTGGCTCTCACTCTGCCGCCCCTCGCGGCCGTTTTTCTCAAGCACGTTCCTCCCTCCGGCCCTCTCCCGGAGGCAGAGGGGCAGAGACTCCAATCCGAAATCCAAAATCCAAAATCCAAAATCGCATGAACCGCTTCGTCTGCGTCCACGGCCACTTCTACCAGCCGCCGCGGGAGAACCCGTGGACCGGGAAGGTCGAGCAGGAGGCGTCGGCCGCCCCTTTCCACGACTGGAACGAGCGGATCACCTCCGAGTGCTACGCGCCCAACGCGGCCGCCGGCAACTATGCCCGTATGAGCTTCAACTTCGGCCCGACTCTTCTCTCATGGCTCGAGAGAGAGGCACACGAAGTCTACGAGAGGGTTCTCGCCGCGGACCGCGAGAGCCGGGCGAGGTTCTCCGACCACGGGTCCGCGATCGCGCAGGCCCACAGCCACGTGATCCTGCCGCTCGCCAGCTCCCGCGACAAGCGCACGCAGGTCAGGTGGGGCGTCCGCGATTTCGAGCGCCGCTTCGGCCGGCCGCCTGAGGGGATGTGGCTCCCGGAGACAGCCGTGGATCTCGAAACCCTCGAGACCCTCGCGGAGGAGGGCCTCCGTTTCACGATCCTCGCTCCGCATCAGATGCACGCCTGGCGGAGGATCGGGGAGGGCGGGTGGCGGGATGCCCGTGCGGGCGGCTTGGACACGCGGCGCCCATACGCGGCGGCTCTTCCGTCGGGGCACCGGATCTCGCTCTTCTTCTACGACGGGCCCGCCTCGAATGCCATCGCGTTCGGAGAGCTCGCGCGGGGCGGGGAAGCGCTCGCGGGGCGCCTGACGAGTCTCCTCGCGGAGGCTCCGGAACCGCAGCTTGGGAGCGTCGCCACCGACGGCGAGACATACGGCCATCACTTCAAGGGCGGCGAACGGGTGCTGGCCGAGGCGCTCTCCTGGATCGAGGCGCGGGGAGCCGCCCGCCTGACCAACTTCAGCGAGTACCTCGCGTCCAACCCTCCGGACTTCGAGGCCGAGATCGTGGAGAACACCTCCTGGAGCTGCACGCACGGCGTGGGCCGCTGGCGCGAGGACTGCGGCTGCGCGACCGGCGAGCATCCCGGCTGGACCCAGAGCTGGCGCGCTCCGCTGCGCAGCGCGCTCGACTGGCTGCGCGACGAGCTGGCGGCGCGCTTCGAGGCGGCCGGGCGCGAGCTGTTTCGCGATCCCTGGAGAGCGCGCGACGAGTCGCTGCCGGTCCTCTCCGGCGGCCCGGAGGAAGCGGACGAGTTCTTCCGCATTCAGGCGGCGCGCGTTCTCTCCGGGGAAGACCGCCGGGCGGCCCTGGGCTTGCTGGAAATGCAGCGTTACGCGATGTTGATGTTCGCCAGCTGCGGCTGGTTCTTCGACGATCCGGCCGGCCTGGAGACCAGGCAGATCCTGCGCTTCGCGGCGAGGGCGATCGAGCTCTCCGGCCCGGGCGCCGGCCTCCTTGAAGAGGAGTTTCTCAAGCGCCTCGAGCCGGTTGCGAGCAACGATCCCGCGGCCGGGGATGGCCGGCGGATCTACGAGGCTTCCGTCAATCACAAATCACCAATCACAAATCAGCAATCATTCGGTAGGATTGGACTTCTTTGATCCGCTCAGCTCAGACTCCACATCCCCCTCTTCCCGAGGCGCTGGCCCCTCTGTGGGACCTCGCCCGGGATCTGCGTTGGACCTGGCGCCCGGGGATCCAGGCGCTGTTCGCGTCGCTGGACCCGGTCACGTGGGAGGCGGCGGCCGGCAATCCGGTCGCCGTGCTGCTGCTCGCCCCGGCCGAGAGGTTGAACCGCGCGGCTTCCGATCCCGCCTTCCTCCTTCAGATGTCGGCGGTGCAGGCGGAGCTCGGCCTGGAAGACGGCTCGCCTCCGGAGCACGCCGCGGCCCGGACGATCCACCAGCGCGAGGAGCGCATCGCCTACTTCTCGGCCGAATTCGGCCTGACGGAGCACCTGCCGATCTACGCGGGGGGGCTCGGGATCCTGTCGGGAGACGTCCTGAAGTCTGCGAGCGATCTGAACCTGCCCATGGCGGGAGTCGGCCTCTTCTACCGCGAGGGTTACTTCCGCCAGGTTCTCGATGGCGAGGGGTGGCAGCACGAGGAGAACCCGCCGCTCGATCTCGACCGTCTGCCGGTTTCGCTTCCGCGGGTCCCCGGCGGAGCCCCGCCGGTCGTCCAGCTCTCGGTGGCCGACCGGGAGGTCTCCGTCCTGATCCGCCTCGCGCGCGTCGGGCGCGTGCCGCTCCTCCTTCTGGACACGAACCTTCCCGAGAACGCCGCCGAGGACCGCGACATCACGGCCCGGCTCTACGGCGGAGACCAGGAGACGCGCATCCGGCAGGAGCTGGTGCTGGGGATCGGGGGGCTAAGAGCCCTGGAGCTCCTTCGGTTCCGCCCGACGATCCGGCACATCAACGAAGGCCACGCTGCGTTCGTGGCGCTGG
This sequence comes from Acidobacteriota bacterium, assembly GCA_046726795.1. Taxonomy (GTDB): domain Bacteria; phylum Acidobacteriota; class Thermoanaerobaculia; order UBA5066; family Gp7-AA6; genus JAWOLE01. Next base: position 17,100 of record JBKPBH010000042.1, read on the forward strand.
AGAAGATTCGCCTTCTCGTATCGAAGGGGGGATACACGTTCGCCGCTGCGCGCGAGAAAGCGGCCGCGGGGAACGTCTTCACGACGCACACGCCTGTGCAGGCCGGGATCGATCACTTCCCGCCCGAGCTCGTCGAGAAGTACATGGCGCCCTACGTCGCCGAGGCGGGCCTTTCCTGGAACGAGTTCCTGACGCTCGGCCAGGAGGGTCCGCCCAACCCGTCGCAGCCCTTCTCGATGGCGGTCCTGGCGCTGCGTCTGTGCGGCCATACCAACGCGGTCTCGCAGCTTCACGCGAAGGTGTCGCGCCGGCTGTGGCTGGGCCTGCTGCCGGAGCTGGCCGACGAGGACATCCGCATCCAGGCCATCACCAACGGCGTACACCGCGGTACCTGGACCGACCCGGAAGTCGCCAAACTGCCGCTGGTCGAGGACCCGGGGGCTGTCGAACCGGACGTCCTCTGGCGAGTTCACGAGCGGTTGAAGGTCCGCTTAATCGAGGTGGCCCGCCGCCGGCTCGCCGAATCCCGGCGCGAGCGCGGGGAGCCGTCCGAGAAGATCGAGGAGGCCTGGCGC
>JBKPBH010000043.1:0-7405 GCA_046726795.1 Acidobacteriota bacterium
GAAGCCTGGCTCGCGGCCGGCGGGAGTCCGGTCGAGCTTCCTTTGCTCGCCCCGGAGACCGGCGGCGTTCCGGCCCTCGTTCTCGACTCGCGTCCCGGCCGCGGCCACGGCGAGACCGCCTCGGTGCTCGCCGCCATCGTCGCGGCCGCCCGAAAGCGGCTCTGGATCACCAACGCCTACTTCGCCCCCCGGCGCCGCGCCGTCGAAGTTCTGGGGCAGGCCGCCCGGCGCGGAGTGGACGTGCGGATTCTTCTGCCGGGGTTGAGCGACGTATCAGTGGTCCGCCATGCCGGGCACGGGAACTACGCCGCTCTGCTCCGAGGCGGCGTTCGGATCTTCGAGTACCAGGCGGCCGTGCTTCACGCCAAGACTCTCGTCGCCGACGACATCCTTTCTTTCGCCGGGTCGACGAATCTGGACTTCCGCTCTTTTCACTTCAACGCGGAGTGCAACCTCGTCCTGCTCGATCCGGGGACCGCCCGCGCGTTTTCCGAGGCCTTCGAAGCGGACCTCGCCCGATCCATCGAGATCACGCCGGCTCTGTGGGCCCGCCGCTCGTTCTTCCATCGCGTAGGCGACGCTCTCGCCCGCGCGCTCGGACCATTCCTGTGAACCGCACAATCGAGCGGCTTCCCAGATGGCTGGGACCGGACGGCTCCGCCTGCTCGAAACGGCCGGCGCCGGAGCCTGATATACTGGACCAGTCCTCGTTCGCTCGCCTTTTGTCGGACCCGATCTGCCAAAATCCGAACGGTCAACAAAACGGGGTGGCGTGACCGTTCCGCCGGCGGGCCTTCACGTCTGCGTACCAGCCGGAGGATGTGCCGGCCGCACCGGCACGAAGGACGGGTCCATGAAACTCTACGTAGGCAACCTCTCGTACGACACGAACGAAACCCAGCTGCGCGAGCTCTTTACCCCTTTCGGGGAGCCCGACTCGGCCAGGGTCATCACCGACCGGGACACGGGCCGATCCAAGGGATTCGGCTTCGTGGAATTCTCCAACAACGCCGAGGCGAACGCGGCCATGAGCGCCTTGAACGGCAAGGAAGTCAACGGGCGCGCGCTGACCGTGAACGAAGCGCGTCCGCGCAATGAATCCCAGGGCGGCGGCGGTTTCCGGAGCGGCCGTGGCCGGTACTGAGATCACCCGCGCCCGCCGAGAATCGCCCGCGAAGGCAACGAAAGGAGCCACCGTGAGTTCCAAGAACGCGGCCGCAGCCGCAGTAACCCCCGCCGCAGCGGAGACCGTCTACAGCGCTCGTCTGACGCTCAAGGAGTGGCTGACGCACCTGGAAAACGCCGGCTTGCTCAAACCTGGCGCGACTCTCCGGATCCTGACCAACAGGAAGCTCAAGAGGATCTCGCTGCCGGGCGCGGTCGCAGGATAACGCGCCGGAGTTTGACCCCGGTCCTGGAACTCTCTCGGCCGCCGCTCGCAAAGCGAACACCTGCGGCCGACAGCTAGGTCTAACTAGGTCTGGCAATGGGGGCAGGCGAACATCCGCCTGCCTGAAAGCGGCAGCTCGCGGAGGCGGTTGCCGCAGCGACGACAGATCTCCCGCCTGTAGACGTAGAAGTCGTCATCGGCATCTCGAGCAGCGCGGGGGCCCGGCTTCTCCAGCGGATACACCGTCCGGATCACTCCCGTCGTGGCTCCCCGTCGCATCAGCATCCGAAGGGTTCGCCAGAGCTCTTCCCATTCCCGCTCGGAGACCCGGAGGGTCGAACGCAGGGGGTGGATCCCCGCCAGGAAGAGAGCCTCGTTGCGGTAGATGTTCCCGACTCCGGAAAGGACGCGCTGATCGAGGAGAGCGTCGCCGATCGGCCGATGCCGCCGGCGAAGCCGTTTCCAGGCTTCTCCGGGATCGGCGTCGCTCCGAATGGGATCGTGCCCGAGGCGTGCCAGGATTTCCTGCCGTTTCGCCTCCGAGACGAGCTCGCACGTAGGCGGACCGATCAGATCGATCGTCACCGGAGGCGCGGCGAGACGCATCCGCACCGTCGGACGCGGCTCGGGTGGCTTGCCTCGATAGCGATAGAACCAGCCGGCCATCCCGAGGTGGACGTGAACGACGAGGCCCCCCTCCCAATGGTGGAAGAGGTGCTTTCCGTACGCCTCGGCCTCGCGAAAGCGACGGCGATCCAGGCGTCTGGCTTCCTTCGCGAAGCGTCCCTGCGGCGAACTGACGCGAACGACGCGGTTGGCCAGGTCCCTGGTGTGCCGCCGCGCCAGCCAGTGGATGGTATTTCCTTCCGGCATGAACCGGCGAGTCTAGATGACTTGAAAAACTCTCGGCTGCCGGTCGTAACGCGACCGCTGCAGCCGAAAGTCTCGCCGCTCCTCCCCCCACCTCACGAGTCGAGCGCGCCGTAACTTTGCCGTCATCGCGCACGTAGCTCCGGGAAAAGGAGGGCCCTCATGACGGGTGCCGCGTTCCTTCTCGCGCTTCTCCTGCCGGGGCTGAGCGCCGCCGCGGCGCCGGCCGACACCGAACTGGCCAGATCGGTCGATGCGTACGTTTCCCCTTACGTCGCCTTTCGCGCATTCAGCGGCGTCATCCAGGTCGCGAAAGGGGAGGCCATCCTTCTCGAGAAAGCGTGGGGGATGGCGAGCTACGAGCTCGGCGTTCTCAACACCCCGGACACGCGGTTCCGCATCGCGTCGATCACCAAGCGATTCACCCAGATCGTCGTGGCGCGCCTGGTCGAGGAGAAGAAGCTCTCTCTGTCCGATCCGCTGGCCAAGTTCTCCCCCTCGTTTCCGAAGGCGGGGGAGATCACGATCGACCAGCTTGTAAACCACCGCTCGGGGATCCGCGATCCCGACAAGCTGCGGCGCGTAATCTCGGCGAGCAACACGCCGGCGGAGGTCGTGGATCTCCTCGCCTTGGAGCCTCTCGGAAGCGAGCCGGGCAAGACCTACTCCTACACGACCGCCAACTACGCGGTCCTGGCGTTCGTGATTGAGAAGGTGACGGGACGGACTTTCGCCGAGATAGTGCGGAAATACGTCTATGAGCCGGCCGGGATGACGGACTCGGGCGACATCGGCACCGTCAGCGTGGTGCCGCGACTCGCCGGCGGTTACATGCCCGACCCGTACTCGGAGCGCGGGGCGGCGGTGAGCGGCCCCGAGGACACTTCCTGGAAAACCGGGGGCGGGTCGGGATATGCGACGGCCCGGGACCTTCACCGCTTTCTCCGCGCCTATTACGGAAAGAGACTTCTTCCCTCCTCCGATCCGTTGAGCCTCTTCCCGCACGGCGAGGTGTTCGGGAAGAGGGCGTCGCAGTCGAGCGGCGCCTTCCCGGGCGCGAACGCCCACATGACCTACTTCCCGGACGACGAGCTCGCGATCGTCGTGATGAGCAACAGCTATTCCCCGATCGCCGGTCCGATCGCCAGAGACGTCGCCGCGATGGTCCTCAAGCAGCCCTACACGAGCCCATCCGTGCCAGCGCTGGCGGGAGCGCGTCCGATCGACTCGAGGCTCTTCGGCTCCTGGACCCTCGAGGGCTTTCCGAACCCGTTCTCGATCGAGATGCGGCACGGCCGGGCGGTCCTCTCCTGGAACGCGGTCCGGCAGAGCGCGATTCTGCGCACGGGTGACGACAGCTACTTCCTTCCGCTCGACTGGGCGACAGTGGTCTTTCGCCTCGAGCTCGAGCGAAGAGATCGCTCGGCAGCTTCCGGGCGCGCGTCTGGTCAAAGCGTTCAACACGATCTACTACAAGCACCTGGCGAGCCGCGGCCGCCCGGACCTGCCGGTCCAGGAACGCCACGCGATCTTCCTCGCCGGCGACGACCAGGAGGCCAAGGAGACGGTCTCGCGCTTGATCGAGGAGATCGGCTTCGCCCCGGTGGACACGGACTCGTTGGCGGAAGGCGGGCGGAGGCAGCAGCCCGGTTCGGAAATCTACAACCGGCCGATGACCGCCGCCGAGGCACAGAGAATCCTCTCCGCCGGCGCCGCGTGACGGTCGGCCGCAGGCGGGAAGAAGAGCAGGGTGATCCAGACAATCGGCCGATCGTCGAGAGGCGGGCGGGCGTAAGGCCCGCCCCTACGGCACAGGGGGACGGCAGGGCGGACTGAGGCGTTCGCTCCGCGGACGGCGGCCGAGAGAGCTCATGGACCGGGGACCGGCACCCGGTGCTTGTTGAAGTTTGGCTGGAGGTTGCAACGCGACATCCGCGTCCGAAAATGGCGACCGGAGAAACGGGAAGGGAGATACGCTGCTGGCGGTGTTGGATACGAGGGTCTGTAATCGGGCGCGTCTCTCCCGCGATTCGCGGTTCGACGGGCGCTTCTTCATCGGCGTCCTCTCGACGGGCATCTACTGCCGGCCGATCTGTCCGTCGCCCACCGCCAGACGCGAAAACGTCCGATATTTCCGGTCCGCGGGGGAGGCGGTCGCCGCGGGATTCCGACCGTGCCTTCGCTGCAGGCCCGAGGCCGCTCCGGGCACACCCGCCTGGGACGGGACCTCGGCCACGGTGAACCGGGCCCTCCGCTTGATCACCGAAGGCGTGCTGCAGGCGGAGACTCTGGCGGGTCTGTCCGAACGCCTCGGCGTGAGCGCCCGCCATCTCCACCGGCTGTTCCGGACTCATCTTGGCGCTTCGCCCATCGCCGTGGCGAGGACGTGGCGGCTGCAATTCGCCAAGCACCTCATCAGCGACACCGATCTGCCGATGTTTCGGGTCGCGCTGGCCTCCGGTTTTCGCAGCGTTCGCCGCTTCAACGACTCGGTCCGGAGTCTCTACGGCCGGAGTCCTTCGGAGCTGCGCCGGCTGCGGCCGGTCGCGTTGCGCTCGCGGCCGGACGAATACGTCTTTCGCCTTCCCTACCGTCCTCCCTACGACTGGGAATCGCTCCTGGCATTCCTCTCGAGCCGCGCCATCCCGGGCGTCGAAGAGGTGGTCTCGGGCGTCTATCGGCGTTCCTTCGCGCTGCAGGGCCGGCAGGGGACCCTGGAAGTCCGGCACGAAATGAGGCTTCATTCCCTGGAGGCGCGTATCCGCTGCAGCGAGCCTCTCTCGCTCTTGCCGATCGTGACTCGTCTGCGCGCCATGTTCGATCTCGCCGCGGATCCATCCGCCGTCGCGCGCCACTTCCACCGCGATCTCCTGCTGGGACGCCTGGTCAGGAAGTATCCCGGCCTGCGCGTTCCGGGGGCCTGGGACGGCTTCGAGCTGGCGGTGCGCGCGATTCTCGGCCAGCAGATCTCTGTAGCCGCCGCCTCGACGCTGGCCGGCCGGCTGGCGCAGAAGTTCGGAGAGCCGCTGTCCGTCTCCGACCCGGGGGGACTGACCACCGCCTTCCCCGCAGCGGAAGCGCTGGCCGATGCTCGCCTCGAGGGATTGCCAGCGGTCCGGGCGCGCGCGATCCGCTCGCTCGCCCTTGCCGTCCTCTCCGGTCGCGTCACGCTCTCGCCCTCCGAGGCCGAGGAGGCTTCGCTCGCAAGCCTGGTTCGCATCCCGGGCATCGGTGATTGGACGGCGCAATACGTCGCGATGCGCGCGATGCGCCAACCGGACGCCTTTCCCGTCAACGACCTGGTCTTGCTTCGAACAGCCGGCGGCGGCAGCCCGCTGACGGCCGCGGCATTGCTCAAGCGCGCCGAACAATGGCGACCGTGGCGGGCCTACGCGGCTCTCTACTTATGGCGCGCCGCGGCCGAGCTGGCTCGCGATCGCGCTGCCGGCACAGCCCGCTCCGCTGGCGGCCCGCCGCGAGCCGCGCGCTTGGCGTAGGTCGTGGGAGAGGTTAGGCCACCCGGTTCCCGGAACAAGAGCAACGGGGCAGAGCAGGTGCCGAGGGCACGCCCTCGCAGCTTCCGGCGCAAGGATCCATGAATATTCGGTTGCTATTCGGGCTGAGCGTCCTCTTGAGCTTCGTGGCCTTTGGCCTCGTCACGAAGCTCTCCATCTGGCCTCGGCTCCGGACGCGGGAGCGAAAGGCCGCGCTCGTTCCATTGGTGGTGCCCCATACGTTTCGCTTCATCGGGTTGAGCTTCCTGGTGCCGGGGGTTGTCTCCGCCTCTCTCCCATCGGCCTTCGCCATTCCCGCGGCATACGGCGATCTGGTCGCCGCCATCCTTGCGGTCGTGGCCACCATGGCGCTGTCCCGGAATTGGTCCCTGGCCATCTTCCTCGTGTGGCTGTTCAATGTGTGGGGCGCGGCGGATCTTCTGTTCGCGTACTACCAGGGTCTCAGGATCGACCTCGACGCCGGGATGCTCGGCGCCGCGTTCTTCATTCCGACGGCCATCGTCCCGCCGCTGCTCATCACGCATGGCGTGATCTTCCGGCTTCTCCTCCGGCCGCGCCCGGCATCCTGAGTCGAAGAAGATGATGCGCTACTGCGAGTCATCCACGCCGGTTGGCCGGTTGTTGCTGGCCGGCGATGAAGAAGGTCTGCGCATGATCTCGTTCCAGAATGGGCCGCATACGGTCGAGCCCGCCGGCGACTGGCGGCGAACCGAAAAACCGTTCCGGGAGGCGCTCGCCCAGCTCGACTCCTACTTCGCGGGAGAGCTCCGAAGGTTCGATCTGGCGGTGGCGCCGCAGGGGACGCCTTTCCAGAGAATGGTGTGGTCCGCGCTGACGACCATTCCTTACGGCGAGACCGTCTCGTACGGCGAGCTGGCGCGGCGGCTCGGAAGACCGGCCGCAACCCGGGCGGTGGGCGCCGCCAATGGTCGCAACCCGATCCCGATCGTCATCCCCTGTCACAGGGTCATCGGGTCGGACGGTTCGCTGACGGGCTTTGGAGGAGGGCTGGCGATCAAGCGGCGGCTACTGGATCTGGAGGCCGGCTATCTCCGGGCGCCCGTGGGCGACACTCAAGACGCCCGCCTGTTTTCGTGAGGCGAGCGCGTCTCGGTTTCCGAAGGACGAACAGAGAGGCTCGAATGACGTCATCGATTCGGATGCTCACACCATGGTTTACGGCTCTTCTGCTCTGGAGCGTCCGCGCGGAGGCGCTTGCGCTAGGAGCGTGTCCAGATAATCCCCGCCCCGCGGGAGGCGTCGCGAGAGGAAGGGACCAGGCGGGCGGTCGCCCGCCGCAGGTCCCGAGCGAGCGAAGCCGACGTGCTAGAGGAGCCACTGCCCGCATCCGCTGCCTGGGCTAGAATTTGGCCACCCATGGACGAATCAGAAGGAGAACCACGAATGTGCAGGCGCGCTTCGGCTCTGCTGATCCTCTTCTTTGCCCTGTGTGCTCCCCCGGCGGTGTGGGCGCAACTGCAGGCGCCAGCTCCCAGCCCGAATGCGGCGGTGACTCAGACGATCGGGGTTACGAAGGTCGAGGTCGTCTACAGCCGGCCGCATCTGAAGGGGCCGACACGCAAGGAGGACCGGGTGATCTGGGGCGCGCTCGTGCCCTACGATAAAGTCT
>JBKPBH010000044.1:0-20141 GCA_046726795.1 Acidobacteriota bacterium
GCCGGGAGACGTTCCGGCGACGTACGCGGCCCTGGACAAGGCGCGCAGGCTCCTCGGGTTCCGCCCGCGCGTGCCCCTGGAGGAGGGACTGCGAAAGAGCGTCGAGTGGTATCGGAAGGAGTGGAGAAGTGAGTCGGCATAACGGACTTCCTCAGCCCGACCCCCTCCCCGAGGGAGGGGGGGTTCCCGAGGCGAGGCTTCGCGCAGCGGCAGGCCGTGAGTCATGAACATCTGCATGGTCGGGACGGGGTACGTGGGGCTCGTGACCGGGGCCGCACTCGCCGACCTCGGGATGGACGTCATCTGCGTGGACAAGGACGAGACGAAGATCCTGGCCCTGGCCGGGGGCGTCATCCCGATCTACGAGCCAGGCCTGGAAGAGCTCGTGGCCCGCAACGAGCGCAAGGGGCGCCTGCATTTCACGGCGGACCTGAAGGCCGGGATCGAGAACGCCCTCGTGATCTTCATCGCCGTCGGGACGCCTCGGAGGCCGGACGGCGCGCCCGACCTGACTTTCGTGCGCCAGGTGGCCGAGGCCATCGCCGAGCACATGAACGGCTACAAGGTCGTCGTGACGAAGTCCACGGTGCCCATCGGAACAGGGAAGATGATCGCGGACATCATCCGCGCCAAGAACGGCCGTTTCGAATTCTCGATCGTCTCGAACCCGGAGTTCCTCCGGGAGGGGTCGGCCGTCAACGACTTCTTGCACCCGGACCGGATCGTCATCGGCGCCTCCGACGCCCGGGCGATCGAGATCATGAAGGAGATCTACAAGCCCCTCTTCCTGCGGGAGACTCCGTTCGTCATCACCGATGTCGCCTCGGCCGAGTTGATCAAGTACGCCTCGAACGGGTTCCTGGCCGTCAAGATCTCCTTCATCAACGAGATCGCACACCTGTGCGAGCTCATGGGGGCCAACGTCCAGGATGTGGCGACCGGGATGGGCCTGGATCCGCGGATCGGTCCCCGGTTCCTCCTCCCCGGCCCGGGCTTCGGCGGCTCCTGCTTCCCGAAGGACACTTCCGCGGCCGCCGACATCGCCCGCAACCTCGGCACGACGTTCGAGCTGATCGAGGCCACGATCCGCGTCAATGCGCGGACGAAGAGTCGCATGCTCGAGAAGATCACGGCCGCCGCCGGCCCACTCGCCGGCAAGACCGCGGCCGTCCTCGGCCTGTCCTTCAAGCCCGAGACCGACGACATCCGAGAATCCCCGGCGCTCGCGGTCGTCGGCGGGCTTCTCCAGGCCGGGGCGAGCGTCCGGGCCTTCGACCCCGCGGCCATGGACAACACCAGGGCGGTCTTTCCGAGTCTCCACTACGCCGCCGACGCCTACGACTGCGCGGGGGGGGCCGACTTCGTCGTTCTGGCCACGGAATGGAACGAGTTCCGCGCCCTGGATCTCGATAGGCTCGCCAGAGCCGTCCGCTCGCGCACGATGATCGACCTGCGCAATGTCTACGATCCCCGAGAACTGCGGGCGGCCGGGTGGAAATACACTGGAGTCGGACGGCCATGAAGGAAGCCGTAAATCGTAAAACGTCAAACGTAAAACAGAGCAGGACCGCGTCTTACGTTTCACGTCTTACGTTTTACGTTTCACGGCTCCGTGGAGGACGCGCTTGATGCGCGTCCTCGTCACCGGCGGATCAGGATTCCTGGGCAGCCATCTCTGCGACCGGCTCCTCGCTGAAGGACACGAGGTCCTCGCGATGGACAATCTCGTGACCGGAAACCTCCGCAATATCGCCCATCTCGAGGGATCCCCCCGCTTCCAGTTCGTGCGACACAACGTGACTCAATTCATCGCGGTCGAAGGATCCCTCGACGCGGTCCTGCACTTCGCCTCGCCCGCCTCCCCCATCGATTACCTCGAGCTCCCGATCCAGACGCTCAAGGTCGGCTCGCTCGGCACTCACAATGCCCTCGGACTCGCGATGGCGAAGAAGGCCCGCTTCCTCCTGGCGTCCACCTCGGAGGTCTACGGCGATCCTCTCGTGCACCCGCAGCCCGAGACCTACTGGGGCAACGTCAACCCGGTCGGTCCGCGAGGTGTCTACGACGAGGCCAAGCGTTTCGCCGAAGCGATCACGATGGCCTACCGGCGGGCCAACGGCGTGGACACCCGAATCGTGCGGATCTTCAACACTTACGGGGAGCGTATGCGCCCGCGCGACGGGCGCGTGGTCCCCGCTCTTATCTGCCAGGCGCTGGCAGGCGAGCCGATGACCGTCTTCGGCGACGGCTCGCAGACCCGGTCCTTCTGTTACGTCTCGGACCTGATCGAAGGGATCTACCGATTGCTCCTTTCGAGCGAGCAGGACCCGGTCAACATCGGCAACCCGCGGGAGCTTTCGGTGCTCGACTTCGCGCGCACCATCCAGAAACTGACCGGCACACGGAGCCAGATCGTCTTCAAACCTCTCCCGGTGGACGATCCGCGGGTCCGTCAGCCAGACATCAGCCGCGCCCGCGCGCTGCTCAGGTGGGAACCGAAGGTGCCTCTGGAGGAAGGACTGTCGAAGACCATCGAGTATTTCCGAGAGATTGGCGGATAGAGTTCAGTTTTGAATTTTGGATTGCCGATTTTGGATCGAGAGCGCGAGACTCAAATCCAAAATCGAGAATCCAGAATCGAATCACCCGTCGGATCCGATGGCCTCGACCGGACAGGAGTCCATGGCTTCCTGGCATTGCGCTTCTTCTTCGGGCCCCGAAGGCTGTCGGAAGACGTAGGAGTAGGGCTTCTCGTCGTGCCTCTGGAAGTTGCCCGGAGCCGTGACGCGGCAGACGTCGCAATCGATGCACTGTGTGTCCACGTAGTACTTCCCCGGAACATTTTCGGACAGCTTGTCGCGCGGATCGGCCACGAGAGGAAGGTATCAGGTGGCAGGCCGTCGGTGGTAGGGAGGGAAGGCGAACCCTGCTCTTTAGGCAAAGATTAGGGACCGTACTGCTTCCCGACGATCCTCGTTAGACTTCCTCCGGTGTTCCGACGGCTGCCGCTTCTGCTCCTCGGGCTCCTGGCGGGAGTCTGCTGCCGCGACCGGGCGTTGCCGGTGGCCGACGGGCGCACGGGCGACCTGGCGGCGGGACAGCGAATCTTCGAGCGCAAGTGCGCCTCCTGCCACAACACCAACGGCGACGGCAAGACGGTGACGGGCAGCCGTTTCCCGTATGCCAATCTGATCGACGGCGTCTGGCGCTCCGACGGCAGTCCCGAGGCGATCGAGCGGCAGATCCGCCACGGCCACGACCCCATGCCGAAGTTCGAAGGTAAGCTCACCGACGAGGAGATCCGGCAGACCGTGATCTACGTGTTCGAGCTGTCCCACCGGGTGGAAGAGGGAAAACAGAAGGCAGCAGGCGGGAAGCCGTGACGAGAGTGATTCCCCTGTTCCCATTGCCGGGCGTCGTCCTTCTGCCAGGGACGCTTCTCCCCCTCCATATCTTCGAGCCGCGCTACCGGGCCTTGGTCGGCGACACCCTCGCGGGCGACCGGACGATCGGCATGGCCATGCTGAAACCGGGCTGGGAGTCGGCTCCGGAAGTCCCGCCCGTCCATTCCATAGGGGGTGCCGGAGAGATCGTCGAGTGCGAGGAACTGCCCGACGGGCGGTACAACATCCTGCTCGAAGGAAGGTTCCGGTACCGCATCGTCCGGGAGGAGACGACGGCGACCCCGTATCGGAGGGCGAGCGTCGAAGAGATCGGCGCCATCCCATTCGGGACCGCCGACGAGCAGACGCGCGTTTCCGAAACGGCTCTCGGGCTCTTCGAGGAGATCCGTGGCCAGCTCGATCTGGCGCCCATGCCCGAGGCCCTCCTTTCGGGCGAGCGCCTCGCCTCGGAGCTCGCGTTGCGGTTGCGCTACACGCCCGCCGAGCTGCAAAGCCTTCTCGAGACGGATTCACTCGCGACCCGCTTCGGGGCTCTCATGGGACGCATGGTCGAATGGGAGCGCCGCGTTCGGTTCCTCGCCCCCTTCCGCCCCGCCGACCTGGACGCCACCAGGAATTAGTCCACCGTGGCGGGGGCCGAGTAGGAGTCTGTCCACGTAATCGCTTTCCGGGCCCCGGTCGCGGCGCGAGAAGTCTTCCGAAGTCACCGAGGGAGAGGTTCGCGCCGCGGGAGGCGAGCGCCAGCTCGCCGACGTGCTACGGCCGCGACGCGTTCAGGGCCCTGTCGTGAGCCCAGCTCTTGATCGCCTTGATCTGGTCTTCCATGGTGATCGAGAGAGGCACGGTCGAAGAGATCACGCGGTGGAGGTCGTCCTCCGTCAGGGCTCGCTTCTCGGAGTACGCGTCCACGACCGAGGAGATCACGATCTGCTCGATCTCGGCCCCGTTCCACCCCTTCGTGGCCTTGGCCAGGAAGACGAGGTCGAAGCCGCCCGGCTCGCAACGGTTCTTCTTCAGGTGGATCGCGAAGATCTGCTTGCGCTCCTCCTCGTTGGGCAGGTCCACGAAGAACACCTGGTCGAAGCGCCCCTTGCGGATGACCTCCGCCGGCAGGAGCTGGATCCGGTTGGCCGTGGCTGCGACGAACACGAGAGCGCTCTTCTCCTGCATCCACGTCAGGAACCCGGAGAAGATGCGGGACATCGAAGCGTCTCCCCCTTCCCGATAGCCGCCGACTCCCATCTCGATCTCGTCGATCCAGAGAACCGCGGGCGAGACGGCCTCGACCGAACGCAGCGCTCGCAGGAAGGTTGACTCGGGGTTGGGCGTCCCGAACACGGCGTTCATATCGAGGCGGAAGAGGGGAAGGTTCCAGAGGGTCGGGATGGTCTTGACGGCGAGGCTCTTGCCGCAGCCGGAGATCCCCATCAGGAGGATGCCCCGCGGAATCGGGATGCCCGCCTCGAGCGCTTCTTTCGAGAAGAGGGTCCGACGCTTCTTCAGCCAGGTCTTGAGCGTGTCGTAGCCGCCGATGTCCTCGATCGAAAAACGGGGAGGGACGAACTCGAGGACCCCCTCCTTCTTCGACATCTGCTCCTTCTCCGCGAGCACTTCGAGGAAGGCGCCCTCGTCGAAGGACTGCCGCTGCGCGAAGACCTTCGACAGAAGGTGCCCGATCTCGTCCGCCGTCAGGCCCCGCATGGCCAGCGCGAGGCGCCGGACGGCGGGCTCCTCCAGCGTGGCGCCCGGCCGGCGCCGCATCACTCCTTCGATGATCCGCCCGATCTCGGCGTCGTCGGGAAGCTCGTACTCGACGACGTAGATCTCCTTCTTCGCTTCCTCCGGGATCACCAGGCGGGGAGAGACGAGCAGGACATGCCGCCCCCGATCCTTCAGCCCTCGGTACAGATCGCGCAGTCTCCGCACGATCTCCGGGCGCCCGTCGGGGGAGGTCGGAAAGTCCTTCAGGACGTAAAAGCCTTTGCCGGAAGCCTGCAGGATCGCCTCGAGGGCCTTCAGGGGATCGCGCGTCTCGGGCACCGGGACGCCATCCACGACGAGACCGTCCACGACGGACCAGATGCCGCAGGGAGCCGGAGTCCCGAAGAACGTCTTCGCCAGGTGCTGCGCCAGCCGCTCGACGCGCGACTCCTCCCAGGTCTGGACGAAGAGGATCGGGTGCCCCCCGAGAAGGGCGCGCCGGATCCGATCGGTCGCCTTGGAGGGCGCCGCCACCGCCGGGGCCAGGGTGCTCATGTGATGTCATTGTAGCGCGCCCCGAATGACTCGAGTTCGAGGTTCCGGATCGAGCGGAGGCCGCGCCCGGTCCGGGCCACTCTCAATTCTCGACTCCCGACTCTCAACTACAATCCGGCCGATGGCCAACCCCGAGCACATGGCGCTGCTGTTGTCGGAGGAGTGGAACGCCTGGCGCGGCCGCAACCCCAACGTCACACCGGACCTGACGGACGCGGACATGGCGGGACGAGACCTCTCCGGCAAGGACCTGAAGCGCGCCGACCTCTCCCGAGCCGATCTGACGGGAGCGTCGCTCGCAGCGGCCGACTTCTCTCGCGCGACCCTGTTCGAGGCCCGGTTCGATGGCATCTCGGCTCCCGGTGCCGGCTTCGAGAATTGCGTGCTCGACTTCCTCGATTTCTCCAAGTCGTTCCTGGCGGGAGCGCGCCTGAGATCGGCGTCGCTCCAGAGCTGTGCGCTCGTGGGGGCGAATCTCGCCGGGGCCGACCTGTCGCGAGCGTTTTTCGACGGCTCGAACCTCTCGAACGCCAACCTCGCAGGCGCCAACGTCTCCGAGTCCAGTTTCCGCGGCGCCCGGATGACCGGCGCCACCTTCGACGGGGCCGACCTCTCGCGAGCCCTCTTCGAAGGGGTGACGCTTGCCCAGGGCTCTTTCCCCAACGCGAACTTCGAGGCGGCGAACCTGAGGAACGCCGACCTGACGGGCGCGGACCTGAGGCGCGCGAAGTTCGTGCGCGCGAGCCTGCGCCAGGCCTCGCTGAACGCGGCGAACTGCGAGGGCGCCGATTTCACCGAGGCGGACCTGGAGCAGGCCTCGGCGATCGAAGCGGATTTTTCGGGCGTGTGCTTCGAGCGAGCGAAGCTGCGGAAGATGGACCTGAGGCGCGCGGTCTTCCTCGACGCCTACGGCGGGAACGTCAGCTTCGCGGACTCCCGGCTGACGGAGGTCGAGCTGCGCACCGCCCGCTTCGAGAGCGCCAACTTCCAGGGAGCCGATCTCACCAAGGCGATCCTGGCGCGGGCGAACCTGCGGGGCTATTCGTTCGTGGGAGCGCGCTTCCCCAACTGCGATGCAACGGAGGTCAACGCCCAGGGGGTCAACTTCTCGCGGGCGGATCTCTCGCTCGGCACATTTCGGCTGGCGAACATGAAACGGGCGAACCTTTCCGGCTGCCGCGCCTACGACGCGGACCTGTCGGGCACCCTGCTCATCGGGGCCGATTTCACGGGCGCGGCTCTCCAGCGCGCCGACCTGCGCTTCTCGCGCGCGATCGGGGCGGATTTCACGGGGGCCTCTCTCGCGGGGGCCGACCTGGCCAACGCCGACCTTTCGGAGGCGAGATTCAAGAAGACGAAGCTCTGGGGCGCGACCGCCCGCCGGGTCAAGTCTCCGAAAGGCTGGGGCGCCCTGCTCGCCATCTCGACCGCGTTTTCGAGTGCCCGGCAGAAAAAGACGAAGGCCGAGGACCAGAAGGAGCTCTTGCGCAGGAAACGGATTGCCGAGCTCGAAGCGGAAGCCGACATGAAGCCGCCCCACCGGACCGGCCGACGCTGACGCGCTCGACTACTTCTTGGCGGGAAGCGCTGGCGTTGCCGGAAGCGCGGTCGGTGGCGGCGCCGCGGCCTTCTGGAAAGCGGCCTCGAGCGTCGGGACGGGGTCTCCGGCGAGGACGAACGATCCGGGCCGCGTGCTGACAACCGCCTCCGACTGAGTCCCCCCGGAATAGAGCTTCACGAGCCAGGGGGGGGGTTCCGCTCCCGAAGGGAGTTTGACGGTCACGGTCGCCGCCGGCTCCCGAACGGAGAGCGCCTTCGCGCGGGCCTCGTCGCCGAAAGATTTGCTCTTCAAGTCGAGCAGCGCGGTCAGGAGGTCGTCCAAGGCGGCCGCGGCCAGAGCCTTTCCGCCCAGGGTCCAGGCCCCCTCGCGCCTCTCGAAAGAGAACTTCGAACGCGGAAAAATCCCCTCGACCCTCTGGACGGTTCCGCGGTCGAACCGGAGGAGACGAGTCTCCCGGAAAGCCTCGGCCTCTTTCGAGAGGTCCTCGACGACCGAGCTGGCCACGGTGAAGACCTGGCTTTCGCGGCGGCCGTAGATCGAATTTCCGTCCGAGCGCGTCGCGCCGAAGTCCACAGCGATGCCCGGCCCTTTCGCATCGGCCATCAGGACGTGGAACAGCGGAGGGGCCAGGCCGAGCGAGGCCAGGCCCGGTCCCTGAGGGGACGGGAGGAACTCGATCGCTCGCAGGGCCGTCAGGGCCCCGATCAGTTTGTCGACCGTGTCGGCTTCGGCCAGGTCCTCGAGAGGCTGGCGAAGCCACCATGTTCCGTCCTTCTTCGCCAGCGACAGTTTTCCCCGCCCGCGATCCACCTCCAGTCGCACCGTCTCCGAAGAGGAAGAACCGAAGACCTCCTTGCTCTTGAATTCGTCGGGCCCCTTCTTGACGGCCGAGGCGAGGCTCGTAGGGACGAAGATCACGGCGTCTCCTCCGGCCGTGCGCGCCGCCGTGGCGTCCGTGCCGGGGATCTCGATGCCGAACTCCAGCGTCCGCGAGAGCTTCTTGCTCGACTTCGCGTTGTCCTTCCAGACGATCGTGGCTTTCGCCGCAGGAGATTGCAGGCCGTAGTCCTCCGGCCTGGCCTCCGATGCGTCTCCTCCGGTCCTTCTCAACCGCGCCAGCTGCGAGACGACGTCCGAGGCCGCGAACCCGTCAGCCGGATAGGAGTCGGGCTTGACGAGCTTCCAGGAGCTCGCGCCGCTCCGGGCGAACTCGACGACGCTCCCCGGCCGCTCCAGGCGCACGGACTCGATCTGGTCCTCGGGAATCTCCCAGACGAGGTCCCCCTTCTGCTGGCGCTCGGCGGTCGTGGGGAGCTTGCGCTCGAAGAGGAAGACAAACGCGAAAAGGACGACGACCAGCGCCGTCAGGACGATCAGCTTCCTCGACGTCATGCCGGTGGTGGCTAATCCCGGCGGCGGTACCAGATCCAGACCCCGACCACGACGGCGAAGGCCGGCATGCCGAGGATGGCGAAGAGGCCGATCCGGTTGACCTGGGAACGCGTCAGGGTCAGCGCGGCCTGCTCCGGCGTCTTGGGGGCGATCCCGACGAGCCGCTCCTGTCCCGCCAGCCAGCCGATCGTGTTCAGGAAGAAATTCCCGTTGCCGCCCTGGCCGATGGCGCCGTTGGCCGCGAAGCGAGAGTTGCCGACGACGACGAGCCGGAACGGGCGCGCCGGCGCCTTCGCGTCCTTGTCCTTCTTCTCCTGCTCGACCGCGACCGCGATCGGTACGGGACCCGGCGTGTCCTCCTTGTCCTTCTGGACCGACTCGAGCTTCGCCAGGTTCGTCTCGCCCCATCCGTCCTTGCTCGTGTCCACGAGCATCGTCTCCGTGTAGCCCTCCGGGGGCTTCTCGGGCTTGGAGACCGAGCGGGCGAGTGGGAAGACGACCGGGAGGCCCTCCTCCGAAAGGGCTCGCACGATGGGATGAGAGCCGTAGTCGTTGGCGATCAGCGTCTCCGGTCCGACCATGGGCACCGCGTTGGCCGGGTCGATCACGATGTCGTTGCCGAGCTTGACCCCGCAGGTCGCGAGCAAGCTGCCGAGGCCGAGATCGCTTGGCGGAGCGCCTGGCTCGGGAAGAACCGGGTCGGCCATCACGAGGATTCGTCCGCCCCCGTCCGCGAATTTCTTGAGTGCCTGGACCTCCGGGTCGAGCAGCGCCGTCCTGGGCCCGGCCACGACGACGATGGCCGCGTCGGCCGGCACGGCGTCCCGGCCGATCGACTCCCAGGAGGCGACCGAGAGGTTCGACCGTTCCAGCAGCTGCTTGGCCTGGGCGAAGCCGCGCCCACGCTCCTGGGAATCGAGCTTGGGCTCGCCGTGGCCCGCCGTGAAGTACACCTTCGAGACGGTCTTCTCCGACACGTCGAGGATCGCGGAGGTAAACGCCTCTTCCCCCTTGAACGCCTTGATCTGGGGCGCCGCGCCCATCTGGGCGCCGGAGTAATCGAAGTCGGCGATCTTGTCTTCTTCGACGTACTTCTTCCGATCTCCGGAACGGAAGACGACGGTGTTCTGGCGGATGCCGAACTGCTTGACGAGTGCTTCGGCGCGCAGGGGATTGCGCTCGGGGTCCAGGAACTCGACCTCGATTTTGGGCGAGGCCGCCCGGTAGCGGTTCAAAAGCTCGGAGATCGGCTGGTAAAGACGCGACGCGCGCGTCATGAAGACGGTGACGGATACCGGTTTCGTGAGCCCCGCGAGCACCTTCCGGCTCGTCTGGGACAGGGAGAAGAGGTGGGTCCTGGTCCAGTCGCCCCGGGCCCAGTGACGGGCACCCAGATAGTTGACGCCGAAGAGGAGCAGCGCGACGAGCGCGATCGCCGCGGCGCTCGTGCCGGCGCGGAGGCGACGCGCGCGATTCACGGCCGCTCCTTCTTGGCGGTCAGCGACACGACCGCCAGGAAAAGAAAGAAGGCGGTCGCCGACAGGTAGTAAACGAGCCGCCGCGTGTCCACGATGCCGCGGGCGAACTCCTCCATGTGATCCCAGAGGTTGAAATATCCGAGCATGTCGCGCTTGCGCGGATCCGTGACCATGGACTCGGCGAGCCCCGTCGAGAAGATCGGGATCAGCATCCCGAACGCGAGGATCGCCGCGACGATCTGGTTCTTGGTCAGCGTGGAGGCGAGGGTCCCGACCGACAGGAAGTAGGCCCCGATCAGCACGATCCCGAGATACCCGGCGGTGACGGGGCCGAGATCGATCGGGATCTGCGACCGGAGGATCCAGACGTAGACCAGAGTCGGCGCCCAAAGAGTCAGGAAAAACCCAAGGGCCCCGGCGAACTTCCCGAGCACGACCTCCGTCTCGGTCACCGGCGAGGTCAGCAGGATCTCGATCGTGCCGCTCTTTCGCTCTTCGGCCAGGAGGCGCATCGCGATGATCGGCACGACGAAGAGGTTGAAGATCCAGAAGTAGTAGTTCGTGAAGAGATACGGCAGGGCCTGTCCCTTCGGCGCGTTGGGCGAATTCAGGAAGTTGACGATGGCGTAGAAGATCAGGCCGTTCATCACGAGGAACGCCGCCAGGATGACGTAGGCGAGCGGCGAGAAGAAATACGCTCGCCACTCGCGCGCGACGATCGCCAGAAACCTCCTCATGGCTCCGCCCGGGCCGGGGTCTGCCCGGACACCGCCTCCTCGCGAGCCGGCGCCGCCGGGGGCTTGCCCTCCCCGGGCCGTGCCGCAGCTTCGGCCTCGTCGTGGCGCGTCAGCCGCACGAAGACATCCTCTAAGGAGAGCGCCTCTCGCGACAGCTCCCGCAGGATCCAGCCCCGGGAGACCGCGACACGGAAGATCTCTTCGGAGACCTCGGCGCCTTCGGCGCACTCGACGCGGACGCGCGTCTCGCCGTCGCCCGCGGTCTCTTTCGCGGCGACCACTCCCGGAAGGCTCGAGAGCGCCTCGGCGGCGGCAACCTGCCCGCGGAAGGCGGCGCGCACGACCGGTGTGCCCGCCAGCCGCCGGCGCAGCTCCTCCGGCGTGCCTTCGGCGATGATCCGGCCACGGTCGATGATGAGAACGCGGTCGCAGACCGCGTCCACCTCCGGCAGGATGTGAGTCGAGAGGAGCACCGCCCGCTCCCGGCCGAGCAACCGGATCATCTCCCGGATCTTGATGATCTGCGCCGGATCGAGACCCACGGTCGGCTCGTCCAAGATCAGCACCGGCGGCCGGTGGACCAGTGCGCCGGCAAGGGCCGCCCGCTGGCGGTAGCCCCGGGAGAGGTTCTCGACCTTGCGGTCGGCGACCTCCTCGAGAAGACATCGTCCGACGATCTCGTCCACCCGGGACCGGACATCCGGTCCCGAGAGGCCCTCCAGGCGGGCCCGGTACGCGAGGTACTCCCGCACGCGCATCTCCGGGTACAGCGCGGCGGACTCGGGCAGGTAGCCGAGAGTCGCCCTGGCCCGCCGCGAATCCGAGACGACGTCGTGGCCGTCGATGCGGGCGGTCCCTTCGCTCGGGGGGAGGAACCCAGTCAGGACGCGCATCATGGTGGTCTTGCCCGCGCCATTGGGCCCCAGGAATCCGACGATCTCTCCCTGCCGGACGGAGAAGGTCACATCGGAAACAGCGGCCTGGCTCCCGTATCGCTTCGTGAGGCTCTGAACTTCGATCATTGCGCTGCGCCGTAAAAAAAGCGCCAGAATCTAACATGTATTCCCGCGGAAGCGACGCACCGGCGGAAGGCGGGAGGCGTCCAGATGGAAGTCTCCGCCCGCTTGCCGTCCTGCCGCCCGCCGCCGGCCGGCTCTGGTATCGTCGAAAGAGCCCATGATCAGCGTCTCGAACGTGTCGAAGACCTACGGACGCTGGCGCCGCAGCACGCGGGCTCTCGACGGCGTTTCGCTCGAAGTCCGGCGCGGGGAGACGCTGGGACTGATCGGGCCCAACGGCGCCGGCAAGACGACTCTGCTCTCCTGCCTCCTCGGCTTCCTGCGGCCGGACTCGGGCGCCATCGCGGTGGACGGCAAGGCCCCGGACGACCTGTCCATCCGCGCGCGCACCGGCTACATGCCCGAGCGGCTGGGCTTCGACCGCGACCTTTCGGGCATCGCCTTTCTGGCTCACCATTGGCGCCTCTCCGGCGGGAACCCGGCCCGCGCCGGCGAGGCCGCGGCGGAGGCCGCGGCTCGGGTCGGGCTCGAGACGGCGGTGCTCTCCCGCCGATTGCGAACGTATTCGCGCGGCATGCTCCAGCGGATCGGCGTGGCGCAGGCCACCCTGGGAAGCCCTGACCTCCTCTTCTTAGACGAGCCGGCGTCCGGGACGGATCCGCTCGGCGTCGCGGTCGTGCGTGAGCGGATCCTGGAGGCGAAGTCGCGCGGTGCGACGATTGTCCTGAACTCTCACCAGCTGGCCGAGGTCGAGAAAGTCTGCGACCGAGTCATCTTCATCGACCATGGCCGGCTGATGCAGACCGAGACGCTGCGCGGAGAGGCCGCCGCGCCGCACCGGGCCGTCCTGCGCGTGCCTCCCGATCGGGGCGAGGAGGCGGCCGCCGTGCTCTCGGCGGCGGGGTTCCCGGTTGCTCCGCCGCCCGACGGGGTTTTCCACTTGACCGCCGCCCGGGAAGAGGACCTCTCCCGCGCGGTCAAGGCGCTGGCGCTCGCCGACGTGCCCGTGATCGAGGCGCGTCTTTCGGCGGACCTCGAGCAGCTCTTTCGCGGCAGCGAGACGCCATGACCGAGATGGTCCGCCGGTACCTCAGGCAGAAGTTCGGCTCGATCGGGATCGTGATCGCGCTCGGGTTCCTGGCGCTCCTGACGGCCTTCCCGGTCGCCGCGACGGGCCAGGGGACCTCGCTCGAGTCCTCCGGTTTTCTCACGCTGCTCATCCTCGCGGCGGCGTCGGTCTCGAAGGACGCCTCGAGCGGCACTCTGCAGATGATCCTCGTGCGCCCGGTCCGGCGAGTGGACTATCTCTTCGGGCGCTACTGCGGGATCCTCATCGCCTACGCCGTCTGTCTCGCCGTCACCGCGGCGGTCGCGCTCGCGCTGTCCCCCCTGCTGCGCATCGTCATGGATGGCGGCGGCGGTCCGCTCTCGGTGGCCGGGATTGCCCGCGGCGCGGCCGGCGCTCTGCTCTCGGGTGCCCTGTTCTCCTCGATCCTGCTCTTCTTCTCCACGTTCCTGCCCGGCTACGCAGACGTGCTGGCGTACTTCCTCCTGACGCTCCTGCTCGGGCTGCCGGAGGCCCTCGCCCGGCCGCTTAAGATCCCGTGGCTTTCGAAGATCGGTCCGGCCGCCCGCGAGAACCTCCTGCCGCGCGTGGCGTGGGGAGACGTCCTCCGGGGCGAGAAGATCCTCTCCGCCGAGGTGGGTGCCTACGCGCTCGCGGTCACCGCCTACCTGGTTCTGGCGGCGGTCGTCTTTTCCCGAAGGGAGTTTTCCTATGGACGAGACTGAGGCCGCGCCCCTCCCCCGTCGCTCGAGCGAAGGCGGATCGCAGTCGAGGCTTCCCGCGGTCCTCTTCTGGATCGTCGGGGCAGCCGTGCTGTTGCGCGTGGCGACGGCCGTCTTCGACCGCGGGACGAAGGGGAACCAGGCGGGTTTCGTGCGGTGGCAGTCGCGAGAGAAGGCGGCGGCCGCGGCGCTCGCCCAGAAGAAACCCGTGCTCTACGACTTCACCGCAGCCTGGTGCGTCCCCTGTCACCGACTGGACGAGGAGGGTTGGGGAGATTCCCGGATCGCCGCCTTAGTCAACGACTCCTACGTTCCGACTCGGATCGTGGACCGCGAGCGGGAGGACGGCAGGAACCCGCCTCCGATCGAGGACCTCGAGCGGCGTTACTCCGTCACGGCCTTTCCGACGCTCGTCGTGGCGGCCCCCGACGGGCGCGCGATCGCGAAAGTCGAGGGGTACGCCGGCCGGGAGAGGCTCGTCCGCTTCCTCGAAGAGTCCCGCAAGTCCGCCCCGTGACGGCCCCCTAGCGGGCGCGGGTGAGCTGGCGCTCGAGCTCTTCGAAGAAGTCGTGCACGTGGCGGGCGTTCTGCCCCGTGTCGAGGAACCTCAGACGGGAAGCGGACCGGACGCGCACGAGCGTCCCGTTGGCCGAGTGGAGGCGGACCACGACGTCGTCCTTGAACTTGAAGACGCGCGACGTCCAGACGGCGTCGAATCCCCCATCCGTCGAGCTCGTCCATTTCCAACCCAGAGCCGCGAGCGCGTGCTGCGTGGCTCGGCGCACGTCGACCAGGGGTCGCGGATACCTCCGATCCTCGTTCGCCTCGCTGGACATCGGTCGACGATCCTAACTCGGAAAGCGATTCGCGTTAACCTGCGTCTGCCCGGCGCGACTCGGGAGGAGGCGGCGGGAAGACCTCGGCCAGGAAGCGGCCCGTGACGCTGGCGCCGCAGAGCCGGATGTCGTCGGGCGTGCCCTCGGCCACGAGACTCCCCCCGCGCTCTCCGCCGCCGGGGCCCAGGTCGACGAGCCAATCGCAGGCCGTCAGGAATTGGAGGTTGTGCTCGATCGCGAGGACCGAGTGACCGAGGAGGATCAGGCGGCGGAGGGTCGCGAGCAGCCTCTCGATATCGGACGCGTGAAGGCCCGTCGTCGGCTCGTCGAAGAGAAAGAAGGTCCCGCGGCCGGCCGCCGGCCGCGCGTCGATGAAGGAGGCGAGCTTCAGGCGCTGCGCCTCGCCGCCGGACAGGGTGGCCGTCGGCTGGCCGAGCGTCACGTACCCCAGTCCCGTTTCGAGGAGCGGCCGCAGGCGCCGCACGATCTGCGGGTCCTCGGCGAAAAACGACGAAGCGTCGGAGACGGTCATGGCCAGGACGTCCCCGATGTTCTTGCCCCTGTATCGTACGGCGAGCACGCGGTTCTGGAAACGCCGTCCGTCGCAGGCGTCGCAACGCACGGTCACGTCGGCCAGGAACTGCATGTCGATCGTCTGACACCCCGTGCCCCGGCAGACCTCGCACCGGCCACCCGCCGAGTTGAAGGAGAAGTCGCGCGCCGTGATGCCGCGGGAGACCGCCCGGGCGGTGCGGGCGAAGACTCGCCGGATCTCGTCCCAGGCCTTCACGTAGGTCACCGGGTTCGACCGCGCCGAGCGACCGAGCGGGCTCTGGTCCACCAGGAGCAGGTCGCCGATGTTCTCGAGCCCCTCGATCCGGTCGTGCTCTCCGATGTCGAGCCCGACGAGGCCTTTGACCCGGCGGGCATAGGAGTTGTAGAGGATGTCGCGCACGAGGGTGGACTTTCCCGACCCCGAGACGCCGGAGACCCCGATCAGACGACCGAGCGGGAAGCGCACGGTCAGGTTCTTCAAGTTGTGCTCGCGCGCGCCGACCACCGTGATCGCCCCTTCGGCGCGGCGAAAGGGAACGAGGCGGCCGGCCGTGGTCGGGTGTCCGGTGCGCGATGCGCGGTGCGCGGGGGACTCGGGGCGGCGGCCGCGAAGAAGCTGTCCGGTGGCCGAAGACTTCATGCGGGACAGGGCGGCCGGCGTGCCTTCGAAAAGGAGGCGGCCGCCGAGGCTCCCGGCTCCGGGGCCCAGGTCGATGACGCGATCGGCTGCCTCGATGACGTCCGGGTCGTGCTCGACGACGACGACGGTGTTACCCCGGTCGGCGAGGCGGCGCAGGATGGCGAGGAGCCGTCGCGTGTCTGCGGCGTGGAGGCCGATGGTCGGCTCATCCAGGACGTAGAGCGTGCCTGTCAGCGAGCCGCCCAGCGCGGAGGCGAGCCCGATCCTCTGCGCCTCGCCGCCCGAAAGCGTCCGCGCGGCCCGCGAGAGGGTCAAGTAATCGAGGCCCACCTCGTTCATGTAGCGTACGCGCGAGCGGATCTCGGCCACGACGGAGGAGAGCCGCTCCTGCTCGGCCGGGGAGAGAGTCAGCTCGTCGAACCAGCGTTGGAGGTCCGAGAGCGGCAGGTCCGACAGCTCGGCGATCGTCCGCCCACGCAGCGTAACCGAGAGCGCGGCCGGCGTCAGCCTCGCGCCCCGGCATTCCGGGCAGAGCGTGTAGGCGCGGTAGCGCGCCAGGAGCACGCGCACGTGGATCTTGTAGCGCTTGGTCTCGAGCCAGTCGAAGAACCCGGTGACGCCGTAGAAATCCCCCCGCCCCCGGATCAGGACCTCCCGCTCGTGAGCCGAGAGCCTCGCGACCGGGATGTCCGTGCGGACCGAGTAGCGGCGGCAGGCTCGGAAGAGGTCCCGGTACGCGGACTCGTAGGCGGGAGTGTTCCAGGGCGCGACCGGACGGTCCGAGAGGGTCAGCGCCGTGTCGGGGAGGACCTTTTCCAGGTCTACGCCGATGACGCGGCCGAAGCCCTGGCAAGCCGCGCAGGCCCCGAGCGGGGAATTGAAGGCGAAGAGAGCGGGCGTGGGCTCCCGGAAGTCCGCGCCGCAGCGCGGGCAATGGAGTCCACGGCGGAAGGTCCTGGCGCGGTTCTCGAAGACCGCGACGAGGGAGCCCGCCATCTGGAAGGCCGTGTCGGCCGCCGCGGCGATCTCGGCGCGAGACTCCTCGCGCACGGCGAATCGTCCCACGACGACGGGGAGGCATCCGTCGGGATCGAGCAGTCCCTCGACCTCCTCGCCGATCTCGGCCGTTTCGCCGCCGGCGGACACCGCCCGGAAGAAGCCGGCGCGCTTCAATTCCTCGAGCCGGATCCTCTCCTCCCTTACGCGGCGGCGCGAGCGGCGCCCGGCGCCGTTCTTGCGCCAGGCAAGCGGCGCGACGAGCGTGACGCGAGCCCCCGCCTCCGCCGAGAAGAGCTCTTCCACGGCGCGGTCCACTCCGCCCGGCACCGCCGCCACGGCGCAGGCCGGGCAAGAGACCGTGCCCCCGTGCGCGAAGAGCAGGCGCAGCGAGTCGTAGATCTCCGTCTGCGTGCCGACGGTCGAGCGGGCGTTCCGGACGCCGTTCTTCTGCTCGAGCGCGATGGCCGGCGGCACCGGCTCGATCGAGTCCACGTCCGGCCGGTCGAGCCTCTCCAAGAACTGCCGCGCGTAGGTCGAGAGCGACTCCGCGTAGCGGCGCTGCCCCTCCGCGTAGAGCGTGTCGAATGCCAGCGAGGACTTCCCCGACCCCGACACCCCCGTGATGACCGTCAAACTCCCGATCGGGATCGTGACCGACACGTCCTTCAGGTTGTGCGTCCGCGCTCCCCTGATACGGATGGAAGGCTGTTCCTTCATCGAACACTTCAGCTTATCAAACGGAACGGCTTTCAAGAACGAGCGCGGGACAGGGAGACGCTAGGCCCGTACCAAGACTTCCCCGCGTCTGCGCGTCTCCGCGTCGGTTAGGGGAACCCCGCTCCTTCCATGGGGAGCGGCGCGGAGAAGTGATGCAGAGAGCACTCGAAGCGGGGCTGGGTGCCGGAGATGAAGACTTCGGTCATGCGGCGGGGGCACTCCGGGGTGGCGAGGCCGCCGGTCTCGGGGTCGATCTCGGCGGTGACGATGTCGGAGGGCACCGGAAAGTTCTCGCTGAAGTACTGGGCGGGGACCGAGCGGGAGAAGTCAGCGAAAATCGGCACGGCCGCCTGGGTTCCGGTCAGGCGGACGGGACGGTTGTCGTCGTAGCCCACCCATACGGCGGCGAGGAAGCGTGGAGAAAACCCGACGAACCAGCAGTCGCGGTAGTCGTTGGTCGTGCCGGTCTTGCCGGCGAGCACGCCCTTGACGCCACCCGCGCGCGCGCCCGAGGCCGTGCCGCGGTCCACGGCGCCCCGCATCAACGAGTCCACGAGGAACACGGCGTCGGCCGGGAGGGCCGGAGACAGCGGCGTCTCCTTCCGGTCGAGCACACGGCCGTCGCTCGTCAGGACTCCGACGATCGCGATCGGCTCGACGCGCACGCCGCTGTTGGCGAAGACGGAATAGGCCGAGGCAATCTCGAGCGGTGAGACCTCGAAGGCTCCGAGCGCGACAGAGGGATAGGGGCGCAGTTGCGAGCCCACGCCGGCCGCTCGCGCGGTCGCCAGCACCGCCGGCAGGCCGGCGGCGAGCGCCGTGCGCACCGTCGGGATGTTGATCGACAGCTCCAGGGCCTTGCGCACCGACATCGCGCCGCGGTAGTCGCCGTCATAGTCGTGGGGGCTCCACTGCTCGTCCTCGCCCCCCTTGTCCCAGGTCACGGTGATCGGCGTGTCCTCGAGGATCGTCGCGGGGGTGATCGGCTTCTCCATGTCGCGCCGCGCGAAGGCGGCCAGATAGACGAAGGGTTTGAACAGAGACCCGGGCTGGCGGTGCGCCTGCGTGACCCGGTTGAACTGCGAGAGTCGGTAGTCTCGCCCGCCGACGAAGGATCGGACCGCGCCGGTGCGCGGCTCGAGCACGATGAGCGCCCCCTGCAACGGCTCCTCCTTCGCCCGCGCCGCGAGCCTCCGGTAGTTCTTCTCGAGGGAGGCCAGTCCCTGGGTCACGGACCGTTGCGCCGCCCGCTGGAGGTCCGCGTCCAGGGTCGTGTAGACCTGCAGCCCCTCGGTCTTCAATTGTTTGCCGAAGCGGTTCTGAAGCTCCCCTTTGACGAAGTCCACGAAATGGGGGGCAATCGTGCGCTCGAGAGCGCGGGAAGACGGGATGATCGGCTCGCGCAAGGCGCGCGTGAAGGCGTCGTCTTCGATCTTCTTCTCCTCCCGCATCTGCTTCAAGACGAGATCGCGACGCTGCCGGGCCCTGGCCGGGTTGTGCAGCGGCGAGTACACGTTGGGCGCCTTGATCATCGCGGCGATCGTCGCGGACTCCGCCAGGTCGAGGTCGCTCGCGTCCTTGCCGAAATAGTGGCGCGCCGCCTCCCCGACTCCGTTGACGGCGACCGATCCGTGCTGCCCCAGATAGATCTCGTTCAAGTACGCCTCGAAGATCTCGTCCTTGGAGTAGCGCGCGTCCAGGATCACCGCGAGGACCGCCTCGAGAGCCTTGCGGCGCAGCGTGCGTTCCGGAGACAGGTAGAGGTTCTTGACGAGCTGCTGGGTCAGCGTCGAGCCGCCCTGCATTCCGCCCCGCCGGACGTTGGAGAGCACGGCGCCGACGCTCCTCCGGATGGAAATCCCGGCGTGGCGGTAGAAGTCGCGATCCTCGGTGACCAGGACGGCATCCTTCAGGCACTGCGGCAGGTCCTCCAGACGGACGAGCGTGCGGTCCTGGAATTCGTCTCCGAAGACCGAGCCCAGCCGCTCGGGCTCGACGACCAGAGCCGGCAACGGCTCGCCCGAAGGGTCACGCACCGCCGTCACCTTCCCCCCCGCGAACTCGACGCGCGCCGGAACGCCCCGGAAGTCCTTTCCGGGATACCGGAAGTCCCGCGTGAAGACGTCGACGGCACTCTCCCGCCGGCGGAAGTGCCCGGGCCGGGACGGCGAGTCCGCGTCCGGCTGATACAGGAGCCGGTCGAGCTTGGCGACGAGCTTCTCCGGAGAGCCTCCGTCGCCCGGACGCAGCACGAACATATCCGAGTAGATGCGCGACGGCAGGTTCCAGCGGTGTCCTTCGAACCGCGACACGACGACCGAAGTGAAGTAGGCCAGGACTCCGAGACCGGCGAGAAACGCCGCGCCGACCGCCGACAGGATCGCCATGCGATGCCTGTAGATCCACTGAGACAGCGAGACGCGGCGGCGGCGCAGAGTCGAGGAGGTCGTCATGAGGCAACGAGCATAACGAAGGGGAGCGTTCGGGTATTCGCGGTGTGCGGCGCGCGGGTGGAAGGCGGCGGCGGGAAACTGCTCTAATGGGTCTGGATGTCGAAAAAGAGAAGGAAGGGAGAGCCGCGGGGTCGAGCCGCGCGCGCCGCCGCGCGCCCGACCTCTCCCCGTGACATCGGAGGCGCGATCGCCGCCGCGGCCCTGCTGCTCGCGATCGCCTGCGCGGGGTTCGTCGTGGATTCCGGCGCGGACAATTCCTTCGACGCGCCCAAGCGGCTGGCGACTCTCGTCTGCACGGCGGCCGCC
>JBKPBH010000045.1:0-13966 GCA_046726795.1 Acidobacteriota bacterium
GAGATGGTGGTGCCGGGGGACACGGTGTCGCTGGAGATCGACCTGATCACGCCGATCGCGATGGAGAAGGGGCTGCGATTCGCCATCCGCGAAGGGGGCCGCACCGTCGGAGCCGGAACCATCACCGAGATTCTGGAATAGGAAGAGATGAATTCTATTAAAGCCATGGGCTGGTCGAGAGCGGCCGCTTGCTCTCATCCGGCCCCGTCGAGGGGCCGCTAAGAATGCAGGAGAACGTCAGTCTGGCGTGCAGCGAATGCAAGCGCAAGAACTACACGACCACGAAGAACAAGAAGACCAACACGGAGAAGCTGGAGCTGTCGAAGTACTGCCGCTTCTGCCGGAAGCACACGACGCACAAAGAGGGAAAGGTCTAGACCAGATGGTCGGTGATCGGTGGAAGGGGATAGAGGCGGGGGCGGGCTCGGTGCTCCCCCTGAAACTGAACACCTCATACCGAGCACCTGCGAGCGCAGCGAGCACTAGGGGTGTAGCTCTAATTGGTAGAGCGGCGGTCTCCAAAACCGTAGGTTGGGGGTTCGAATCCCTCCACCCCTGCCAATGACAGAAGCGAGCGACGCGAGGTTATGACTCCGATCAGAGAGTGGTGGCCCAGGACGCGGGATTTCCTGCGGGACGTCTGGGTCGAGATGAAGAAGGTGAGCTGGCCCGGCCGCACCGAGGTCGTTGGGACCACTGTGGTCGTGATCGTGGCCTGCTTCCTCTTCGGTTTCTACCTCTTTCTGGTGGACTCCGGCCTCTCCTGGCTGATCGACAAGCTCTTCCGCGCGGTGGGGGTGGCATGACGACGACGAATTCGGAGCGGGGAACCGTGCGGTCCGCCGAGACTCCCGGGAAAACGAAGAATTGGTACATCGTCCACACGTACTCGGGCTTCGAGGAGCGCGTCCGGCAGAACCTGAAGCAGCGGGTGGAAGCGATGGGGATGTCCGACGCCTTCGGAGAGATCCGCATTCCGACGGAGACGCTCGTCGAGATGAAGGGGGGCAAGCGCCGGGAGGTCCAGCGCAAGTTCTTCCCCGGCTACATCATCATCGAGATGGAGATGTCCGACGAGGCTTGGCACCTGGTCAAGAACACCCCGAAGGTCACCGGGTTCGTCGGATCGGGCAAGGAGCCCACCCCTCTGACGGCCGAAGAGGTCGAGCAGATCCTCCACCGCGTGACCTCGACGAAGGAGAAGCCCAAGCCCAAGCACACCTTCGAGAAGGGCGAGCACGTGCGGATCACCGACGGGCCGTTCACGAACTTCACCGGAGTGGTCGAGGACATCAATCTCGACCGCTCGACTCTGAAGGTCATGGTCACGATCTTCGGGCGGTCCACGCCGGTCGAGCTCGAGTTCCTCCAGGTGCAGAAGGTCTAGGGACGTAAAACGAAAAACGTTAAACGCAAAAGGTAGCAAGAGGAGGACGAGCAGAGGAAAACGTTGGCCGTAGGCGGGAACGGGCTCCGTTTCACGTTTTACGTTTTACGTTTTACGCGCTGAGCGTTATGGCCAAGAAGATCACCGGCTACGTGAAGCTGCAGATTCCCGCGGGCGAGGCGACCCCGGCGCCGCCGGTGGGTCCGGCGCTCGGCCAGCAGGGCGTCAACATCATGGACTTCTGCAAGAACTTCAACGCGAAGACGGCGTCGCAGAAGGGCCTCATCATTCCGGTCGTCGTGACCGTGTACGCCGATCGGTCGTACTCCTTCATCACCAAGACCCCGCCGGCGGCCATCCTGTTGCTGAAGGCCGCCGGGGTTGCGAAGGGCTCGGGCACGCCGAACAAGGAGAAAGTCGGCAAGGTCACGAAGAAGCAGGTCGAGGACATCGCGAAGACCAAGCTCCCCGACTTGAACGCCGGGGACCTTCCGTCGGCGGTCAAGATCGTCGAAGGCACCGCCAGGAGCATGGGAATCGAAGTCGTGTAGAGGCAACAGTCGGAGGCCGAGCGAAAGCGACGCCGTAAGAACGACGAAAGGAGACGATGGGAAAAACCGGTAAGAAGTTCGCGGCGGCCAAGGCGCGCGTCGGCAGCAAGGCCTACGGGCTGGCCGACGCGATGGGACTCGTGCGCGAGGTCAAGTACACGAAGTTCGACGAGTCCGTGGACATCGCGATGCTGCTCGGCGTGGACCCCAAGCACGCCGATCAGATGGTCCGCGGCACCGTGGTCCTGCCCCACGGCACCGGCAAATCCAAACGGGTCGCGGTGATTGCGACCGGCGACAAGGCCCGGGAGGCGCAGGAGGCCGGCGCCGATCACATCGGGGCCGAAGATCTCGTCGGCAAGATCCAGGAGGGCTTCCTCGACTTCGAGGCCCTCGTGGCGACGCCCGACATGATGAGGCTCGTCGGCAAGCTCGGAAAGGTCCTGGGTCCCAAGGGGCTGATGCCCAATCCGAAGGCCGGCACCGTGACCATGGAGGTGGGTAAGGCGGTCAAGGAGATCAAAGCGGGCAAGGTCGAGTTCCGGGTGGACAAGACTTCGATCATCCACGCCTCGATCGGTAAGACCTCCTTCGACAAGGCCAAGCTCGAAGAGAACGCGGCCACGTTCATCCGGGCGGTGCAGCGGGCCAAACCGCCCGCGGCCAAGGGGAAATACTTCCGCACCGTCTCCATCTCCTCGACGATGGGGCCGGGCGTCGCGATCGATACGGCATCCCTCGAGGCCCTTGAGGCGAAGAAATGAACCGCGCAGAGAAAGCGGCGCAGGTCGAAGAGCTCAGTCGAGGCCTGGCTAAGTCGGGCAACGCCTTCCTCTTCGCCTTCGCGGGGCTGAAAGTCCCGGAGGTGACGGAGCTGCGCCGGCAGGTCCGCGCGACGAAGTCTCGATACATCGTCGTCAAGAACACGCTGGCCCTGCGGGCGGCCAGGGGGACCCCCTTCGAGGCGCTCTCGAGCCACTTCACCGGGGCCACGGCCGTTGCGTTCAACGAGGACAACCCGGTCGCCCTGGCCAAAGTCCTGACGGCGTTCGCGAAGGCCAATCCGAACCTGGTCTTCAAGGCGGCCCTCGTCGAGGGCCTGCCGGTCGAGGCCGCGCAGATCAAGGCGATCGCCGAGATGCCGACCCGGGAGGAGCTGATCGGAAGGCTCCTCTTCCTCATGCAGTCGCCGTTGCGGCGGCTGGTGACCGTCTTGAACGGCCCCGTTCGGAACCTCGCGGGAGTCATCCAGCAGATTGCGGACCAGAAGACCACGGCGGGAGCGGGCGAAGCCCCTCCCCCGGAGTAACGGGAATAATCGAACTGTTATCAGTAAGGAGACAGCAGAAATGGCGATGACGGCGGAAAAGTTCGTAACGGAAATCGAGGGGATGACCGTCCTCGAGTTGAACACCCTGGTCAAGGCCCTGGAAGAGAAGTTCGGCGTTTCGGCGGCGGCCGTGGCCATGCCGGCGGCGCCGGGCGCGCCGGCCGCGGGCGCCTCCGCTCCGGCCGAGGAGGAGAAGACCGAGTTCACGGTCCACCTCCTGGCGGCCGGCGACAAGATCAAGACCATCAAGGTCGTGCGCGAGGTGACGAGCCTCGGCCTGAAAGAGGCCAAGGACGTCGTGGACGGCGCCCCGGGCGTCTTGAAGGAAGGCGTTTCCAAGGACGAGGCGGCCAACATCAAGAAGAAATTCGAGGAAGTGGGTGCCAAGGTGGAGGTCAAGTGAGCCGGAGTCCAAGCTCTCGTCTAGAACCTTTCGGCCGCTTGCGAGCCGCGGCCCAAAAGGTCATCAAGTAGTTGGCCTGTTTCCGTCCCGGATTCTCAACCTATTCTGCGGCCGGCCTGCGGGCGGCCGCGTGAGGAGCTCTCCGAATGAGTAGTGAGGCGGGCGTGTCCCCCGAGCGAAAGACCTTCTCGAAGATCCGGTCGTTTATGGATCTTCCGAACCTGATCGACGTGCAGCGCCGTTCCTACGAACGGTTCCTGCAGATGAACCTCCTGCCGGAGGAGCGCGAGGAGTCCGGCCTGCAGGCCGTCTTCACGAGCGTGTTCCCCTTCTCGGACTTCCGCGGAGCCTGCGAGCTTCAGTTCGTCAAGTACGCGATCGGCAACTGGGAGTGCAAGTGCGGGCGCCTGAAGGGGCTCGAGCACCTGCGGATGGACTGTCGCGCGTGCGGAGCCCGCATCGTGACGGCGCACCCGCACGAGGAGAGCGTCTCGTGCCCGAAGTGCGGCACACAGAACCCCAATCGCGTCACCCTCTGCGACGTCTGCGGGAACCCCGTGGACCTGCAGATGAAGTACTCCGTGGCCGAGTGTCAGGAGCGGGGCATGACTTACTCGGTGCCGCTGAAGGTCACGTTCCGACTCTTCGTCTACGACAAGGACCCCGACACGGGAGTCAAGACGATGCGCGACGCCAAGGAGGAGGAGGTCTTCTTCGGCGACATCCCGCTCATGACCGAGCACGGCACCTTCGTGATCAACGGGACAGAACGCGTCATCGTCTCGCAGCTCCACCGCTCGCCCGGCGTGTTCTTCACCCGGGAGTCGGCTCATGGGTTCCTCGCCAAGATCATCCCGTACCGGGGCTCCTGGGTGGAGTTCGAATACGACCAGAAGGGAATCCTCTTCGTCCGGATCGACCGCAAGCGCAAGTTCCCCGCGACGATCTTTCTGCGCGCGCTCGGCCTGGAGACCGACGAGGCGATCCTCCGCGAGTTCTACGCCGCCGTGCCGGCGCGCTTCGAGAGGGGACGCGCCCACCTGACGATCGGCCGCGGCGTCCTCAAGCAGGAGGAGCTGAAGGAGCGGTACGCGCGCGTGAAGAGGGAGACCAAGCTCGTGTTCGCGGGCATCAAGCTCTCCTCCGACGATCAGAAGGAGATCGCGAAGAAGGGCTCCGTCGAGCGCTCGGTGGACCCCTCCGCGGTCGAGAAGGCCTGCTTCCTGGCCGACGTCGTGGATCTGTCCACCGGCGAGGTCCTCTTCGAGGCGGGCCAGGAGGTCGGGCCAGACGCCGTCGAGCAGCTGAAGGAGCGAGGCATCAAAGAGGTGGAGCTCTTCTTCCCCGATTGGGATCTCTCCGGCGACATCCTCGCCAACACGATTCGCAAGGACACCCACAAGACCAAGACCGAGGCGATCCTGGAGATCTACCGGAGGCTGCGCCCCGGGGACCCGCCGACCTACGAGTCGGCCAAGAATCTCTTCAACGGAATGTTCTTCGATCCGAAGAAATACGACTTCTCCCGGGTCGGCCGCTTCAAGTTCAACATCAAGCTGGAGGCCGACTCCGCCGAGGACACGCGCACGCTGACCGCGCAGGACATCTACCGGGTCGTGGCGTACTTGCTGAGATTGAAGCGCGACGTGGGCCGGACCGACGACATCGACAACCTCGGAAACCGCCGCGTCCGTTCGGTCGGGGAGCTCCTCGAGAACCAGTTCCGCATCGGGCTGGTCCGCATGGAGCGGGCCATCAAGGAGAAGATGTCGGTCCACCAGGACATCGACTCGGCGATGCCCCACGACCTGATCAACTCGAAGCCGGTCATCGCCTCGATCAAGGAGTTCTTCGGGTCCTCGCAGCTGTCGCAGTTCATGGACCAGACGAACCCTCTCTCGGAGGTGACCCACAAGCGGCGCCTCTCCGCTCTGGGACCGGGCGGCCTCTCGCGCGAGCGGGCGGGATTCGAGGTCCGCGACGTCCATCCGACCCATTACGGCCGGGTTTGCCCGATCGAGACCCCGGAAGGACCGAACATCGGTTTGATCTCCTCGCTCTCCTGTTACGCGCGAATCAACGACTTCGGCTTCATCGAGACCCCGTACAAGAAGGTCGAGAAGGGCCGGGTCCTGGACCATTTCCAGATCACGCTCGTCGGAGATACCTCCTTCAAGCTCGGCCAGATCGTCGAGAAGAAGGATCTCGAAGAGGAGAACGAGCGGATCCGCCGCAACCACAAGCGGGCGGCCGACTCGCTGCCTTACGCCTTCTACCTCTCCGCGTGGGAGGAGGAGAACTTCGTCATCGCGCAGGCCAACGCCGAGACCGACGCCTCCGGCCGCATCAAGGAGGAGCGCGTCATCGCCCGCTTCAACGGCGAGTTCATCACCGCCGAGCGGGAGAAGGTCGACTATAAGGACATCTCGCCCAAGCAGCTCGTCTCGGTGGCCACAGCCCTGATTCCCTTCCTCGAGCACGACGACGCCAACCGCGCGCTCATGGGCTCGAACATGCAGCGGCAGGCGGTGCCCCTGCTGAAGGTCGAAGCGCCGCTCGTCGGCACCGGCCTGGAGGTCACCGTGGCCCGGGACTCGGGCGCGGTCGTGCTCGCCAAGCGCGGCGGAATCGTGGACCAGGTGGACTCGGAGCGAATCATCGTGCGCGTCGAGGGGAGCGAGGTGGGCGGCAAGGAGTTCGGGGCGGACATCTATCCGCTGACCAAGTTCCGCCGCTCCAACCAGAACACCTGCATCAACCAGAAGCCGATCGTGCTCGAAGGCCAGACCGTCGAGCGCGGGCAGGTGCTGGCCGACGGCCCTTGCACAGAGAAGGGGGAGCTCGCTCTGGGCCGCAACATCCTCGTCGCCTTCATGCCGTGGCGCGGTTACAACTACGAGGACGCGATCCTCGTGTCCGAGCGCCTCGTGAAGGACGACTTCTTCACGTCGATCCACATCCAGGAGTTCGACATCGAGGCCCGCGACACGAAGCTCGGGCCCGAGGAGATCACGCGCGACATCCCCAACGTCTCGGAGAACGCTCTCCGGGACCTGGACGAGTCCGGAATCATTCGCATCGGGGCCACCGTCAAGCCGGGGGACATCCTGGTCGGGAAAGTCACGCCGAAGGGGGAGACCCAGCTGACTCCGGAGGAGAAGCTGCTGCGAGCGATCTTCGGGGAGAAGGCCGGCGATGTCCGCGACGCGTCGCTCAAGTGCCCGCCGGGAATCGAGGGCACGGTCGTGGACGTGAAGATCTTCTCGCGCAAGGGGATCGAGAAGGACCTGCGCGCACTCTCCATCGAGCAGGACCAGATTGCCAAGATCGAGAAGAACTCGAAGGACGAGATCCGGATCATCCGCGAAGAAGCGAACAAGAAGATCCGCGACCTCCTGGTCGGCAAGGTCTCCAACGACGCGATGAACGACCGCAACGGCGAGGAGGTCGTCAAGAAGGGGGGCAAGTTCACGGACGAGGGCGTCGCGCGCCTGTCCCCCCAGCAGTTGAAGCGTCTGAAGCTGAAGGACGAGGAGATCGCCGAGGCGGTCCAGATCATCCTGCGACGCCAGGACTCGCAGATCGAGGTGTTGAACCGCGTCAACGCCGAGCGGATCGAGCTGCTCCAGAAGGGCGACGAGCTGCCGCCCGGCGTCATCAAGATGGTCAAGGTCTATGTCGCCATGAAGAGGAAGCTCTCCGTCGGCGACAAGATGGCCGGCCGGCACGGCAACAAGGGGGTCATCTCCCGCATCCTGGCCGACGGCGATATGCCGTATCTGCCGGACGGAACGCCGATCGACATCGTGCTGAATCCGCTGGGCGTCCCCTCCCGCATGAACGTCGGCCAGATCCTGGAGACGCATCTGGGATGGGCGGGCAAGGCCCTCGGGATGCACGTCGCGACGCCGGTCTTCGACGGCGCCACGGAGGGGGAGATCAAGAAGCTGTTGAAAGATGCCAACCTGCCCGGCTCGGGCAAGACGGTCCTCTACGACGGAATGACGGGAGAGCCCTTCGAGCAGCAGGTCACCGTGGGCTTCATCTACATGATGAAGCTCTCTCACCTGGTGGACGACAAGATCCACGCCCGTTCGATCGGCCCCTACTCGCTCATCACTCAGCAGCCGCTGGGGGGTAAGGCCCAGTTCGGCGGGCAGCGCTTCGGCGAAATGGAGGTCTGGGCCCTCGAGGCCTACGGCGCCTCCTACACGCTGCAGGAGCTCTTGACGGTCAAGTCCGACGACGTCGAAGGGCGATCGCAGGTCTACGAGGCCATCGTCAAGGGAGAGATCCCGGCCGGTCCGGGCCTGCCCGAGAGCTTTAATGTGCTCGTTCGGGAACTGCAGTCCCTGTGTCTCGACGTGGAGCTGCTGAAGAGATGAAGATGGGTCTCTGGACTTCCGAGTCGCCGACGGCTGCGGTCTCCTCGCCATGGGATGCTGTGTCGCGGCCGCTTGCTCTCTCCCGGCCGCGTCGAGCGGCCGCTTAAAGGAGTTACATGGACACCCTCGCTTTCGCCAGCAAGCCGACTACGCTGAAGGACTTCAACGCGATCAAGATCTCTCTGGCCTCGCCCGAGAAGATCCGGTCCTGGTCCTACGGCGAGGTCACCAAGCCGGAGACGATCAACTACCGCACCTTCAAGCCGGAGCGGGACGGTCTCTTCTGCGCGAAGATCTTCGGCCCGATCACCGACTGGGAATGCCTCTGCGGCAAGTACAAGCGGATGAAGCACCGCGGTGTCGTTTGTGACAAGTGCGGCGTCGAGGTGACGAAGTCCAAGGTCCGCCGCGAGCGGATGGGGCACATCGAGCTGGCCTCGCCGGTCTCCCATGTCTGGTTCTTCAAGGGTCTCCCCTCGCGGATCGGGCACCTGCTGGACATCTCCCTGCGGGATCTCGAGAGGATCCTCTACTTCGAGTCCTACGTCGTCATCGATCCGGGCGAGACGGACCTGAAGGAGAAGGAGCTCCTCTCCGAGGAGCGCTACCGCGCTCTTCGCGCCGAGCACGGCGACGTGTTCGTCGCGAGGATGGGAGCCGGCGCGATCAAGGAGCTGCTCGAGCGCGTCGACGTCGAGATGCTCGCCGAAGAGCTGCGCATGATCATGAAGACGGAGACGTCCCAGATCAAGCGGCAGAAGGCGGCCAAGCGTCTCAAGGTCTGCGACGCGTTCCGGCGCTCCGGCCATCGTCCGGAATGGATGATCCTGGACGTCATCCCGGTCATCCCGCCGGAGCTGCGGCCCCTCGTGCCGCTGGACGGCGGCCGCTTCGCGACCTCCGATTTGAACGACCTCTACCGGCGCGTCATCAACCGCAACAACCGGTTGAAGAAGCTCCTGGAGCTGCGCGCGCCCGAGGTCATCGTGCGCAACGAGAAGCGGATGCTCCAGGAGGCGGTGGACGCCCTCTTCGACAACGGCCGCCGGGGCCGGGTCCTGAAGGGTTCGAACAACCGGCCGCTGAAGTCCCTCTCCGACACCCTGAAGGGGAAGCAGGGGCGCTTCCGTCAGAACCTGCTCGGAAAGCGCGTGGACTACTCGGGCCGCTCGGTCGT
The DNA here is from genome assembly GCA_046726795.1 of Acidobacteriota bacterium. Taxonomy (GTDB): domain Bacteria; phylum Acidobacteriota; class Thermoanaerobaculia; order UBA5066; family Gp7-AA6; genus JAWOLE01. The sequence continues at coordinate 9,234 of JBKPBH010000045.1, forward strand.
CGTGGTCGGCCCGGAGCTGAAGCTCCACCAGGCGGGGCTTCCCAAGAAGATGGCGGTCGAGCTCTTCAAGCCGTTCATCTACAACCGTCTCGAGAAGAAGGGGCTGGCGCAGACGATCAAGGCGGCCAAGGAGCTGGTCGAGTCCGGCGTCACCGAGGTTTGGGACGCGCTGGAGGACGTGATCCGCGACCACCCGGTGCTCTTGAACCGCGCGCCCACGCTCCACCGCCTCGGCATCCAGGCCTTCCAGCCGGTCCTCGTCGAGGGCAAGGCGATCAAGATCCATCCCCTGGTCTGCCCGGCTTTCAACGCCGACTTCGATGGCGATCAGATGGCGGTGCACGTGCCGCTCTCGCCCAAGGCTCAGATCGAGGCGGAGCTCCTGATGCTCTCCTCCAACAACATCCTGTCGCCGGCCTCCGGGCGGCCCCTCGCGGTCCCCTCACAGGACCTGGTTCTCGGGATCTACTACCTGACGAAGTCGCGTTCGAACACGAAGGGGGAGGGACGGATCTTCGCCGATTTCGACGAAGTGATGCTCGCCTACGAGCAGGGAGAGGTCGCGACCCACACGCCGATCCGTGTGCGCTACACCGGCAAATACATCGACCTGACGACGCAGTACAACGATCAGGACATCCTCCACGCCGAGGTCCAGGACGTGGAGCGGCAGTTGATCGACACGACCGTCGGTCGCGTCTTCTTCAACAGGGCGCTCAAGGACGTGGTCCCGTTCATCAACGGCAACCTGAAGAAGAAGGGGCTGACGGACTTCGTCAGCTACGTCCACCTGAACTTCGGCGAGGAGATGACGGTCCACATGCTCGACGAGTTGAAGGAGCTGGGCTTCCTGGCCGCGACCCGCGCCGGCATCTCGATCGGCGTGGACGACATGGTCATCCCGGCCAAGAAGGAGGACTACCTCCAGGCCGCTCACAAGGAGGTCCTGGAGGTCGAGTCGCAGCGCAACTCCGGCGTCATCACGGCCGGCGAACGCCACAACAAGATCATCGACATCTGGCACCGCACGACCGAAAACATCTCCGACGAGATGTTCAAGGAGATGAAGAAATCCGACCAGTCGGGCAGCGAGTTCAACCCGATCTACATCATGGCGGACTCGGGCGCCCGCGGCTCCAAGGAACAGGTCCGCCAGCTCGCCGGAATGCGCGGGTTGATGTCCAAGCCCTCGGGCGAGGTCATCGAAACTCCGATCACCGCGAATTTCCGGGAAGGCCTCTCGGTCCTCCAGTACTTCATCTCGACGCACGGCGCCCGCAAGGGCCTGGCCGACACAGCGTTGAAGACGGCCGACTCGGGATATCTGACACGGAGGCTCGTGGACGTGGCTCAGGACGTCATCGTCATTGAGGAAGACTGCGGAACCTCCGACGGCATCACAGTGTCGGCCATCATGGAGGGGGGCGACACTCTCGAGCCCCTGCGCGACCGCATCGTCGGCCGCGTGGCGCAGGAGGACATCTTCGATCCGCTCTCCGAGGAGAAGCTCCTGGCCTACGGGACCGAGATCACGGAGGACCTGGCGTCGGCCGTCCAGGAGGCCGGTATCGAGCGGGTCAAGATCCGGTCTGTGCTGACCTGCGAGACCAAGCGCGGCGTCTGCCGGCTCTGCTACGGGCGCATGCTCGCCTCCGGCAAGATGGTCGAGATCGGCGAGGCCGTCGGTGTCATCGCCGCGCAGTCGATCGGCGAGCCCGGCACTCAGCTGACGATGCGGACCTTCCACTATGGAGGGACGGCCTCGCGCGTGACCGAGCAGTCCAAACACACGGCCAAAAACCCGGGAACGGTCAGGTTCTTAAACGTGGCGACCGTGCAGCGCAAGGACGGGAACCTCGTCGTCGTCAACCGCAACGGCAAGATCACGATCGTGGACAACAAGGGGCGCGAGAAGGAGCGCTACTCGGTCGTGTACGGCTCGACCATCAAGGTCTCCGACGGCCAGGAGGTCGTGCCGGGGCAGGAGCTGGTCGAGTGGGATCCCTTCACGTCGGCCATCCTGACGGAGGTCGGCGGCCGGATCGCCTTCCGCGACATCGTGGAGGGCGAGAACCTCCGCGAGGAGACCGACCGCGTCACCGGACTCGCCCAGAAGATCATCGTCGAGGCGGTCGGCGCCGAGAAGCGCTCGCCGCAGGTCATCGTCCAGGGGAAGGCCGAGCGCAAGTACCTTCTGCCGATCGGCTCGCACCTGATGGTCGCCGACGGCCAGGACGTCCACCCGGGGGACGTGCTTGCCAAGATTCCGCGCGAGACGACCAAGACAAAGGACATCACGGGGGGACTGCCCCGCATCGTCGAGCTCTTCGAGGCTCGCCGGCCCAAGGACGCCGCGGTCATCACCGAGATCGACGGGACGGTCTCGCACGGACCGATCGCCAAGGGGATGCGCAAAGTCATCGTCACGGGCGACGACGGGGAGATCCGCGAATACCTGATTCCCCGTTACACACACGTCAACGTCCAGGAGAGCGAGAGGGTCCGCGCCGGCGACCCGTTGATCGACGGGCCCATCAACCCACACGACATCCTGGCGATCCTCGGCGAGAAGGAGATGCAGCGCTACCTGGTGGACAAGATCCAGGAGGTCTACCGCTCGCAGAACGTCGCGATCAACGACAAGCACATCGAGGTCATCGTCCGGCAGATGATGAGGAGCGTGAAGATCGAGGAGGTCGGGGACACGGAGTTCCTGATCGATGAGCAGGTGGACCGTTTCCGGTTCGAGGACGAGAACGAGAGGGTCGGCGCGGCCGGGGGCCAGCCGGCGATCGGGCGGCCGATGCTGTTGGGCATCACGAAGGCGTCGCTCTCGACGGACTCCTTCATCTCCGCCGCCTCCTTCCAGGAGACGACCCGAGTCCTGACCGAGGCTTCGATCTCCGGAAAGGTGGACCACCTTCGGGGATTGAAGGAGAACGTCATCGTCGGCCGGCTGATCCCGGCCGGGACGGGCATGGACTACTACAGAAACGTCGTCCTCGAGCGGGAGGAGATCCCGCAGGTCGAGGAGCCGGCCCTGGAGGATTTCCTGATCGACCCGGCGGAGGAGCTGGCACTGGCCGAAGCCGATGCCGAGGTGGACGCCTCCGACGAGGAATAGCTAGCTGTCGTCTCCCGGCTTTCAGCCAGAAGGGCTCGGAAACGGGCCCTTTTTCTTTCTTCTCACAAGGAGAGAGCCGCTCGCGGGCCTAGATCCAGCCTTCCGGCTGATAGCTAAATCCCGGTGCCGATGCCGCTTAACGCGAGAATATGCTTGACAACCATCCCGGCGACACGTACGATTCGTGGGTTTGTCCCTCGGACTTCGGGCGAGTCGGCCGGAACGGGCTCGTCTGGTCCGGGTAAAGCGAGTTACGGTCGATCTCGGGCCCTTCCTACGGCTCCGGGGGGCTCGGGGTGACACAGGAGAGTCGATGCCGACAATCTCTCAATTGGTGCGCAGCGGGCGCGAGCGGGTGCGAGTCAAAACCGCGAGCCCGGCACTCAACTCCTCGCCCCAGAAACGTGGAGTCTGCACACGCGTCTACACGACGACGCCCAAGAAGCCGAACTCGGCGCTTCGGAAAGTCGCGCGCGTCCGCCTGACCAACGGCATCGAGGTCACGACCTACATCCCCGGCGTGGGCCACAACCTGCAGGAGCACTCGATCGTGATGATCCGTGGAGGCCGCGTCAAGGATCTCCCCGGCGTCCGCTACCACATCATCCGCGGGACCCTCGACGCGGTCGGCGTCGCCAACCGCAACCAGGGGAGATCCAAGTACGGCGCCAAGCGCCCGAAAGCGTAGGACCAGGGGATGAAGGACTAAGGACCCAGGACCGATATGCCAAGACGCCGCGTCGTTGCCAAACGGGAGATCCTGCCGGATCCTCTCTACAACTCCCAGCTCGTGACGAAGTTCATCAACTCCGTGATGACCGAGGGGAAGAAGTCCGTCGCCGAGGGAATCCTCTATGGGGCGTTGAACCGGGTCGCCGAGAAGACTCAGGACGATCCGATGAAGACGTTCAAGAAGGCGATCGAGAACGTCAAGCCGGCCCTCGAGGTCAAGTCCCGCCGCGTGGGCGGTTCGACCTACCAGGTTCCCGTCGAGGTGCGCCCCAACCGTCGGACCTCTCTGGCCATCCGCTGGCTGATCGACTACGCCGGGTCGCGAGGGGAGAAGACGATGCGCGAGAAGCTCGCCGCGGAGCTCCTGGATGCCGCGAACCTGCGCGGCGGCGCCGTGAAGAAGAAGGACGACACCCACAAGATGGCCGAGGCCAACAAGGCCTTCGCCCACTACCGCTGGTAACCCAGACCAAGGACCAGGGACTAAGGACCAAGGACTCGCTCTCCATGCCGCGCACTCAACTCCTCAAAGACACCCGCAACATCGGGATCATGGCGCACATCGACGCGGGCAAGACGACCACGACCGAGCGGATCCTCTATTACACGGGGGTCAACTACAAACTCGGCGAAGTGCACGAGGGGACCGCGACGATGGACTGGATGGTCCAGGTGCAGGAGCGCGGCATCACGATCACTTCCGCCGCGACGACCTGCTTCTGGAAGCCATCCTGGACCGAGGACCCTTCGGGTCCGCGGGAGCAGGCAGGGGACCTTGCGGTCCCCCGAACCCCAGCCCCCCTCGTCCGGATCAACATCATCGACACCCCCGGCCACGTGGACTTCACGGCGGAGGTCGAGAGATCTCTCCGCGTCT
>JBKPBH010000046.1:0-23486 GCA_046726795.1 Acidobacteriota bacterium
CGAAGATCACCAACGCACAGCTGCTAGAGCTCGACTGCGACATTCTCATCCCGGCCGCCAACGAGAACCAGATCCGCGGCCGGAACGCCGGAAACATCAGGGCGAAGATCATCGCGGAAGGAGCCAACGGCCCGACCACGCAGCACGCCGACGAAGTCCTCAACCAGAAGGGGATCCTCGTCGTGCCGGATATCCTGGCCAACGCCGGCGGCGTCACGGTGTCCTACTTCGAGTGGGTGCAGGACCGCGCCGGGTTCTTCTGGCGGGAGCAGGAGGTCAACGAGCGCCTCGAGGACATCATGGTCCAGTCCTTCAGGGATGTGGCCGGGATGGCCGAAAAATACGGCGTCAGCTTCCGGATCGCGGCCTACATGCTCGGCATCTCCCGCGTCGCGCACGACACGATGGTGCGCGGGCTCTACGCCTAGCACGTCGGCTTCGCTCGCTCGGGACGTGCGGCAGGCGGCTTCGCCGCCCGCCTCGTCCCTTCCTCTCGCTACGCCTCCCGCGTCGCGCGCCTCCTCCCTCACTTCGTTCGGGAGACTTCGCGCGCCGCGAACTGATGGCGCTGAAAGCTGTTGAGCGGGCCGTTCCTGCTGTGGGAGCTAGCTGTCGCCTCGCGGGATGAGCGCGGGCACCGCGTCGGGGCGGCACACCTCTTCCCAGATCGCGAGCGCCTTGAGCACCTCCGCCTCGGCGCTCCGGCGGTCGGCCACGCCGACGAGGGCCGGGAGACAGACCTCGAGGGCGCGGGCCATTCCCGCCGCAGCGTCGAGCTTGCGAATGATCTTGATCACGCCGTCGGAACGAAAGGCGTAAATGGTCTCGCCGAGCTCCAAGGCATCCTCCCGAGCGCCTCCAGGCCGCTCAACTTCCTAAAAGCAAGGAGCGAGCCAAGTGGGGATTGTGATTGATGATTGGTGATTTGTGATTGAGAAAGAGAACGAGGATTCCGCGCTGATCACAAATCACAAATCGTAAATCGCAAATCACTTATCGCAGCACCACCTTCGGTCTGACCTCGGGGATCTCATACGCGAGTTTTTTCTCCAAATCGGGGAGTGTGGCTTCGACCGGCTTCTTCCAGGACGGGTCGAGGAGCTTTAAGGTCAATCGCCGGCCAGTCAGCGCGACCGGTTCGATCTTCCGGGCCAGGGGTTCGCCGACGATCCGGTCCCACCGCGCCTGGATCCAGAGAAGGGCGTCTTCTCCCCGGGCGAGCCGCCGAAGCAGGCCGTCGCTCGCCGTGTCGAGACGAACCAGGGGCGGAGCCGCCCGGCGCGTCACAGCTCCGCCCTCAGACGCTCCCGGCTCGAGTCGGGCGCGACCGCGCGAAAGGGCTTCTCTCCCGAGAGGACGCGGCGAACGTCCTCGACGACCATCCTGGCCATCTCGCGGCGGGTCTCGATCGTCGCGCTGCCCGCGTGCGGCATCAAGATCACGCGGTCGCTCTGGAGGAGCCCGGTGTGCACGGCCGGCTCGTTCTGATAGACGTCGAGCCCGGCTCCGGCGAGATGGCCCGAGGCCAGTGCCCGCGCGAGCGCCGCCTCTTCGACGATGGGCCCCCGGGAGGTGTTCAGGAGCCAGCTGCCTGGCTTCATTTTTGCCAGGGTCTCGTCGTCGAAGAGGCCGCGGGTCTCCTCGTTCAACGGGAGGTGGATCGAAACGACGTCACAGCGCCTGAGCAGGTCCTCGAAGGAGACTCGCGGCGGGTCGTCGGGGTTTCCCTCCTCCCGCGGCGAGCGTCCGCAGGCCAGCACGGTCATGCCGAAGGCGCGGGCCCGGCGAGCAACCGCTCGGCCGATGCGCCCCGGGCCGAGGACGCCGAAGAGCTTTCCCTTCAGATCCGTTCCAAGCAGAAGGTCGGGCCGCCAGCCCGAAAAGAGCCCCGCCCGCACCATCCGGTTGCCCTCGACGACCCGCCGCGCGAGCGCGAGGAGCAGGGCCATCGTCAGGTCGGCCGTGGCGTCGGTCAGGACGTTGGGCGTGTTCGTCACGACGATGCCGAGTGCCGCCGCCGCGGACCGGTCGATGTTGTCTACGCCGACGCCGTACTGCCCCACGATCTTGAGGTTCCTTCCCGCCTCCAGAACGGCCTCCGTCACCGGATCGGTCACGAGCGTGATGAGCGCGTCGGCGTCCGCCACCTCGGCCGCGAGTTCGGCCTCACTCGGGCGGTAGTCGAGCACGCGGACCTCGAAGTCGGGCTCGAGAGTCGAGAGGGAAGGCTCGGGCAGGGCGTGCGTCGCCAGGACTCGTCCGCTCACAGACTTTCGCCTCCTCCCGATGGACTCGTGAAACTCGGCGCTGAGAGATCCGCCGCCCAGTCTAACATTCAGAATGTCACCGCGCGGACTTCTGGAGTCCGCGGCCGAGGAAGAAGATCGCTGCTCCGACGCCGAGCAGGACGAGCTCGAGGCGGACGTTCCCGCCGAGCACGCCGGTGAAGAAACCCACGCCGGTCACGACGATTCCCAGGAGCTGGAGTGCCCGAGCGGCTGCTCGCACCGAAGAGGGCTACGGGGTTTCCGAGATCGTCACGCGGGTGATGCGGTCTCCCTGTTCGATCCGTTCGACGACCTCCTGACCCGAGACCACCCGTCCGAAGACCGTGTAGAGCGCGTTCAAGTGAGGCTGCGGCGAGTGGGTCACGAACCATTGGCTTCCACCCGTGTCGGGGCCGGAGAGCGCCATGCCGACGGTCCCGCGCTCGTAAGGAAGAGGGCTCAACTCGTCGCGGATCTCGTAGCCGGGCCCGCCGTTTCCCGTTCCGGTCGGGTCCCCGTCCTGGAGAACGAAGTTGGGCACGACCCGGTGCACCGGTACGCCGTCGAAGAACCGGGCGCGCGCGAGCCGGACGAAGTTTGCGACCGTCAGCGGTGCTTCTCGGCCGGCGAAGCGGATCGCGAATTCCCCCCGCGGCGTCTCAATCCGCGCCTGAAGGGACTTGCGCCCTTCGGAGAGGAGCGCCGCGTAGTCGGCGGCGGAACGGCCCGTCCTGTACTCCGGTGCCGGGAACGCAGCCCGATCGGCCCGGAAGATCTGCAGGAGAGCGCGGCGGGCGAGCCGCGCCACCAGCGTCTTGGGCTGGTGGTAAGCCGCCTCGACGATCGCCCGCGCGGCTGGCTCCGAGCGAAGCTTCTCGCAGACCGCGATGGCCGCGATCGCCACGTCGGCCGACGCGTCGGCCGCCGAGCGCGTGAGGGCGTCAGAGACGAGAGGCAGAACGGAGGGGTTATTCAATTGCCCGAGCGCCTCGAGCGCCGCCGCGCGCACTCCCGCGTCCGGGTCGGTCAATGCCGCGTTGACGAGCGGCCGGCTGTCGCGAACCGCGTCGGCCGTCTTCAGGCCCGCCAGGACGGCGAGGCGCACGACCGGCTCCTTGTCCGCGGCGAACTTCTCCCGGTAGGGCTTTGCCGAGGCGGGCAGCAGAAAAACCAGCGACTCGGCCGCGGCGGCCCGGAGGGCGGGATCCGTCGCGGAGGCGGCCTTCTCCAGCGCCTCCTTCGCGCGGTCCCGCAGGGCCGCGACCACCGAGACGAGCGCGATCTGCCGCCGGCGGCCCGCGCCCGTCAGCGCGATGGACCAGAGCCGCTGCCGAACCTCCCGGTCGGTCGCCTCGAACTGGCGCAGGAGAATGAGAGCGGGGATCGCCAGGTTCGGGTTCGCGTCGCCGGCCAGCGCGAGGATCCGGGCCTTGCGCTCGTCGGTGATGCCGGAACCAGGATTCTTTTCGAGGATCGTCTCCAGGGCCCCGAGGGCGTTCGTCACGAGCGGAGGCTTGCCGCTATCCAGGGCGGCCGCGAGCGGGCCGAGCGATTCCTTCTTCGCGAGCAGGCCCAGAGCGCGCGCCGCCAGAGCCGCGCTGTTGGGGTCGGCGTCGGAGAGCGCGGAGGTCAACACGCCGAGCGAGCTCTCGATCGGCTTTCGCGACAAGGTGTAGAGCGCCGCGGCGCGGACCCGGCTGTCGGGATCGGTCGCGTAGCGGAGGGCCGCCGCCCCACTCGCCGAGTCGGCGAATCTCCAGAGCGACTGCAACATCGAGGCACGCGGCTCGGGAGCCGGGGCCTTTGCGATGGCGGCGATCAGGGCGTCTTCCCCATCCCCGCGGCCGAGCGCGCCGACGGCCCTGGCGGCGGCCGCCGAAACCGACGTGTCGGCATCGGAGAGGAGAGGCAGGAGATCCGGCGTCGAGGTCGGATCCGCCAGCAACTGGTTTGCGAAGGCCGCCATCCCCCGAGCCTCGGGAGCCTTGTCGGCGAGGAGGGGACGCACGATCGAGGCGCCCCGGTCGTCTCCGATGCGACCGACGGCCAGCGCGGCCCGCGCCCGGACGGCCGGGTCCGGAAAGGAGGCAGCCGCGGAGAGCGTCCCCGCGTCGAACGCGCGGCGGTCTTCGAGCTCGACGAGCGCCGCCTCGGCGTCGGCGGCGGAGGCGAACCGGGGAGCTCCTCTGGGAGGCGCGGCCGGGGCGCCGGAAGGAGCCGACCCCGTGCCTCCCGCGCAACGCAGGAGCGAGCAGGCGGCGATGACCAGAAACCAGCTTCTAGGACGCATCCATCCTCCAGTCAGTCGGCTGCGGATTATAGAGAATTGGTGGTTGGTGATTGGTGATTGGTGAGGGTCCGCCCTGTTCACAAGTCACAAATCACAAATCGTCACGCTCCCAGAAGCAATCGGTCGCCGAGCATTCCGGGAAGGCCGGCCCTCCGGATCTTCTGGCGCGTGCACTCGACGTCGTAGGCGACGCGCTCGAAGAACACGGCCCGCTTCGCGGTGTCGAAGACAGCGTAGGACGCCGCGGGATTGCGGTCGCGGGGCTGCCCGACCGAGCCCGGGTTGATCAGATAACGGCGCCCCTCCTCCAGGCTCCGCATCGCGCGTCTCCCGCCGACGACCTCCACGCGGATGCCGTGCGGCTCGAGAGTGAAAATGGAGGGGATGTGGCTGTGGCCGAAGAAGCAGACCCGCGAGTCGAATCCCCGGAAGTTCACGAAGGCGTCGCGGTCCGAGAAGATGTAGGCGTCCTCGTCTCGCGGAGAGCCGTGGCAGATCTCGAAGGACCCATCCACCGCGAGCGGTCCGAGCGGGAGCGCCTCGAGGAACTCCCGGTTGCGGGGGGACAGCGCCCCCGCCGTCCAGCGAGCGGCCTGAAGAGCCACCGGATTGAACAACTGTCCGTCGTCCAGCCCGCACACGACCTTGTCGTGGTTTCCCCGGATGACGATCTTGGGCTTCCGGAGGCGCCTCAACCGGTCGAGCACGGCGTTGGGCTCCGCGCCGTAACCTACGAAATCGCCGAGGACGACGATCCGGTCGAAGCCGCGCCGGCGCGCGCGCGCCAGCACGGCGGCCAGCGCCTCGTCGTTGGCATGGATGTCCGACAGAAGCAGATAACGCATCGGTTTTCTACAAGAGCGGCTTGCGGCGGCTTCCGGCCGACAGGGCATCCAGCACTCGGTCCGCCGCCTCCTCCAGCGATTCCTCGTCCAGGGCCACGGGGATGGCGCCCATTCTATAGAAGGGCTCTCGTTGCGCGTAGAGCCGGGCCGCTTGCTCCTCGCTCTGAAGGAGCGGCCGGTCCGTCTTGCCGGAGAGGCGCGCGAGCAGCGTGGCGAGCGGCACGTCGAGGAAGACCGCCGACCCCAGGCGCGCAATCGCCCGGCGATTGCCCTCGCGGACATAGCATCCGCCGCCGGTCGCGACCACCGCGTCCGGCAGCGCGGAGGTCGCCTCGAGGAAGACGGCCTCCCGCTCCCGGAACGCCGCCTCCCCGTCCGATTCGAAGAGCGCCCGGATCGTCATTCCCGAGGTCCTTTCGATCTCGGCGTCCAGATCCACGAACGGCCGGTCGAGCCTCCGGGCGATCTGACGGCCGACGGCCGTCTTTCCGCTCCCCATGAACCCCACGAGGTAGATCCGTCCGGGAATCTCGCGCCGCCGCGCGCGGTCGAGAGCGCGGCGCGCGTTCGCCTCGATCCGGCCCCCCGCGAGGAGTCCGCCGACCATCGCGGCCGAATCGGCCCCCGCGTCGAACGCGGCGTCGAGCGTCTCCGCCGTCAGGCCTCCGATCGCGACGAGCGGCTTCGTCTTGATCGCCGCGACCCGGGCGAGCTCTTGCACGCCGAGCGGCGGCCGCGCCGTCTTCGTTCCGCTCGTGAAGACGGGGCCGAAGGCGACGTAATCGCAGCTGTCGTCGAGAAAGGCGCGGCGCGCCGCTTCCAGATCGTGAGTCGAGAGGCCGATGAGCGTCCCCTCCGGCAGGATCCTCCTCGCCTCCCGCGTCGGCAGGTCGTCTTCCCCGAGGTGAACGCCCGAGCCCGAAAGAAGCGCGACATCCGCCCGGTCGTTGACGAGGACGAGCGCGCCCCGATGCCGCGCGAGCGTCCGGACCTCTTCGACCTGCGCCAGGAGGTCCCGGTCGGCCATCTCCTTCTCCCGCACCTGGACCAGGCGCACTCCCACCGCGAAGAGCCGCCGCGCGATCTCTCCATGGGAGTCCACGCCGCTGACCTTGCGATCGGTTATCGCGTAGATTGCCGGAAGAGCGCTCGGTCCCAAGGACTCAAGACGCTTGCGCGTATCTCTCCATGAATCTCGTCGAGAGACGCGCCTCGACGAAGTCCGGATCGTCGAGGATCTTCCGGTGCATCGGGATCGTCGTCTTGATGCCCTCGATCACGAAGAGATCGAGTGCCCGGCGGCCGCGCGCGATCGCCTCCTGCCGGTTGCGCCCGGAGACGATGAGCTTGGCGATCAAGGAGTCGTAGTGCGGGGGGATGACGTAACCCTGGTACGCCGCGGTGTCCAGGCGAACGCCTCGGCCTCCGGGGGGGTGGAACGCCGTGATCCGGCCTGGAGAGGGGTGAAAAGTGTCCGGGTCCTCGGCGTTGATGCGGAACTCGATCGCGTGCCCGCGCGGAGCGAGCACCTTCGGGCCGAATGAGAGCGGCTCCCCGGCCGCGACGGCAATCTGTTCCTTGACGATGTCGATGCCGGTGACCTCTTCGGTCACGGGATGCTCGACCTGGAGGCGCGTGTTCATCTCCATGAAGTAGAACCGCCCCTGGGCATCCAGCAGGAACTCGACCGTGCCGGCGTTGGTGTAGGAGACGGCGCGGGCGGCCGCGATGGCCGCCTCCCCCATCCGGGTCCGAAGCCCGTCGTCGAGGGCCGCCGACGGGGATTCCTCGATCAGTTTCTGGTGACGCCGCTGGATCGAGCATTCCCGCTCTCCCATGTGCCGGAGGCTGCCGCGGCTGTCGCCAAAGACCTGGAATTCGATATGGCGCGGGTTCTCGAGGTATTTCTCGAGGTAGACCTCCGCGTTTCCGAACGCGGTTTCGGCCTCGGTCCGCGCGGTGTCGAAGGCGCCGGAGAGCTCCCGCTCGTCCCGCGCGATTCGCATGCCGCGCCCCCCGCCGCCCGCCGAAGCCTTGAGGATCACGGGATAGCCCGCCTTCTTGGCGAAGGCCAGGGCCTCGTCGAGCGTCTCGACCGGGCCGGGCGACCCGGGGACGGTCGGGACGCCAACCGCCGACACCGTCCGGCGCGCCAGGGATTTGTCCCCCATCTTCCGGACGGCTTCGGGCGAAGGGCCGATGAACGTGATGTGGCAGTCCTGCAGGATCTCGGCGAAGTACGCGTTCTCGGACAGGAACCCGTAGCCGGGGTGGATCGCGTCCGCCTCGGTGATCTCCGCGGCGGAAACGATCGCGGAGATATTCAGATAGGACGCCGCCGACGGATAGGGGCCGATGCAGACGTCCTCGTCGGCGAACCGGACGTGGAGGGCGTCCCGATCCGCCTCGCTGTAGACGGCAACCGTACGGATGCCGAGCTCCCGGCACGCGGAGATGATCCGCAGGGCGATTTCCCCCCGGTTGGCGACCAGGATCTTCTTAAACATCGGGACTCGCGCGCATCAGGCGGCGAGCCGTATGGCGAAGAGCTTCTCCCCGTACTCGACGGGCTGGCCGCTGCGCGGAAAGACTTCGACGATCTCCCCCTCGACGTCGGATTCGATCTCGTTCATGAGCTTCATGGACTCGATGATGCAGAGGATCTTGCCTTTCGAGATCTTCTGCCCGACCTCGGCGAACGGGTCCGCCTCGGGCGAGGGAGCGCGATAGAACGTTCCGACGATCGGCGAGGTGATGACGTGGAGGTTCTCCTCCTCGCGCGACGAAGCCGGAGGGGCGGTCACGGGCGCCAACGAGGCGGCGGCGGGCGGGGCCGAAAGAGCCGCGGGATCGTTCACGACCTGCGGGCGAGCGCCCTCGATCCTGATGCGGAAGCCCGTCTGCTCGACCTCCAGGGCCGACAGGCCTCTCTCCGCGACGAGGTCGATCAAGTCTTTGATTTCCTTAAACGAAAGCATTCGTCAGGAGAGCTCCTTTTCCAGGGCCAGCGCGGCTTTCGCCAGCTCGTACCGGCCCCGGCCGAGCCCGCCCTCTCCCCCCAAAATTAGCAGCAGATAATACTCCCGCGAGACCCGGGAGAGCAGGACCCGGCAATGGTCGCCGACCACGGCGAATTCACGGATCGGTCCCGAAACGATCTCGGCCCGCGGGTTCTGAGCCGCCTTCACGAGCCCCAGCATCTCCGCCGCAACCGTCTCCATCGAAATGTCTTGGCCGACATCGAGGCTCTCGACGGCAATCCCGTCCGAGCCGACGATCGCAACGGCTCGAGCCCCTTCGACACGCTCGGCAATTCTACGCAGGCTTTCCCGAAACACGTTCATGGAGAAGGCCGCCGGGCGGGCCCGGGGTCAGCGGGTTTGTATCACGCTCAACCAGCGTTTCAAAGCCAGGACCTTCGCCCGGCGACGGGACCGGTCTTCGTCCGAGGGAAAGGAGGGAATCGGATCCGGATCCGGAAGTCGGGAGGCCGCCTCGGCGCGAAGACGAGAGACCTCGGCGTCGGCGGGATGCGCGCGGGCAAGCTCATCGTAGATGGCGAGCGCCTCGGCCGAGTGGCCCTGCTCGAGATAGAGGTCGGCGAGAATACGGCCTGGCGGTTCCGCGGCGGGAGCCGGCGCCGGAGGAAGCTCCGCTTCGATCCGGTCGATGACCTCATCCACGCTCCGGTCTCCGGACAGAGCCCTGTAGAGCTTGTATTTCTTGACCGCCCCGAGCCGCTCTCCCTGCGACAAGTAGATCTCGGCCAGCGAGCGCGCCGAGATCAGGTTGCCCGGGTCCAGGGCGAGGACCTTCGAGAAGAGCGCAGTCGCGTCGCCGGTTTGCCCGGCCTCCAGGTACGCGCGGGCGAGCGCGACCTTCGCCGAGACGTAGTTGGGATGCGACAGGATCCCCTTCTCCAGCGTCCGGATCGCTTCGGAGAGCCGCCCGCAAGCCCGGTATTCCTCGGCCAGCCCGATGAAAAGGGGGGACGTCGCGTCCTGGGTGATCCGGCGCTTCAGTTCCCGGATCCGGACCTCGGCCGAGGGGTCACTCATGGCAACCCATTCTGCGCCATCGGGGCCGAATACAAAACCGCCCCCCGCAAGCGGGGGGCGGAAGAATCGAGATCAAGACCGGGGATCACGGGCTGACGGTCACCGCGTACGTTGCGATGCTGTGCGAGGGAATCGGATCTTGTGGGGAAGAGCTGACGACCGCGGTGTTCACAAACGAGGTACCGGCCGCCGAGACCGGGACCGTAACGGTGATCGTGACCAGGGCGACGCCCGGCGCCGGGATGGAGCCAAGATTGGCGGTCACGGTGCCACTGGTTCCCACAGCAGGCGAATTGCAGGTGCCCTGACTCGGCGTGCAAGTGAGAAAGGTCGTTCCGCCGGGCAGGGGATCACTCACCACCACATTGGTGACAGGAATCGAACCTTTATTGGTGACGGTGAGCTGGAACGTCAGCGTGCTCCCGGGCGTGACCGGGTTCGGCGGAGAGCCACTCTTGGTCAACTCAAGATCGGGCGGCACCGGCGTCCTCGTGGGGGTCGGCGTCGGCGTGCTCGTGGGGGTCGACGACGGCGGGATCAACGTCGGCGTGGGAGTTGGCGTCGGCGGGCACACATAGGTGAACGTCACGCCTGTCGGGCCCGTCGCCGTGTCCCCCGACTCGATGTTGGTCACGACGACCGAGCCGGGGGTACCGCAAACGCCCCCCGTGGGCAATGGACCGGGGAGGACGAGCAGCTCGGTCGCGGAGACCGAGATCACCGTGGCGGGGATGCCGCCAAGGTACACCGCCACCGGCGCCAGGAAGCCCTGTCCGTGGATCGTCACGGGCGTAAACGGCGCCTCTTGCCTGCCGTTGTCGATCGCCGTGACCTGGATGGCCGTGACGAAGCGGAAACCGGCCGTTAGCGTCGCATCCAATCCCGAGTTGACCTCGTGGACCCGGACGTCGACCGTACTGTTCAGATTGGGCAGTCCCGCTCCCGAGGCCGGAGGGGTCTGCACGACGATCTGGTTGAACGAGACGGAAAGGACCTTCGCCTCGACGACCCCGAAGAAGACCTGGACGGGCGAGGAGAAGCCCGATCCAATGATCGTCACGATCGTGTTGCCCTCGTTGGATCCCGAGGAGGGGAGCACCGCCGTGATCGTGGGCGTGCTCGACGCCACCGTGCCGAAGGCGAAGCAGTTCGGCAACGACAGAGTCACGGGCGTCGTGGAATTGGTCCCGAAGGTCAGCGTGATGGTCACGGGAACCGAGGAGGACGTCGCCTCGGGAAAGGCCGGAGTCACGACGGTCACGGCGGTCGCCGACACCGCGGTCACCAGGGCTTCGCGGGTCACGCCCGCCACGGTGAACGTCGCGCGCGTCGTCGCCGGAGTGCCGGTGAAGCGCCCGCCGTTGATCGTCAGGGAGGTGCCGCCGGTGGCCGGCCCGAAGCTCGGGCTGCAGAACGTGAAGAACGGCGCGACCTGCAGCGAGGGCTGGAAGGCGATCTGGATAGTCGCCGTCGCCGTCTGGGAGCCGACGCTGGCGGTGGCGCGGACCGTCGCGAGCCCTGCCGACGTCGAGCAGAGGGCGGTCGTTGCGATTCCCGACTGCGTGACGACCGAGATCAGAGCCAGTCCGTTCTGGGCGAAAGCGGAGCCCGGGAGGTTGGTCGTGAAAGACACACTGGTCCCGTCCGGCACGTTGGCGCCGTTCAAAGTCACGACGGCCTGGATCGCGGTGCAGGTCCCGGCCACGGGATTGGGGTTGCTCGTGAAGAGCCGGATCTGAAGCGCGGTCGAAGTCGTTCCGCCGCCCCCGCCCTTGCCCGAGGTGGGGCTGGGCGCGTCGGAGGAGCAGAACCAGCTCGCCGAGCCGGCGAGCGCGACACCCAGGAGAATTATGGCGATCCGGCGCATGAGGAGCCTCCCCTTATCGATTCGTGTTCCTGGCGACCGACCCGGTCCCCGTGAAGGCGAAGAGCAGGGGGCCGGTGGCGGTCTCGCTCTGGACGCGCTGGCCGGAAGCGGTGTGGCCGAAAAACGTGATGTCGAATGCGGTGTCGATCTCGGCCCGGCCAGTCTCCCGGTCGAAGCCCCCGTTGAAAGGGAGCAACTGGTCCAGCGGAGACTGCTGGATCGACGAAGCGCTCAGGATAGGAAAATTCGTCAGCGAGGCCGCGCCGCCCGAGGGAATCAGCACGCCGCAACCGAACGATTGGTCCGTCGGAACACGGGTCCCCCCGTCGGTGCGGTGAAAGTGGACCGTGTAGCTCTCGCACATCACGTTGGCGAACGACTGCGGATCCGTTTGGGACCGGTTCTTCAAATGGCTGGCGATGCTGATGGTCGGGACCTGGACGGGCGCGATCACGCCGACATTCACGAATCCCGGCTGCAGGGTCATCTCGACCGTGAGGAACACGGGCGCTTCGGTTTCTCCCTGCTTGTTCGTGCAGTCCGCGGACAGGGCCGCGAAGGCCGCCACTCCCGCCAGCAGGACAGGGACCCTGAGGGTTCTCTTCATGGTTTTCACCCTTCTCACTGTTTGAGAATCCGAGGCGTGATGAAAATCAACAACTCGTCGTGTTTCTCGGTCCGTGTCTTATTGCGGAAGAGGTTGCCGAGAATCGGGATCTTCCAGAGCCCGGGGATCATGTTGTTCTGGTCCTGGTCATTGATCTGGAAGATGCCGCCGATGACGCTCGTCGCCCCGTCGCGCACGAGGATGTCGCCCTGGTACTGGCGCACGGTCAGCGGGACGTTCTGGCCGATCGAGAGGTTCAGGGCCACGGCCGGCTCCCTCTTCTGCACGTTGACCGACATCAGGATCGTTCCCTCGTTGGTGATCTGGGGAGTGACCGTCAGCTTCAGCGTCGCGTCCACGTAGATGACCGTCGTCGTGTTGTTGACGTTGGTCTGGACGGGGATCTGCACCCCCGACTGGATGGTGGCCGCGGTGTTCGTCACGGCGGCGACCTTGGGGGACGAGATGATCTTGAGCAGGCCCTGGTTCTCCGCGGCCGAGAGCGCCACGTCGAGGTTGAAGGAGTCGAGGATGTTGCCCAGCCGGGCCGTGAGAATGGTCTGGGGCGTGCCGAGCGGGACGGTGAAGGTCCCCGTGACGTTGTTGGGGAAGATCAGGCCGGTCGTGTTGCCGTGGGCGACGTCGGCGGAGCCATTCGCGCCCCAGGCGATCCCGAGGCTGCGTCCGAGCGACTTCGTGGTCTCGACGATCCGCGCCTCGATCATGACCTGCGGCGTCGCCGTGTCCAGGTTCTCGATCAGCTGGAGGACAGCCGGCAGGTAGGTCGGGATCTCCCGGATGATGAGCGTGTTGGTGCGTGTGTCTACGACGATGTCCCCGCGCCGGGACATGACGCTCTTGATCGTCGGCGTGAGCTCCTGCGCCTTCGCGTAGGAGAGCTTCTTGATGACCGTGCGCGTGGGCTCGGCCGCCTGCCGGGCCTCCATCAGCCGAAGACGGTCGGCCTGCTCCGACTGGAGCTTGGCCGTGGTGGCGATGCGCATGATGTTGTTTTCGAGCACATAGCCCAGACCGTTCTGCTTGAGGATCAGGTCCAGGGCCTGGTCCCACGGGACATCCTCCAGCTGGACGGTGACCGTGCCCTTGACTTCCGGATCCACGACGATATTCAACTGCGTCAACTGCGAGATCGTCCGGAAGACATCCTTGATGTCGGCGTCTTTCAGGTCGAGCGAGATCGGCTCGCCGGTGAACTGGGTCTGGTTTTCGGCGATTGTCCTCGGCTGGTAGGTCGCCTGCGGCGTCTCAGGACGGGCCCCCTCCTCCTGCGCCAGCATCGCCGCGGCGGCTTCGAAGAGCGCCTCTTCCCGGACGGACGCCTTCTCGCGCGGGAGGCGAGACGGCGAGGAGGACGGAGCGCTCTTCTGGGCTTTCTGAATGCCGGGGGCGAGCTTGACCGGATTGGCCGCGCTCGAAGTCTCCACCGCGGAAGTCTCCGGAGGAGCGGAAGGAGCGGAAACGGGCCGGGGCGCCGGAGAGGAGGGTTTCGACTCGGCCACCGGCGGGGCCTGCGGAGGCGGCGAAAGAGAGACCGCTGCCGGGTTCGCCT
Organism: Acidobacteriota bacterium; assembly: GCA_046726795.1. GTDB lineage: Bacteria > Acidobacteriota > Thermoanaerobaculia > UBA5066 > Gp7-AA6 > JAWOLE01. The sequence goes on from JBKPBH010000046.1 coordinate 13,505, forward strand.
CCGCCGTGCGCAAAGGCGCGGGTTCCGTCGTCGGGACCGCGGCGGCGGGCGAGGGCGCTTCGGGGGAAGCTTCCTTCCGGACCGACTTCTCTTCGGGCGGTCGGGAGGGAGCCTCGGCGACGGTCGTCTGGGAGGGGGGCGCAGCGGCCGCGACCTCACCCGATCGCACGACGACCGTCAGGCGCTCCCCTTCCGGCACCAGGGCGTGCGGCGCGGGCCGGGCGAGGTCTAAGACGACCCGGGTCACCGGCTGCGGGGCGGACTGGAACTGCGAGACCCGAACGCGCGACACGAGCCCGCTCTGGACCGGGACGACGCGGCGGCGAACCTGGTTACGGACCCCCGGCAGATCGATGACGAGCCGCGGCGGGTTCTCGAGCAGAAAGTCTCTGGCCGCAAGCGTCCCGTCTCCCAGCAGGGCGACGGTCACCTCGCCGGCGGCGCCGACTCGGACCTGCAGCTCTTCGAGGAGGTGCGCGACTTCTCCGCGCGCCGGAGCCGACGGCCCGATCACCTCGGTCACGATCGGCACGCTCGTGGCGGGGGACCCGGTCTCGGCGACGGCTGCAACCGGTGTGGAGTCGCCCGGCGCCGCGGAGTCCGGCTGCCCGGCGGCCTCTGCAACCGGCTCGAAGGAGATCGCGAGGCCCTGGCCCACGCTTCTGACGTCCGAGCGAAGCCCCTCGCGATGGGCGATCGAGACGCGGGTTGCCGGCTTGCCCATCTCGAGAACTGGCTCGACGCGGACTGATGTGACGAGCGAGCCCGTCGCCGTCGGCTCTACGAAACCGCCCGGGATGTTCGCCCCGGGAAGGTCGACCACGAGCAGATCCGGACGGGGCTCGTAAGAGGTGTAGAGCAAGGGGGCGTTGGCGGACAGGACGACCCGCGCTCCGTCCGTGTCCTCGTTGAAGGCGGCCTGGGTGATGCGAACGCCGGGAGCGACGGCGGGAGGCTCGGAGGCGATCACCGGAGATGCGGCGGCCGTCTGCGCGGCTTGCCGCGGGGTCGAATGGGAACCCGCCGCGGCGCATCCCAGCGCCCCCGCCAGCATGAGGGCCATGATCGCCGTCGCCGGCCGTGTCAATGTCCTTCGCATCTCTCCTCCCGTCGCGCCGGAAGTCGTTGTCCTTCCGAAATCAGGGCTTGATCGTCGCATTGAGCTGCTTGGTGATATCCCGGAAAGGTTTCACGCTCTGGGGGTCGTTCAGATTCTGGCGGAAGGTTACCTCGTTGGGGCCGATTCTCAAGACCTCGCCGTCGTAGAGCTGGTCGCCGGAGCGCAGAAGGTAGCTCTTGTTGTCCGTTCCCCGGATCTGCGCGACGAAGCCGGCCCGTGTCTTCCAGATTCCCTGGAGGAGGACGTCGTCGATCGCGATGCCCGCGATGCCCGCAGGCCGGCGCCCCGCTCCCCCCTTCTCCGGGCGGACAAGCAGGGATCGGAACGGGTCGCGCCTCCCGGCCGGGTCGTAGGAAAAGGCCCGCCCGGCCAGCGCCGACTCCTCCTGCTCGATCATGCTCTGGCCGGGGGATTCGGGAGGCGCGACGGGGGTGGCCTGCGCGGCGGGACCGGGGGTCGGGGTCGGGGTCTTGCGCGGCGCGGCGGCAAACGCCGTCGCGGCCAGAAGGAGAAGGCCCGAGGCGAGCAGAGCGGGCCGCCTCATTCCGTCATCCCCGCTTCCGCTTTCTTCTTCAGGGTCTGGGCCTTGGCAGCGGGGCCTCCGGGCGTGGCGGGGGCGCCCTTCTTGCCCGCGGCCTCCGGCTTCTCCTCAGCGGTGTAGATGAAGGTCTTCGCCACGAAGCTCGCCCCGATGGACTTGCCAGGGTCGTTGATGGCGTTGATCTTCATCTCTTCGACGTTGATGATCCGGGAGAAGCGGCTCATCCGGTCGAAGAACAGGGCGAGGTTGTGGTAAGTGCCGTCGAGCTGGATGACGATCGGCCACTCAGAATAGAAGTCCTTGTTGGAGAACTCGCCCGGCGTGAACTTCTTGAGGGAGAAGTCCCCCTGCCGCGTGAGGGTTTCGATCCTCTTGATCAGGTCCTCGGTGTTCCGCTTGGAGGGGAGGATCTGGAGGAGCTTGGAGAGGTCGATCTCGAGCCTCTTGACCTCCTCGCGGAATTGCGAAAGCTTCCGCTCGGCCGCGCGACCCTTCTGGATCTCCTGCTGGAGGCCGTCGAGCTCCGTCCTCTTCGCCCGGATCTCTTCGTTGACGCCCCGCAGCCACGCATAGTGGACGGCAAAGGCCAGCGCGGCGCCGAAGGCCAGCCCGATTCCCAGGGCGACGTACCATCGGCGCTCGTCGAGCCGCAGGGCGAGGGCCATGCTGCGCTAGACCCCCTTCCCTTTCTTCTCGGGCCCGGGCGTGGGCTCGGGCGCGGCGGGGGCGGAGGCGAGGGCCGCGGCCGGATTGAACGTCAAGGTCATTTCCCAGGTGTAGGTCCCGGAGGAGCCGCCGTCCGCGCCGAGCGACTTGAAGACGGGCTCCGCGAAAAATGGGCTCTTCTTCAGGTTCTCGAGATAGGTCGCCACCGCGTTGGGCGACAGGGTCTTGCCCTTCATCGTAATCTGGTTGCCCGCGAAATCGAGGCTGGTCAGCCAGACCAGGTCCGGAAGAGCCTTGGAGATTTCGTCCATCAGACGAACCGGCCCCTTCTGGTTGGTCTTCAGGGAGTTGATCAGCTGGATCTTCGCCTCGAGGCTCGCCTTCTTGTCCTCGTACTCCTTGACCTCTTCGATGATGGACTTCAGGCGGTCCGCTTCCAGGCGGGCCTTGACGATGTCGTCGTCGAGGCGGCTGCGCTCCGACACCGCCCTCAGTCCGAAGACGGCGATGTAAGCGAGCCCGAGCGCGAAGGCGCCGAAGAACAGGAAGTTGTTCAGCCGCGCGCCGGTGGGAAGCATCGGCGCTTTCTTCCTCGCCGCGGCGGCCTTGGCCTCGGTGAGAAGATTGATCCGGATCAAGCGGCTTCGTCCCCGATGTGTCGCACGGCGAGCCCCACGGCCACGGTCAGGCTCGGCGCGTTCTCGTTCAGCCACTCCGGCGAGACCGCGCTGCCCGACACGTCGATCTGCCGGAAGGGATTCATGATCTCGACGGGCATTCCGAACCGCTCCTTCAGCTGGCGGTCCAGGTTGACGATGCGCGAGCATCCGCCGGCGATGAAGAGCTGGTCGATTTTCTCGGTGGAGGTCGTCGCGCCGAAGAAGTCGAAGGTCTTCTGCAACTCCTGGGCGAGGTCATCGGTCACCGAGCGCAGGATCGGCAGGATCTCCTGGACGGAGTGCTCACCGGACGATTCCCCCCTCTTCAAGGCCTCGGCCTGCTCGAAACCGAGCGAGAGCTGCTTCTGGATGGCATCGGTGTACTGGTTGCCGCCGAAGGAGATGTCGCGCCAGAAGATCGTGGACGCTCCCGAAAGGACATTGACGTTCGTGACGGAGGCCCCGATGTTGACCAGCGCCAAGACCCGTCCCGGCTCGAGGGGGTAGTTGGCCTCGAAGGCGTTCTGGAGCGCGAAGGCGTCCACGTCTACCAGGACCGGAGTCTTGCCGGCCTGCGTGATGACGCTTGTGTAGTCGCCGATCTTGTCCTTCTTGACCGCGACGAGGAGCACATCCATCGTGTCGCCGCCCCCCGGCTCGAGCACGACGTAGTCCAGATTGACGTCGTTGATGTCGAAGGGGACGTACTGCTCGGCTTCCCACCGGATGGACTCGGCGAGCTCCTCGGCGGACATCGCCGGAAGGGAGATCTTCTTGACGATCACGGAATGCCCCGAGAGCGACGTCCCGAAGTCGTTGTTGCGGACGTTCAGGGAAGAAACCACGCGGTTGACCGTGTCCACGACCAGAGAAGCGTCCATGATCGCCCCATCGACGATCGCCTCGGGTGAGAGCGGCTCGATCCCCGTTTTGACGAGCCGATAGCCGCCCCCCTTGGCGTTCTTGAGCTCTACGAGCTTGACCGCCGAGGAACCGATGTCGAGGCCGACCAGGTTCTTCGATTTCTTAAACAGCACTTCGCGCGCACCGAAAGAAGTAAAACGGTTACGGGCTTCTACTAAGAGTTTTTACGGCTATGGTTCAAGGTAACAGAAGATTATTCCCCAGTCAAGACGAACGAGAGACAAACACTCCGCCGGCCAAGCACTTAGCTCACGTTGATGGGAAGGCGGGAGGGGCGAGGCGGAAGGCCGAGCTTGCGGCTTCGGCCCTTGGCCCGATGTCTGCCGTCCTCTCGTGAACCGTCGAGTTGCGCGGGGGCCGACGACTGTGTAGGATGCAGCGCTTTTTTGACCCCAAGCGGTCGTAACCGAGGGGAGCCATGGCTCAACACTGCCAGTTCTGCGGAAAGATCCCGATGACGGGCCGCCGGATCAGCCACGCCCACAACGTCACGAACCGGAAGTGGCATCTGAACCTCAAGGAGGTCCGGGCCGTCGTCGGAGGCGTCACGCGGCGCGTGCGCGCCTGCACCCGGTGCATTCGCTCCGGAAAACTGACCAAGCCCACCGCCCGCGCCGCAAAGTAGGTGTTCGGTTTTCGGAGTTCGGTTTTCGGTTAAGGGCCCCGGAGCTACCCGAACACCGAGCACCGAGCACCGAGGACCGGCTCCTCGGTGCCTACGTCCTTTCGCCGGCCTGGGGGACGTTGTACTTCCGGATGACTTCGCGAACGCCGGAGACGGCCTTCAGGCGCGAGAGGATCTTCTCCAGGTGCTTCAGGTCTGAAGTCTCGAGCGAGACCGAAACGTAGCCCTTCCGTCCTTCCTCCGTGCGCGCCTCGATCCGGCGGATGTTGGAGCCCTCTCCGGCGATCGCATGCGTCAGGTCGGCCAACAGGCCCGGGCGGTCCTCGGACAGGACCTCCAGCACGATCGCATAGGTCGTCGTCTTCGCCCCCGCCCACGCGACATCGATCTGGCGTCCCGGGTCGTACAGGAGGTTCTCGACGTTGGGGCAGTTCTCGGAATGGACCGATACCCCGCGTCCCCGGGTGATGTAACCCACGATCTTCTCTCCGGGGACAGGGCCGCAGCACTTGGCGAGGGACGCCAGGAGGTCGTTGTGGCCGACGACCACGATGTCGGGGGAGCCGAATGGCAGGATCTTGCGGACGACGCGGGTGACCGCCGTCTCCTTCCGGGGGGGCTCGGCCTTTGCCAGCTCCTCGGCGGGAACGAACCGTTCGAGCGCGACGCGTGCCGCGAGCTTCCCGTAGCCGATCGCGGCGTAGAGGTCTTCGGGGCGCGAGAAACCCCAGGAGCCCAGCTCCTTCTGCAGGGCTCCCTGCTGCTCGAGTTTCTTCAAGGTTCGCTTGTGCTTCTTCAGCTCCCGTTCGAGGAGGCGGCGCCCGAGCTCGATCGCCTGCGCCTTCTCTTCGGTATGGATGAATTGCCGGATCTTGTGCCGCGCGCGGCTGGTGGCCACGAAGGAGAGCCAGTCCCGCGACGGGGAGGAATTGGGCGCCGTCAGGATCTCCACGATGTCTCCGCTCGCCAGCTCGGAACGCAGGGGTACGAGCTTGCCGTTGACGCGGGCGCCCACGCAACGGTGACCGACGTCGGTGTGCACGCGGTAGGCGAAGTCCACGGCCGTCGCGCCCCGCGGGAACGCGAAGACCTCTCCCTTCGGCGTGAAGGTGTAGACCTCGTCGGGGTAGAGGTCCACCTTGAGGGCGGAGAGGAACTGCCTCGGGTCTGAGACGTCGCTCTGCCAGTCCACCAGCTGGCGGAGCCACTGGAACCGGGCGTCGTCAGTGTGGGGCCCGATCCTCCCCTCCTTGTACTTCCAGTGCGCCGCGATCCCCCTCTCGGCGATCAGGTCCATCTCGCGGGTCCGGATCTGGACTTCGAAGGGCTGCGCCGAATCGCTCATGACCGTGGTGTGGAGCGATTGGTAGAAGTTCGGCTTCGGCATCGCGATGTAGTCCTTGATGCGGCCGGGGACGGGCCGCCAGCGCTGGTGGACGAGGCCGAGCGCCGCGTAGCAGTCGCGCGTCTCCGGCGCCACGATCCGGAAGGCGAGAACGTCGTAGAGCTCGGCCACGTCCACGCCGCGCCGCCGGATCTTCGATGCGATCGAGAAGATGTGCTTGCGCCGGCCCGTCACTTCCGCGCCGATCCCGGCCTCGTTCAGCTTCTTCTCGAGCTCCCGGCGGATCTGCTCGATCATCTTCTCGGACCCCTTCAGGCTCTTCTCCACTTCGCGCTGGATCCGGGCGTACTCCTGCGGCTCGAGGTACAGGAACGACAGGTCCTCGAGCTCCCCCTTGACGAGGCCCATCCCCAGCCGATTGGCGATCGGAGCATAGATATCCATCGTTTCCCGGGAGATCTCCTGCTGCCGGGCTTCCGGCAGGAACCGGAGTGTCCTCATGTTATGCAGGCGGTCGGCGAGTTTGACGAAGACCACCCGCAAGTCGGACACCATCGCCAGGATCATCTTGCGGAAGGTCTCGGCCTGCGCCTCCTCGCGCGAGACATACGAGAACCGGCCGATCTTCGTCAGGCCGTGGACCAGCTCCGCGACCTCGGACCCGAACTGTTGCGCGATCGCCTCCCGGGTCGTCAGCGTGTCCTCGAGCACGTCGTGCAGGAGGCCGACCACGATGGACACGTCGTCGGCCTTCATCTCGGCCAGGATGGCGGCGACGTTCAAGGGATGGATGAGATAGGGCTCGCCCGAACGCCGGACCTGCCCCCGATGCTCCCGGGCCGAAAAGACATAGGCCCGCCGCAGCAGATCCTGGTCTGTCTGCGGGTTGTACGCCTCGACCCTGTCGAGGATCTCCTCGAAGCGGATCATGGAGACTACAGATTACGGCGAAACCGAGAGTTTCACAAAGGCCGTAAAACCCCAAGGCGTAAGACGTAAAACGGAACTGCACGAGCCCGTCTCGTTTTGCGTTTTACGTTTTACGACTGCTCAGCGGCGGCCGGTCTTCTTTTTCTGCGGGGATGGGGCCGGCGCCGGCGCCGTCGGCTTGACGGCGGGGACGGGGACGAGCCTGCGGCGGCCCGACACCTGTTTCCAGATCACGACGATGGGAGAGGCCACGTAGATCGAGGAGTAGGTCCCGACGACGATCCCGATGATCAGCGTCAGAGCGAAGGTGTTCAGCACCTCGCCCCCGAGGAAGAAGAGCGCCACGACGACCAGCATCGTGGCGCCCGAGGTCAGCACGGTCCGCGACAGCGTCTGATTGATCGAGCGGTTGATCACGATCTCGAGCGGCTCCTTCTTGGGCGTGCGCAGGTTCTCGCGGATCCGGTCGTACACCACCACCGTGTCGTTGACCGAGTAGCCGATGAGCGTCAGGAGCGCCGCGACCACGACGAGGTTGAACTCGCGCCCGAAGAGGGCGAGCAGGCCAACCGTGATGAGCGTGTCGTGGACGGTCGCCACGATCGCGCCCACGCCGAAGGGGAGGGAGCGGAAGCGCCACCAGATGTAGAGGAGCATCCCGAAGGTCGACGTCGCGATGGCCCAGAGCGCCTTCTGGCGCAGGTCCGCGCCGACCTGCGGTCCGACGCTCCCGGCCGAAAGGAGGACGAAGGGGCCAGCCGCGGCGTTAGCCTGGATCCAGCCCTTGACGGCCGGCGTGAGGCCCGGCACCGAGTTCACGTCCGCGGAAGACCGGAAGAGGCCCATCTGGGAGCGGCGCGCGATGACCTGTTCCGCGATTCGTCCGTAGTAATCGGTCGGGTTCTGGCCGCTCTTGCCGGCGACCTGGTCCGGGTCGGCGGCGACAAGACGCGCGGAGAGACTGTCGCGCCCCTGTGTGTTCAGGTCGAGCTTCGAGGCGTCGGCGGCCGAGCCCAGGCCCTGCCGCAGAAGGTTCAGGACCTCGGCGGTGATGTCCCGCCCTTCCTTCCTCTGCTGCTGCACGCGGATCAGGACCTCGTTCTTCTCGACCGCCTCGTAGCGCTGGATGCCGGTGTCGCCGAAGTGACCGGTGTCGAGGATCTTTCGGAGGTGGTCGATGTCCGGCCGCTGCACGAAGCGCAGGGCGATCTGTGTGCCGCCGGCGAAGTCGATGCCAAACTTGAGCCCCTTCTGCACGAAGATCGCGATCAGGCCGACGAGGATCAGGGCCCAGGAGGCCCCGATGGCCCACCACTTCCAGCGGAGGAAATCGATGTGCGTCTGGCGAAAGAGTTCCATGCCTGCCTCAGATCGAAAGCGCGTCGATGTGCTGCCGCCGGCCGTACTCGAGCTCGAAGACGGTGTGCGACACGAAGACGGCCGTGAACACGGAGATCAGGAGACCGATGATCAGAGTCACGGCGAAACCCTTGACCGGCCCGGTCCCGAACTGGAAGAGGAAGATCGCCGAGATGATGACGGTGATGTGCGTATCGATGATCGTGGCGAAGGCCTTGGAGAAGCCGTTCTCGATCGCGGTCTTCGGAGCGCGGCCGCCGCGCAGCTCCTCGCGGATGCGCTCGAAGATGAGGACGTTCGAGTCGACCGCCATACCGATCGTGAGGATGAACCCGGCGATCCCCGGCAGGGTCAGGGTGGCGTTGAAGAGCGACATCGCGCCCAGCAGCAACACCGCGTTCAAGAGGAGGGCGAGCACGGCGTTCCACCCGGCCCTCCGGTAATAGACGACGACGGCCCCGAAGACGAGGAGAGCCCCCGCGATCGACGCGGTGATCCCCTTGCGGATCGAGTCGAGACCGAGCGACGGTCCGACCGTCCTCTCCTCGAGGTAGGTCAGCCCCGCCGGCAGCGCTCCCGCTCGCAGGACCAGAGCCAGGTCGTTGGCTTCTTCCGGCGTGAAGTTGCCGGTGATCTGCCCGGTGTCGGTGATCCGCTCGTGGATCCTGGGCGCCGACTGCACGCGGTGATCCAGGATGATGGCGAGGAACTTGCCGACGTTGGCTCCGGTGGCCGCGGAGAACTTCTCGGCGCCGGCCGCCGTCAGGAAGAAGGTCACCGAGCTCGCGCCGAACTGCCCGCGCGAGGGGCGTGCGTTCTTCAGGTCCCGGCCGGTGATGACCGCGGCCTTCTTGACGAGGTACCAGCCCGGCTGGCGCTGTCCCGGCTGCGCCTTTTCCTCGACGAGCTCCAACTGCGGGGGGACCTGACCTCCGTAAGGCGTCAGGAGGGCCGCCTTGTCCGTCGAGGGTCCTTGCTCCACGAGCTTCAACTCCAGGAAGGCGGTGCTCTTGATGAGATCCTTCACGCGCTTGGGATCGTCGATGCCCGGGAGCTGGACGAGGATTCGATCGGTCCCCTCCCGAGCGATCAGGGGCTCGGCCACGCCGAACTCGTCCACGCGGTTGCGGATCGTCTCCACGGCTTGCGCGACCGCGTTCTCCTCGGTCTCGCGGCGCCGCGGGTCTTTCAGGGCGAAGCTCCACTTCCCTCCGGCCGAGCCGACGTTCCAGTCGGGTAGCCAGCGCTTGACGAGCTCATCGAGCTTCTTCTCGTCGGTCTGTGGAGTGACCGCGACCGTGAAGGAGGCCTCGGAAGGGTACTCAACCGCGCCGAGAACAACCCCTTGCTCCCGCGCCTGGTTCTGGAGCTGCTCGACGGCGTCGTCGCGCTCCGCCTTGACCGCGTCGGCCGTGTTGACCTGGAGGACGAGGTGGATGCCTCCGCGCAGGTCGAGGCCGAGCTTGATCCCCTTCTTCAAGGCTTCGGACAAGGGGGGCGAGCCGGCGCCGACCCACTCCTTTTTCGCGTGGGAATAGCCGGTCATGACGTAGCCCGCCACCAGGCCGGCGACGACGAGGAGAATGAGCAGGACGCGCCAACGAAGCCGTTTGGACAAGCAGGGCCCTCCCTTAGAGAACGGCGAATAGTACCGGAAAAGCCATCAGCTGTCAGCTATTCCATGGGCTAGACGCGGCGACGCGGCGGCGGTGACGCGGGGAGGGCTCTTTCTCCGTGTCTCCGCGTCTCCTACGTCGCGGACTTGTCCGGCTCGGCGGCGAGTCCCGCGATCGCACCCCTCTGGACCTTGATC
>JBKPBH010000047.1:0-4975 GCA_046726795.1 Acidobacteriota bacterium
GGATGACGTACTCGGTGCCCTGCCGGGTGATCCAGAAGCCGGGCGCGGTTCCCCGGGGATTGTGCAGGACATCGGCCCCCACGATGAAGTCCGCCTGCTTCTCGTTGGTGGCGGCCATGGGGATGCCACGCTTCGCGAATCTCTCGCGCATGTGGGCGAGATACGGCTCGTCGCGGCGGAGAGTCATCCCGAGCCGCAGCGCAACCGCGGGAACGGTCATGTCATCCGCGGTCGGGCCGAGACCTCCGGTTGTGAAGACGAGCGGCGCGGCCGAGGCCGCGAAGACGATCTCGTCTCCGATCGCCGCGGGGTCGTCCGGCACGATCGACTTGCGCACCACGGTGATTCCGACTTCCTCCAGACGATCCGTGATCCACAGGGAGTTGGTGTCCTGCCGCAGTGGGGACAGCATCTCGGTGCCGACCGCGACGATTGCGGCGGTCCCCACCTCCCCGCGTCCCCGCGTCCCCGCGTTCCCGCGTCCTGGCGTCTCCATATCCCCGGGTCCGGTCACCGACTGCGCTCCGCGGAGGCGCGACCCTCCTCTTCCGACAGCGCCGCCCACTGCTCGACCAGCGCGTCGAGCTCCTCCTTCTTCGCGTCCTTTCTCGAGGCGAGATCGCGGGAGGCGACCGGGCCGAGCGTCAGGGCCTCCTCCCAGAGGCGAGTCTCCAAAGTCTCGACCTCCGCCTCGAGCGCCGAGATCCTCTCTTCGAGGCCCGCGATGCGTTTGCGGCGGCGCGCGGCCTCCCTCTGCTCCGGCGGTTCGGGTTTTCGGACGGATCTGGGCGCGGCGGTGAAGGAGGGCCGCGGCTCTCCGCCTCCCCCGGCTGCCGGGAAAGGCGGCTCCGGGCGCCGCCGCCTCTCGGCCCGGGCGTTCGCCGTCTCCGTGTAGTTCCCGTCGAATCCGAGTGCGCGGCCCCCGCGGACATCCATGACCCGAGTCGCGAGCCTGTCGATAAACGTGCGGTCGTGCGACACGAACACGATCGATCCCGGAAAGTCCTCGAGTGATTCCTCCAGGGCCTCGCGGGAGTCCAGGTCCAGATGGTTGGTCGGCTCATCCAGGAGGAGGAGATTGTGCCGCTGGCGCATCACGACCGCGAGCGTGAGCCTCCCCTTCTCGCCGCCCGAGAGATCGGCGATCGGAGCAAAGACCTCGTCGCCGCGGAACGCGAAGCGGGCCAGGTACGAGCGCATGGCCTCTTCGGTCTCCTCCGGGTGCTCGTCCCAGACCGCGTCGATCGCGCGGCGTGTCGGATCGAGGTCCTTGAGCTCCTGGTCGTAGTAGCCGATCGAGACGTCGTGGCCGGTCTGGACGGCTCCGGACAGCGGCGCGAGCCTGCCGGCGAGGGTCTTTAAGAGAGTCGTCTTGCCCGTGCCGTTTTCGCCCAGGATGGCCAGCCGCTCTCCGCGAAGGAGCTCGAAGGACACGTCTCGCACGATGGGCGACCCGGGCTCGTACCCCGCGTCGAGATGCCTCGCGCGCAGGAAGCTCCGTCCGCCGACCCGGGCGGCGTCGAACTCGAAGGCCACCGAAGTCGTGTCCTCGATCGGCTTCTCGAGCCTCTCGACACGGGCCAGCCGCGTCCGGCGCCCCTTCGCCTGCCGGGAGTTGACTCCGGCGATGTTCCGGCGGATGTACTCCTTCTCCTTCTCGATGAACTCCTGCTGCTTCTCGAAGGCTCGCGTCGCGGTAAGGACCCTCTCCGCCTTCTGCCGCCGGTAGGCCGTGTAACCACCCGAGTAGGCGGTGAGCCGGCCGTTCTCGAGGTCCACGATCTCTTCCGCCACGCGATCGAGGAACCTGCGGTCGTGCGTCACCACGAGATAGGCCCGGCGCGAGCGCGCCAGGTATTCCTCCAGGAACTCCACGGCGTTGAAATCGAGGTGGTTCGTCGGCTCGTCGAGCAGCAGCACGTCCGGGGAAGACAGGATCGCCCGCGCGAGCATGGCTCGGTTCTTCTGGCCGCCCGACAGCTCTGCGAGCGGCCTCAAGAATTCCGCCTTCTCGAAGCCCAACCCCGAGAGGGCCTTCTCGACCTCCGCGACCATCTCGTAGCCGCCTTCATTCTCGAAGCGGTGAGAGAGCGAGTCGTACCGGTCGTGGATCGTCGCGGAGTTGTCCCCGTCCGCCATGGCGTGCTCGAGCCGGCGCATCTCGGCCTCGATCCGGTGGAGCGCCTCGAACGCCCCGGCCACGTAGTCGTGAAGGGACTCAGAGAGGTCGCCCGGCAGGGACTGGTCCACGGTCGCGATCCGGACGGCGTTGGCCCGCACGATCTCGCCGGAGTCCGGCTCCTCGCGACCCAGGGCGATCTTCAGCAGCGTCGTCTTTCCCGCCCCGTTGCGCCCCACGAGGCCCACCTTCTCGCCCGGGTTGTGCTGCCACGTCACATCCCGCAGAACCTCCTTGGGCCCATAGGACTTGCTCACCCTCTCGAACCGGTACAGCACGAAGGGGATTTTAAGCTGTCGGCCGAAGGACACTCGGGTCGGTTCGTTCTTTCCGGACACGTCCAGGCTGTCCGGGGCGTGACGAAAGGCGTTTCCTTTCCGGACGCCATGGCTACACCGAGAGAGGCGGGAGGCCACGAATGAGACGATAGGCCGCCAGGAATCCGACGGACTCTTACAGCCGCTCGATCGCGAGAGGAGGCGGGGAAACGGGCTCGTCGCCGATGCGGAAGAGAGCGGTCAGCTCCCGTTCCATGTTGGGTCGCGGAGCGGGACGCTCTCCGAGGCACAGATAGGCGAGCGGCTCGCCGCGCCCCACGCGGTCGCCCACGGTCTTCTCGACGAGGAATCCCGCGGCGAAATCGATCGTGTCTTCGCGCTTGCGCCGGCCGCAGCCGATGTCGATCGAAAGGAAGCCCATCTTTTCGGTGGAGATCGAGCGCACGTAGCCGGGCCGCAGAGCAAGCGCGGGAATGCGCTGGGCGGGGGCCGGAAGACGGGAGAGATCGTCCACGACCGCAGGATCTCCGCCTTGAAACTCGATCATCTGCTGGAACTTTCGCGCCGCGGCGCCGGAATCGAATGCGGATTCCAGGCTCTTGCGCGCCGCGTCCTCGCTCAGCGAAGGATCCGCGAATCGGAGCATTTCGGCGCCGAGGACCAGGCAGATCTCCCGCACGGCCGGCGGGCCCTCGTTGCGCAGCACCCGGATCGATTCCTCCGCTTCGAGGGCGTTCCCGACGGCGCGGCCGAGCGGGCGGCTCATGTCCGTGATCCAGCCCGACGCCTGGCGCCCGGCCGCACGGGAGGTGTCCACGAGCGCGCGGCCGAGGGCGCGAGAGTCTTCCATCGCCTTCATGAAAGCGCCGTCTCCCGTCTTCACGTCGAAGACGATCCCGGTCGTGCCAGACGCGAGCTTCTTGGAGAGGATGGAGGCCACGATGAGGGAAAGGTTCTCGACTGTCCCCGTGACGTCTCTCAGGGCGTAGAGAATCCGGTCTGCGGGAGCGATCGTGTCGGTCTGCGCGAAGAGCGCGGCGCCGACGCTGGTCAGGGCCTCGCGCACCCGGGGCAGATCCAGATCGGTCCGGAAGCCGGGGATGGAGGCGAGCTTGTCGAGAGTTCCGCCGGTGTGGCCCAGGCCTCGACCCGACATCATCCCGACGCGCGCTCCGGCGGCGGCGACGAGAGGCGCCAGAACGAGCGTGACCTTGTCTCCGACGCCTCCGGTCGAATGTTTGTCCACGACAGGCGCGAGATCCGACAGGTCCCAGCAGTCTCCCGAATCCCGCATGGCTTCCGTCAGAGCCGCCGTCTCCGCGGTGGAGAGGCCCAGGATGACGGCCGCCATCAGGAAGGCCGCGGCCTGATATTCGGGGACCTCTCCGGAGACGACGCCGCGGACCAAGTAGGCGATTTCTTCTTTCGGCAGCTCCTGGCCTTCTCTCTTCGCGCGCAGGATCTCGTAGACGGTCCTCATGGGGACGGGAGGCGGGAGGCGGCAGGCGGGAGGCGGGGCACGGGGCGCATTCTATTTGGCCGGCGTCAGGGAGGCGCGCACCCTCTGCCGCCACTTTGCCGCGGCGGAAAGGATCGCCCTCTCATCGAGCGTCACGGGACGCCGGGCCGCGAGGAGGCGCTTCCCGTCCACCCAGACGTCGGTGACGTCGGAGGACTTGGCGGAATACACGAGAGTCGAATAGACGTCTTCGAAAGGCTGGACATGCGGGTTCTGGACATCCACGGCGATGAAATCCGCCTGCTTGCCCGGCTCGAGAGAGCCGATCTTCTCGGAGAGACCGAGCGCCCGCGCGCCGCCCGACGTCGCCGCGGCGACCAGCATGCGCGCCGGAAGGACCGTCGGGTCCTCGCGCGAGACCTTGGCGAGCTTGCCCGCGAAGTCCATCGCCTCGAACATGTTCAAGTCGTTGTTCGACCCGGCGGGACCGTCGGTGCCGAGCCCCCACACGAGGCCCTCCTTCTGCCAGGCCGTGACATCGGCGATGCCGGAGGCGAGCTTCATGTTGGATTCCGGGTTGTGCGACAGGGCCACGCCGTACTGCTTGACGAGGGCGCGGTCCTTCTCGTCCATCCAGACGCCGTGGGCGGCCACGATGGGGACGCGCCGGCCGTCGGCGGAGTGGTCGAAGAAGCCGATCGAGGCGAGATGAAGGACGGGGCTCTCTCCAGGAGTGCTCCGCGGCTCCGCCAGCTCCTTTCTGGTCTCGCGAAGGTGAATCAGGATCGGAATCCCTTCGGAGAGAGCCAGGTCGCGCACGGCGAGCAGCGTCTCCTTCGAGCACGTGTAGGTCGAGTGGGGGGCGGCGGCCGGCGTGATCCGGGAATGTCCCTTCCAGCGCTGGACGTACCCCTTCATGAAGGCGAGCGTGGCAGGCAGGTCCTTGTGATCGGGCACCGGGAAATCGATGAACGTTTCGCCCAGGACCGCGCGCAGGCCCGCCTTCTCGACCGCCCGCGCCGCGTCCGATTCGAAGTAGTACATATCGGCAAATGCCGT
>JBKPBH010000048.1:0-28458 GCA_046726795.1 Acidobacteriota bacterium
CTTTCGCGGCGCCCGTGATTGAAACCCAGATCCCTCGGAGAATGACTCCAAGGAGGAACGACAATCGTCCGGAACCCCCGACCAGAACGTAGGAACCGCCTCGCTTGAGGGACTTCAGGCTGCGCGAGAGACCGCCCTTGCCGACCGTGTCGAAGACGATGTCATAGACTCGGCCGGCTCTCGAGAAATCCTCCCTCGTGTAGTCGACCACCTCGTCAGCGCCGAGAGACTTCACCAGGTCCAGATTGCCGGAGCTGCACACCCCGGTGACGTGCGCCCCGAAGTGCTTCGCCAGCTGAACCGCGAAAACCCCGACGCTCCCGGACGCTCCGTAGACCAGCACATTCTGGCCGGCTTGGATCTTTGCTTTCCTCAGGAAATGCAACGCGGACACCCCGCCAAACAAGACCGCCGCGGCTTCCTCAAACGTCATGTTGACCGGCTTTATCGCCATCAGAGCATGCTCAGGCAAGCATGCGTAATCGGCATGCGCGCCAAACTTGAACCCGGTCGATCCAAATACTTCGTCGCCCTCCCCGAACCGGGTCACGGCCTCGCCCACTGATTCGACTCTTCCCGCGAACTCCATCCCGAGTACGTGGATCTTCTTTGGGCGCCAAAGGCCGTTCATGAATCTGACGATGAATGGATCGGCTTTTCTCATCCTCCAGTCCGCCGCGCAAACCGTCGCCGCATGGATGCGAACGAGGACTTCATCGTCCTTGAGAACCGGCTTTTCGACGTCCTTGATTTCGAGAACGCTCGTGGGACCGTATCTGGTATAGACAGCGGCTTTCATGAGCGGATGAAAGCCTGTGGTGCCCGCCTCTTCAGGTTCTGTTGTGTCAGCACGGAATGCCCCTTGGATACCTCCGGGCGAGCAACGTACCCGGCTTTGCCGGCATAGAGATGCCATTTCCCATAGTCGACGTCACTCTGGGGTCGGTGGCTCGCACGCCTAACGTCAGTCTCGATTTCAAATCGGCCGCGAGCGTTGTCGATCCGAAGCACTGTCCGGCGCCCAACAGTGCCGTCAGGCCGGGTCGAAACGTCGGTGATCTTGAAGGCGTCTCGATTCCACCTGGTCTTGGGGGTCGTGGTAGGCGATGGAGCATGCCAAGAGTTCTGTTGCCGGTCGGGGTTCACCCAGGAGGACCGGCGGAGCCGGCGCGAACAGCCACACAGCGTCTAGGAATGCGAGCCTGATCTTCACGACACTTCCGCTTTCGCTACGTGCCGAGCGCGTCATTTTTCCGCATCTCCCAGGAAGGCTAGCGCCTCTGGCGTGCCGATGCCACGAGAGGCACCGGCCAAATCGAAGTCAGATGGGCCGGCGGGCTCGCTCATTCCTTGTAGGGCCAAGCGCCGGCCATGGCTGCCAGCATGACAATTGGAAGACTGGCCGCGACGGGTGTTATGACGACGGTCAGGCGCACCGAGGTGAACACCGCCCATAACACATGTATCCAACTGGTCAGAAACCACACCCCCATCCCAGCGATGAGCGCAGTCTTTGGGCCCGGGCCAAAACGCGGACCAATTGCAGCATACAGCCACACGGTCGCAATTCCCTGCACGAATCCCGTGAGCACGACAAGTACCCGCATAAATCGAGTCGCGCCCCTAAATGGGGTAATCGGGAGGACCGGCCGACCGAAGCTGTCGTGGGCTTCCACAAGCGGGTGCACGGGCGCGTAAAGTAGTCCCCACACAGAGGCGGCCACGATACCGCCCAGAATCACACGCTTCCAGTTGATTCTCGCCATCCTCACTCTCTTCTGGACAAGCGACTGGTCAGCCATCCGGCAGGATGCCGATGAGCAACGCCTAACATGAATTAGGCGTCCTAATGCTGGTGGGCAAAAGCGACAGGAATGTGTCGCATAACATCGAAGGCTTCGCGGCTCTCGCGGCGGGACATCTTCTTGTCCATGAGGAGATTATCCCTCTCGGAGGCCGCCAGAGGAGAAGAGTTTAGGCGACAAGAATCGGGCATTTCGTGACGCCTAACGTTAGCGAGACCTGTAGTCATCGGAGTTTTCTCGTAGTGCCAGGGAGTGCAATCGACGAAGTCGCTCAGGATCAGACGCTTGGTGCATCGTCGCTCCAGTGGATGAGTTCTATCGGGAGTTGACCAGGAGGAAGTGTTTGGGCGCGTTGGCGAGGACTCGCGCCGGGACGCCGGAGGTCTGGAATTCCTTCAGGTCGCGCTGGCGGATGAGGGCGGCGTAGCGTTTCCCGCTCTTCCACTCGGACCAGAACTTCTCGCGCGTCCAGAAGAGGGCGTCGCGGATCTCGGGGCGGCGCTCGAACTGCGGCTCGAGCTCGCCGACATAGTCCGCCAGAGGGACCGGGGACTCGAGCGCCAGGGGAAGGCCCTGGAGATAGGTCTGGTAGCCGACGACTGTCGCGCCGTCGTTTCGGACGGCGACGGCGGCGGCGCAGATGGCGTGCGGGCCGGTAGCGGGAGGCACCCTGGGCCAGGCGAGCGCGGCCATGATGCCGAAGCCGGTCCAGCCGGCAGCCAGGGTCAGGAGAGCCACCGGCGTGCCTCTCTTTGCCGCGCGCGGTGCGATCCAGACGCCAAGGAGCAGAATGGCGAAGCCGGCGAGCGCGATGCGGGCCAGACCGTAGTCGCGTACCCAGCCGCGCGCGGTCGGGTCGAGGAGCACCCAGGCGGGAAGAAGCGTCGCCAGAAGCGCTGAGGCGCGCCAGATCCACTTTCCCGCCGGCTGCCTGTCGAAGAAGGCGCGAGAGGCAATCGCGGCGGCGGCTGGAAAAGCCGGAAGGAGATACGGCGGCAGCTTGCTCTTCGACAGGGAGAAGAAGACGAGAATCACGCCGAACCAGATCAGGAAGAAGAGAGCGTCCGGCTCGTGTCGGCTCCACGATTTCCTGAGCGACGACAAGAAGAACGGCACGCCCGGGAGGAAACCCGCGAGAAAGATGAGAACGAAGTAATAGATTGGCCCGGGCCGCTGCGCGGCCGGACTGGCGAACCGCTGGAAGTGCTCGTGGATGAAGAAGAACTGGAGGAAGCCGGGATTGCGCCGCTCGACGAGGACGAACCACGGCGTTGCCGCGAGAAGGAAAACCGGAAGACCCGGACCCAAGAGGAGCGAAGAGAGAAAACGGGTCCGCCGAGCGGCGAGGCACCAGAGGAGGAGAATCGCGCCCGGCAGGACCACGGCGACGAGCCCTTTGGTCAGGAACCCTCCGGCGGCGGCGAACCCGGTCAGAGCCGAAAAACCCTTCCACCGCAATCGCGCTTCTCGCCGCGCGATTGTCGCGCGCGCGAGAAACAGGGTCGCCGTGAAGAAAAAAGTCAGCGGCGCGTCGGTCAGATTGGTGCGCGAGAAGGCGAAGCCCAGAGGAGCCGCGAGGTAAAGGATCCCGGCCGCGAGACCGCTCTCGATACCCCCGGTGGCGGCGACGCCGAGAACCAGCGTCGCGACGGTGCACAGACCGAAGAGGCGCGTCGGAAGACGGGCCGCCCAGGGAGTCAGGCCGAAGAGCCGGAGCGAGGCGGCATTGGCCCAGTAGTGGAGCGGCGGCTTCTCGAAGTACGGGACCCCGTTGAGCCTCGGCGTCACGAAGTCGTGGGACGCGAGCATCTCGCGAGGAATCTCGGCATAGCGCGCCTCGTCCGGCTCGGCGAGCCACGAGCCGGCCGGCTCGATCCACACCGCCGCGACCAGAAGCAGGAGAGCGGCAAGCAGAATCGTGCCGTCGCGCGGGTTCACTGGCGGCCGAGTCTAACGAATCCTCCCCAATCGCAGATCACCAATCACAAATCACAAATGCTAAGATTCGCGCCGCTTTGTCGTCCGAGATTCGCTCCCGCTGGGCCGTCGTCCTCGGTGCCTCGTCCGGCTTCGGGGAGGCCTGTTCGCTGGCCCTCGCCAAGTCGGGCTGGAACGTCTTCGGAGTCCACCTCGACCGGAAATCCACGCAGGCCAACGCCGATCGGATCGTCGCGGAGATCGCGGCCTCGGGCCGCCGCGCCGAGTTCTTCAACGTCAACGCCGCCGACGACGGAAAGCGCGGCGAGGTCGTGGCCGCCATCGCTCGGACTTGCGGGAACGACCCGCGGGAGTCCCGCGTCTCCGTCTTTCTCCACTCGCTCGCGTTCGGCACCTTGAAGCCGTTGTTCGCGGAATCGCGCGAAGCCTCGCTCGCCAAGCCGCAGCTCGAGATGACTCTCGACGTGATGGCGAATTCCCTCGTCTACTGGGTCCAGGACCTCTTCTTCGGCGGGTTGCTCGCGCCGGGCGCGCGGATCTTCGCGATGACATCGGCCGGAGACCACATCGTCTGGCCCTCCTACGGGGCCGTCTCCGCGGCCAAGTCGGCTCTGGAGTCTTACGTCCGCCAGCTCGCCGTGGAGCTCGCGCCGCACCGCATGGCGGTCAACGCGCTGCGTGCCGGCGTGACCGACACGCCGGCGCTCCGCAAGATCCCCGGCAACGAGGCGATGATCGAGCGGGTCAGCAAGATGCATCCCGCCGGACGGATGACGAAGCCCTCCGACGTCGCCGGCGCCCTCGTCGCGCTCTGCGCGGAAGGAGCCGGGTGGGTCAGCGGCAACGTCATCGGCGTGGACGGCGCCGAAGACGTCGCAGGCGGACGTTGAATTGAGTCCGAAGGCCAAAGTTCAAGGTCGAAAGTCCCGAACCCGAGCACCGAGCACCGAGCACCGAGCACCGAGCTCAAAACCCTTCGACTTCGTCAAGGAGAAGGCCGGGATCCGCGAGTTCTGCCTCCGCGACAACGGTTTGAAGGTCCTGCTCCTCGGCAACCGCGTCGCCCCCGTCGTCACTTTCGCCGTCGTGTACCACGTCGGGAGCCGTAACGAGGCCGTCGGCCACACCGGGGCGACGCACCTGCTCGAGCACCTGATGTTCAAGGGAACTCCCGAGTACAACCGGGAGAAGGGGACCGCGATCGCCGCGGTTCTCGAAGCGCTCGGCGCGCGGTTCAACGCCACGACCTGGTTCGACCGGACGAACTATTACGAAACGCTCCCCTCGGGGAAGCTCGACGTCGCGATGAGGATCGAGGCCTCGCGCATGCGCGGCTCGCTCCTGCGGGACGACGACCGACAGCCGGAGATGACCGTCGTTCGCAACGAGTTCGAGCGAGGCGAGAACTCTCCCTTTCAGGTCCTCTACAAGCACACGTTTGCCACCGCGTTCCGGGAGCATCCGTATCACCACCCCACGATCGGCTGGAGGAGCGACATCGAGGGGGTCTCGACCGAGAGGCTCAAGGAGTTCTACGACGTCTTCTACCATCCCAACAACGCGACCGCGATGGTCATCGGAGACTTCGAAGAGGAGGAGAGCCTGGCGAAGCTCGAGCGCCACTTCGGCTCGATCCCGCGCTCGCCCCGCCCGATCCCGGCTGTGCACACCGTGGAGCCGCCGCAGGAAGGGGAGAGGCGCTTCACTGTGCGCCGGGCCGGTCAGGTCGCCTGGTGCGGCCTCGCCTGGCGTACGGTCCAGGCGCTGCACCCCGACACGCACGCGCTCGCGCTGCTCGGCAACATCCTGGGAGGCGGCCTGACCTCGCGCCTCTACCAGAAGCTCGTCGAGACGAGCCTCGCGCTTTCCGTGACGGTCGTTCCCTGGCAGCTGCGCGATCCGGCCCTTCTCTCGATCTTCGCTCCGGTCCGGCCGGGGATCGAGCCAGCGGCCGTCGAGTCCGTCATCCGCGAGGAGACCTCGCGGGTCGCCCGCGAAGGGGTGACCGAGGCCGAGGCGGAGAAGGCGCGCACGCAGATCGAGGCCGAGGTCATCTTCGACCGGGACTCGACCGACCAGGTCGCGGCCTCGCTGTCGGAAGCGATCGCCTCCGCCGATTGGGAGTGGTACGCGGATTATCCGGAGGCGATCCGCCTGGTGACTGCGGAGGATGTCCGGCGGGTCGCGGCCGCGTATTTGACCGACGACGGCCTGACGGCTGGGGTCTTCCTCCCGAAGACGGAGCAGGCCGAGGCGGCCGTCCCCGGGCCGGGGCCCGAGGATCGCGAGGGCCGCGGCGGAGAGGCGGAGTGAGAGCGGGCGCCCGGGCGCGCCCCTCGACCGGGAGCCGCGTCCCCTTCGCCGAAGCCGTCCGCCACCGCGAGCTCGCGAACGGGGCGCAGTTCTTCGTCCTCGAAAACCATTTCAATCCCACCCTCGCGGTCTCCGGGTCGCTCCATGCCGGGCCTCTCTTCGCGACTCCGGGCCGCAGGCTCATCGCATCGGTCACGGCGGGCGAGCTCCCCAAGGGGACCGAGCGCCGCACGAAGATCCAGATCGCGGAAGACCTCGAGAGCCGCGGGGCTTCCCTCTCCTTTTCCTCGGATTCTTCCGATCCCGTGGGCGTGGACATTGCCGGCGCCGCCCTCTCGCGCGACGCGGATCTGCTGCTCGATCGCTTGGTCGAGATCCTCCGGACACCGGTCTTCCCGGCCGAGGAGCTCGAGAAGGAGAAGAAGCGGCTCGTGGGGTCTATCCGGCAACAGCTCGACCAGCCGGGCGTGCGAGCGTACGAAGCGGCGGCGAGGCGTGTCTACCCGCCCGGCCACCTGTTTCACCGCCGCACCGGGGAGGAACGGATCGCGTCGGTCGAGGCACTCGCGCGCGAAGATCTCGTGGCGTTCTATCGCGAGCATTACGGCGCCGGCACGCTCCAGGTCGTGCTCGTCGGCGACGTCGACGCGAATGGGATCCTGGACGGCCTGGAGAAACGCCTCGCCTCCTGGTCCGCCGGCGCGGCCTCCACGATTTCCCCGGTCCTGGTGCCGCCGGCGTCCCCGGGACGCGAGACGGTCGTCATGCCGGACAAGGCGAGCGCGGACGTCGTCCTGCTCGAGCCTTCGACCCTGACGCGCCCCGAGCCGGCATACCTGGCCTGCACTCTGGCCAATTCCGCGCTCGGCCAGTCTTCGCTGACCTCTCGCCTGGGCGTGCGGGTGCGCGACACCGAGGGCCTGACCTACGGGATTCACTCGAGCTTTCACGCGACCCACGTCCCGGGACCCTTCGTCGTGAGCGTGACGGTCAAACCGGAGAGTCGCGACGCCGCGGTCGCCTCGACACTGGACGAGATCGCGCGCTTTCTCGCCACGGGGCTGACTCCGAAGGAGCTCAAGGAGGAGAAGAGCTCCCGGATGGGGAAGTTCCAGGTGGACCTTGCCTCCAATGGCGGGATCGCCCAGGCCCTGGACGCCGCCGTCTATTACGGTCTCGGTCTCGAATACCTCGACCGTTTTCCCTCCCTCGTCGAGTCCATCACGAAGGAAGAAGCGGACGCAGAGTTCCGCCAGCGCGTCCACCCCGACCGATTCACGATCGTCTCGGCCGGATCCTTCTGAAGAATGGAGTCATTGATTCATTGATTCATTGGTTCATTACGGAGTGTTGCCAATGACTCAATGATTCAATGACTCGATGACTCAATGGACCAATTGTGGGATCCGTGACAGAATGCCGCCTACAGGAGGAGCCGATTCCGCGACGTCCCCAATACCGCAAGCCCATGCGCCGGCGACCCGGTGAGGCTCCGCCGACCCATCGCGTCTACGTGTCTGCCGAATCGCCGATCCGCGAGGGCCCCTCGCCGGACGGCCGGATCTACTTCCGGATCAGGCTCGATACCGAGCCCTCTCCCGAATGGATGCGCGCCTACCGCGCCGGGATGTTGGGGCTGATGCCGGAAGACCGGGACGCGGTGCTCCGCTTCGAGTTCCAGGGAGACAGCGTTCGCTTCCCGGCCCAGGACGCCGAGGTGGGACGCATGCGCCGCGTCCTCCAGAGCCGCGTCGACGCCGTCAACTCCATCCTCTCCGGCGGCCGCGGCTGAAGGAGTAGGCCCCGCAGCCGGCGCGCAGCCATGGCGGAGGTCACTCTCCAAAAGGTCTGCAAGCGGTACGGCGAGGTCTCGGTGATCGAGGATCTCGACCTCGAGGTCCGCGACGGCGAACTCATGGTCCTGGTCGGCCCGTCCGGCTGCGGCAAATCGACCGTGCTGCGCATGATCGCGGGGCTCGAGGAGATCTCGGATGGGACGGTCGCGATCGGCGGCCGCGTGGTCAACGAACTCGCGCCCAGAGACCGGGATATCGCCATGGTCTTCCAGAACTACGCGCTCTATCCCCACATGACGATCCGCGAAAACCTCGAGTTCGGCTTGAAGATGCGAAAGACTTCGCGCGCGGAGATCGACCGGCTCGTTGCCGAGGCGGCCGGGGTCCTGGGAATGGCGAGCCTGCTTTCCCGAAAGCCCCGACAGCTCTCCGGCGGCCAGAGGCAGCGGGTCGCCCTCGGACGCGCCCTCGTCCGCCACCCGGCCGTCTTTCTTTTCGACGAGCCGCTCTCGAACCTCGACGCGAAGCTTCGCGTCCAGATGCGGGCCGAGATCAAGAAGCTCCAGCAGCGGCTCGGAACGACGGCGGTGTACGTCACGCACGACCAGATCGAGGCGATGACGATGGGATCCCGGATCGCGGTGATGCGCGACGGCCGAATCCAGCAGGTGGGGGAGCCGCTCGAGATCTACCAGCGTCCGCGCAATCTCTTCGTCGCCAACTTCATCGGAACCCCGCCGATGAACTTCCTGCGCGCGCGCCTGGGCCGGGACGCCACCGCCATCGCGTCCGGCTTCTCTCTGCCGCTCCCGCCCCCGATCCGCGCGGCCGCTGGAGAAGAAGGCCGGCCGCTCATCCTCGGAATCCGACCCGAAAACGTGGTCGACGCGCGCGAGGGAGCGAGAGGACCCACAGCCTCGCTCTCGGTGGAAGTCGAATTCGTCGAGCCTCTGGGGGACGAGGTCATCGTCCATGGGCGCGTCGAGGAGGAGATCCTTCTTTGCAAGCTCGGACCGCACCGCGTGCCCGGCGCGGGCAGCCGCCTCGATGTGGTCATCGAGCTGGAGAGCGTCCATGTGTTCGACGCGGAGACCGAGCTCCGCATGACAGCGTAGCCGTGACCAACTCGCCGCCGTTTCCGGAGCAGTTCCTCTGGGGAGCGGCCGTCTCCGCCTACCAGGTCGAGGGATCGCCGCTGGCCGACGGCGCCGGCGCGAGCGTGTGGCACCGTTTCAGCCACACTCCCGGCCTCGTCCGGGGCGGCGAAACGGGGGACGTCGCCTGCGACCTCTACCGCCGCTACGGCGACGATGTCCGCTTGATGCGCGAGCTCGGCCTCACGGCCTTTCGCTTCAGCATCTCCTGGAGCCGCGTCCTGCCGGAGGGGAGAGGGCGCGTCAACGCCAAGGGCCTGGACTTCTACGAGCGCCTGGTCGACGCCCTTCTCGGCGAGGGCATCCGCCCGGTCGTGACGCTCTTCCACTGGGACCTGCCGGCGGCGCTGGACGACCGCGGAGGCTGGCTGAACCCGGACATCGCGGACTGGTTCGCGGAATACGCGCAGGTCCTCTTCCGCGCTCTGGACGATCGGGTCGAGATGTGGACCACGTTGAACGAGCCGTGGGTGGTCGCCGACGGCGGATACCTGCGCGGCAAGCTCGCGCCCGGTCACCGAAGCCTCTTCGAGGCCCCGGTCGCCTCGCACAACCTCTTGCGGGCGCACGCCGCGGGAGTGCGCGCCTACCGCGCGCAGGGTCGGCACGCGGTCGGCCTCGTCGTGAACCTCGAGCCCAAGTACCCCGCGTCGCAGAGCCCCGAAGACCTCGCCGCCACGGCCCGGTCCGACGCCTACATGAACCGCCAGTACTTAGACCCCGTGTTCTTGGGACGCTATCCGGAGGAGTTGGCGGAGATCTTCGGACCGGCCTGGCCCGACTTCAGGCCGGAGGAAGTCGAGACGCTCCGCGAGGCGATCGACTTTCTCGGCATCAACTACTACACGCGGAGCGTGACGAGAGACGCCCCGTCCTCGCCTCCGGTGCGGGCGCGCTCGGTCCGCCAGAAGCGGCACGCGTACACGGAAACGCACTGGGAGGTCTACCCGCCGGGATTGACCGACACCCTTCTTTGGGTGCGCGAGCGCTACGGCGACCTCCCGCTCTACGTCACGGAGAATGGGGCCGCCTTCTACGATCCGCCGACGGCGGAAGGAACGACGGTCGAAGATCCTCTTCGCGTCGACTACCTGAAAAAGCACCTTCTGGCCTCCGGACGAGCTCTGGAGCAGGGGGTCGATCTGCGCGGTTACTTCGCCTGGTCGCTGCTCGACAACTTCGAATGGAACCACGGCTACTCGAAGCGCTTCGGCATCGTCCACGTCGACTACGAGACGCAGCGGCGCACTCCCAAGGCGAGCGCGCTCTTCTACGCCGACGTCATCCGCACGCGCGGCGCCGTCCTATCGGAGGAATAGCTCACCTCAGAATCAGCGCTCGAAGAGGACGTCGGCGGGAGAGTCTCGAAGGACGAGCTCATCGCCCGAGAACGGGACGGCCCTTCCGTTCACCGTGACGCGCCGCGGAGGAGCGTCGAGCGGCGGCCGCAGCGCCAGGCCGCCGGCCGGGACCGCGAAACGACCGATGCAAAAGCGCAGTCCGCGCTCCTCGCCCCGGAGCGTGTAGGACAGCGGCCCGTGCGGAGTCCGGAGGCCGCGCACGGCGACGCCCGGCCCGCCGCGCAGCCATCCGGGGGGAAGGCCCGCGGCGATCACCAGCGCGCCGTCCTTCTCTCGCTCCCACGCGAAGAGGTCGAGGCAGGAGCGGATGAAATCCGCGCCGACCCAGGCGTGAGGCATATCTCCGACAAAGCGCGGCGCCCGCGGCTCCCGCCCGACGACTTCCGCCCATTGGTTCCAGCCCGCCGGGCGGCGGCCCCCGAGGAAGAAATCGAGAAGCTCGTGCGCGCGCTCTCGCCGGTCGAGGCGAACGAACGTTCCCACCGTCCGGATCTCATACGGCGTGTAGGCGTCCCAGGGCGCCTTTCCGTCGCGGCGGCGGCGAAAGTCTTCCTCGTAGCGTTCGAAGGTCCGCAGCAGTTCACGTCGAGGAAGCCGATCGGTCTCTCCGCCCGGGTCGAGCGCGATCGTCGTTGCCGTCGGATCGAAGTCGGCGAGCTCCACGGAGCCCGGGATGGTGTCGATCCCGCGCGAAGAGATCGTCCGTTCGAGCGAGGCCGAGAGGTCCTGCGCGAACTCGTCGCGGATGGCGGCCCAGCGAAGGAGCTGGTCTTCGCGGCCGAGAGCCGCGGCCAGTTCGGTCGCGTCCTTCAAGCCCCTGAGTGCCCAGAAGTCGTCCCAGTAGGAGTGGACCGGCCTGGCGGAATAGCCCTCGTGGCTGATCGACTCGGGGAGCAGGCCGAAGAAAGGAAGTTTCTCGGCGCTCCGGAACTCCTCGGTCCTCCGCGTCTGGCGGAGGAGGTCGATATACGAGACCGCGCGCTCGACGTTCGGGAAGAGACGGCGCGCCAGGTCCGCATCGCGCGTGAACCGCCAGTACTCCGCGATCGCGAACAGGAGCTCGCCGTGGCTGTCGTTCTCGGGCACGGCGTCGGCGCCGCGCCGGTCCACGCAACACGGGACCCGGCCGTCCGGCTCCTGGAACCGGACGAACCACTCGATGTAGCCCCGGACGGTCTCCGCGTGGTCGAGCCGCAGGAGGGCCGCGGCGATCAACGCGCCGTCCCGGATCCAGGAGCGCGCATACGAACGGGTTCCGGGCCGGATCGCCGGGCCGTCGCGCTCGAGAAGGGCGAACGCGAGATTGCTGCGCAGCGTCCGCAGGAGCGTCTGCGCCTGCGGAGGGCCCTGGAGACCGACGCGGCCGAGCTTCCCGCGCCACTCCCGCGCGCAGGCGGCGAGTCGACTCGCGACGAGGCTCCGGGCCTGCCGCCGCGAGAGGAGCCGGCCGGAGGAGGAACCCGACGCCTTCGGATGGAGCGGAAGCTCGAGGGGGATCTCTTCGGTCGCGCCGGGCGGCAGGTCGAAGCCGAACGCGAGGGCGCCGGAGGCATAGCCGAAGCCGTCTCGCGCGCTCCCGGAGGGGGGCAGCACTCCGCGCGCGAGGAACCCTGTGATCGGTCCCGCGTCGAAGGGCGCCGCGCCGAACCCGGAAGGCCGCACTTGCGCGTATATGCGCCGGATGCCGTCCACGGCGATCGCGGAGCCGTCCCAATCGAGGCTTCGAATCGGCGTGGCGCCTCCCGGGCCGTTCAAGAACTGGGTCGGCGGGTTGACCTGGAAGGGGCGCACCGCGAGGAAGAGTTTCCCCTCGAGCCGCCGCGGCCCGGAGTTGCCGAGGCGGTACCGGACCTCGAGCGACGAGGCTCCGGGAGGCCCGAAGGCGAAGACGGTGATCGCGAGCCACAGTGGCCCGTGCCGCCAGGTGACGCGCGGGATCGGAAGGTCTTCCTGCTCCAGAGAACGCTCGATCACCACCTCGCTCCAGCTCAACAGCCTTCCGTCGACAAAGAGGAAAGGCTCGACGGAGAAAGAACCTCTGGCCGGCTCGACCGCGCCGTCCTCCCCCACCAGAGCGTTCTCCGTATCGCCCGCGACGCCGGCGACGGTCCAGTAAGACTGTTCCCCCGAGAAGGAGCGGGGATAGCTGCCTCGCGCGGCCTCGCGCGCGATCGCCTCGAAGAACGCATTGGGCGTTTCGGAAAAGGAGAGCGGCCGGACGGCGATCTCCGAGATGCCGTAGCCCTCGCGCTCGTTCCCGCCGGGGATCGTCAGCCGTACGTATCGCGACTCCGACTCCGGCAGGGACAGATCGTTGCGGCCTCCGTTGCCCGCCTCTACGATCCGTGCCGGCGTCCAGTGTTCCCGGTCGTCCGACGTCTCGACGCGATAGCGGCCAGCGTAACGGCCGGACTCCCACCAGATCGTCAGCCCTCCGAATTCCCGCTTTTCGCCGAAGTCGATCTCGAGCCACACCGGGCCGGTCGCGCCGCTTCGCCAGAGAGTGGTCTGGTCGCCATCCATCGCGCGCTCGGGCGGAGAGCCCGGCGCCGACGACGAAGCGGTCAGAACGGGGGGATGGACCGGAGGCCGGGGAACCGGGAGCGGCGTCAACTCCAGCGCGTCCATCACGATCCAGCCTCGGCCTCCGGCGCGGGCCGTCACGGCGATCTCGAGCGCGGAGACGCGCCGGATCTCGCCGCCTCCCGCCGGCCCCCAGGCGAAGGAAAAGTGCCGCTTCTTCAAGCGCAGCGTCGTCCGGGAGGACGGCGGCGAGAAACCGCGCCGGACGGCCCACCAGACGTTCTGGCCCGAGGCGTCGACGAGCTTGATCTCGAGGTCGTTCGCCGGTGCCTCGCCACGCAACGACAGGTCGAGCTCCCAGTTCTCCGGCAGGTCGATCGCGACCTCCCGCCGGACTGCCGCCCAGCCGGCGTGCCCGGCGAAGTCGAAGTCCAGGCGCAGGGCGCGACCGAGCGTCCCTTCGCCGGCGGAGACCGCGAGCCGAACGCCGGCGGAGGGGAGGCCCTGCCACCGGGAGACTTCCCGAAAGTCGTCGCGGAAAATCGTCTGTTCTGGCGCGGGTACAACGGCCAGGCATAGGAGGAATCCCATCAAGGACAAACGGACCGGGAGACGGGGAGACGGGGAGACTGGGAGAAAGGCTCGGTCCCTCTGCATCACGTTCCCTCAGTCGCCCAGTCGCCCAGTCGCCCAGTCGCCTTCACTCTTTGATGCCGCCGATCAGGATGCCCGCGATGTAATAGCGCTGGAGCGCCAGGAACAGAAACAGCACGGGCAGGATGGTGATCACGGAGCCCGCCATCATCAGCTCCGTGTCCTGCGCATGCTCTCCGGAGAGGATCGCCAGGGCGACGGGAAGTGTGTAACGAGACTCTCCCGTCAGGATCACGAGCGGCCAGAGGAAGTCGTTCCAGGTCGAAAGGAAGGTCACGATCCCCAGAGTCGTCAGCACCGGAAGAAGAAGGGGCAGAACGATCTTTCGAAAGATCGTCAGCTCTCCCGCCCCTTCCAGCCGGGCGGCGTCGAGCAGGTCGTCGGGAATCGAGAGCGCGAACTGCCGGATGAGAAAGATGCCGAGGATGGTCGAGACCGCAGGCAGGATCACTCCGGCGTAGGTGTTGACGAGGCCCATGGCCCGCAGGATCAGGAAGAGCGGGAGCATCGCCACGGGAGCGGGAACGAGCATGGCGGCGAGCAAGACCGAGAAGAGCCTCTCGCGCCCCGCGAAGCGGAGCTTCGCGAACGCGTAGCCGGCCATGGCGTTGGCGGCGAGCGAGAGGAGCGTGACGGCCGTCGCCACGATGAGGCTGTTGGCGAAGGCGCGCCCGAGGTTCAGGCGGGTGAGGAGCTCGCCGTAGTGCGCGAGCGTTGGGCGGGACGGGAAGAACGAAGGCGGAAAGGAGTTGGCCTCGCCGGCCGGCATCAGGGACGCCGAGATCATCCAGAGGATCGGCGTCACGGTTACGGCCGCGCCGGCGGTTAGGACCGCGTTGACGAGAAGCGGTCCCGCAGGACGCCTCACGCCTCTCTCCTCTTCTGCAGTGCGAACTGCACGGCCGAGACGGCGAGAATCACCAGGAATAGGACGAAGGCGATCGCCGCCGCGTAGCCCATGCTCCACCAGCGGAAGCCCTGCTTGTACATGAGGAGTCCCACCGAGAGAGTCGAGTTCAGCGGCCCCCCGATCCCTCCCGTCAGGACATAGGGCTCGGCGAAGAACTGGAAGTAGCCGATTGTCGTCGTGACGCCGAGAAAGAGGAAGGTCGGCGCGAGAAGCGGCAGCGTGACATGCCGGAAACGCGCCAGCGGCCCCGCCCCGTCGATCTTCGCCGCTTCCTGGAGAGATTCGGGGATGTTGCCGAGCCCGGCGACGAAGAGGATCATCGCGTACCCGAAGTTCTTCCAGACCGCGAGCAGGATGATCGCGGGCATCGCCCAGCGTGGATCGCCCAGCCAGTTGATCGGCGCAATCCCCAACCAGCCGAGCGCGCGGTCGAGCAAGCCGAACCGCGGGTGGTAGAGGTAGCGGAAGACCACCGCCACGCCCACCAGCGTCGTCACGTACGGCGCGAAGAAAACCGTCCGGAAGAGACCCTTCCACCGCGCGAGCTTCGAATGCAGCAGGAGCGCGACCGCGAGAGCCACTCCGAGCGTCAGGGGGCCGCCGACGAAGACGAAATAGACCGTGTTGCGCAGGGCGATCCAGAAGATCGGGTCTCGCGCCAGGGTCGCGTAGTTGGCCAGAGCCACCATGCGCAGGTTGGCGGTGTCGGCCAGGGCGTAGATGTCGAAGTCGGTGAAGGAAAGAAGAAACGAGCCGGCGATGGGAACGAGGAAAAAGAGACCGACGACCGCGAGGCCGGGAGCGAGGAAGAGCGCGGCGGCCCTGGCCTCGCGGGGGAGCGCGCGCGGACCCGCGGCTCTCATCGTTTCCTCGAGAGCATCCAGCGCCTCTTCTCCAGGATCCGGTCCACGTCGGCGTCGAGCCTCGCGAGGGCTTCCGGAACGCTCTCTCTCCCCCGAACGGCGGGTTCCAGGTCCTCGACGAGCTTCTGAGCGATCTGCTCCCATTCGGGCACGCGCGGCATGGGAGTCACGTGCTCGAGCTGCACGCGGAAGGCCCGGGCCTTCCGGTCTCCCGAGAGAGAGGGGTCGTCCCACGCCGCCGCGCGGGCCGGCAGATCCCCCGAGAGCGCGTAGAAGCGCGCCTGAATTCGGGGTTCCGACAGGAACTCGATCAACTTCCAGGCTTGCGCTTTCATGCGCGAGGCACGGAAGACCGCGAAGCTCGATCCGCCGGCAAAGGACGTGCCGGGCCAATCGTCCTCCTGCGGGGCCGGCAGAGGAGCCGTCATCCAGAGGTCCTGCTCGCTCGGCGTCAGGCGGCGCCGAAACTCGCCCAGGTTCCAGGGGCCGGTCATCCAGAAGGCCAGGTTCCCCCGCGCGAACTCCTGATAGACGTTGCCGATCTGCGTGTAGCTGACCATGGGGGCGAGGTCCTCGCGGAAGAGGCCCACGTAGAAGCGCGCCGCGGCGGCGAAGGGGGGTTGGCGGAAGGCGCCGCGGGTGCCGCTGTCGGCGAGCAGGCTCGAGCCTTCCTGAAGGCCCAGGATCGTCGCCTGCTCCCACTCGTTGGTGGGCAGCAGGATCGGATGCGCGGCGGGATCCTGCAGGGACTTGATCTTTCGCATCGCTTCGCGCCACTTCTCCCAGCCCCGCGGCGGTTCGTCGAATCCCGCACGGGCGAGCAGATCGGGACGATAGAAGAGGACCCGCGTGTCCACGTACCAGGGGATGCCGTAGAGGGCGCCTTCGTAGAGGTTTGTCTGCCAGACGCCGGGGAAATAGTCGGCGGGCTTGAGCGCCGTCGAGCCCCCGACCCGTTCGTCCAGCCTCTCGAGCGCGCCGATCGCCGCGAGCTCCGGGATCCAGGTGTTGCCGAGCTGCGCCAGGTCGGGTGTGGACTTTCCGACGAAGGCGGTCAACAGTTTCTCGTGCGCGGAGGTCCACGGCATCTGCTGGACGACCAGGCGGAGCTCCGGGTTCTCGCGCTCGAACTCGGAGACCAGGCCGCGCACGACTTCGCCCTCGCGCCCGAGCCCCCAGAACCGCAGTGTCTCCCTCGGCGCGGCGCCGGCCCGGCCTCCGCAGCCGGCCCCGGCGAGCGCCAGCCCGGCGCAGATCAGTTGGCCGAGCGCTCGAGCCATCCGCCCGTGAAACCGGCTCGCCGGAGCCCCCTCACGATGTAAGGATTGTTCCGCAGGGTCCGCCACACGAGCTCCGATCGGTAATTCTCGATCATCGCGACGATGGGGCCCTGGTCGATGCCGAGCTGATCGCCGTCAAACCAACCGACGCCCGCCGTGATCCGTCCGTGCTGCACCGAGACGCCCGGATCCGTCAGCGTCGGGTTGAACGCGTCCACAAACCCGTACCGGTTCAGAATCTGATCGCCCCAGCGTCGTTTCATCTCGAGGAGCGCCGGAAGCACGATCTCCGGAGCGAACGGGGTCGAGCCGGCCGCGGCCGTCGGAGCAATCGTGCCGTCGTCGTTGACGTAAATGAGCGAAACTCCCCGCGGCCAGTAGGTGTGGAACGTGCGCAGCCGGCCGCCGATCGAGAGCTCGGCGTCCACCGGTCCGTCGCACGCGGTCAGTCCCCAGACGTCCGGACCGTAACCCCTCCAGCCAGAGGGATTCTCGACGGCGTAGGCGCGGTGCGAATAGGTCGCACGGCGGGAGTTCTCGAAGTAGTCGATCCCTTTCTCGCGCATCGGGCGGTCCCGGATGCCCCGGAAGTCGATCCAGACGTGCGAATACTGGTGGCCGAAGAGAGGCGAGAAGTTCACGTAGGTCTGCCCCTCGAACGTCCCCCAGCGGTAGGTCCGGACAAACTCCTCCCAGGCGGCCGGCGCGACCGGGTGCGTCGGCGATCCCAGAGCCAGGATGAAGAGGATCATCGACTCGTCGTAGCCCCGCCAATTCCAGGAATGGTAGCCCTCCTCGGGTGTCCACCCCATCGCAATGCCCGGCGGCCGCGGCTGCGCCCAGTCCCATTCGATCCGGCGGTAGAGAAGATCGGCGTCGGCGCGAATCCTCGTCTCGAGCGCGTCGTCGCGGACGAAGTACGACTGGCAGGAGAGCACTCCGGCGGCGAGCAGAGCAGTATCGATGGTCGAAAGCTCGATGGTCTTGAAGCGCCTCCCTGTTTTCATGTCGAGGAAGTGGTAATAGAGGCCGTGGTAGCCGGTCTCGCCTTTGGCGAGGTCGCCCTGAGGGGCATCGAGAAGGAACCGCAGTGTGGCGGCGGCCCGTTCCGCCGCCTCCGCTCGGGTGACCCAGCCGCGTTCGGCTCCGATCGTGTACGCCGTCAGACCGAAACCGACGGCCGCCACACTCGAGAAGGAGGGAGTCGGCGCCCGATCCGGAACGAGACCCGTGGCCGGGTCGGCCAGATCCCAGAACCAGCGAAACGTCCGCTGCTCCAGATCGTCCAGGAAGGTCTCTGCGACAGGCTCGAGAATCGCCGGAGCGCGCGGCGAAACAGGTTGCGGCGCCGGCCGGCAGAGTGCGAGTCCGAAGAGAAGGGCGACCGCGAGTGTGGCGAACGCCGCCAGCGGCCGGGACGAGGGGGCGAACGGTTTCCCGTCCGCCCCCTTCTCGGTTAGTCCATCAGCGGATCTCCGCACGTCCAGGAGTCAGACAATAACCTCAGAATCCGACATTCAGGCCGACTTGCAGGCGGCGCGGCTGCGTGACGAGACAGCCCGGCGTGCCGAAGTTGGGGTTGGGTGCTGGGTCCGTTTTCGGCGCGATGAAGCCGTCGTAGCAGCCGTAATTCTTGTGGTTCGTGACGTTGAAGACTCCTGCCCGGGTGCCGAGGTGTGCCGTCTGGGTGACGTAGAAGTCCTTCTGCAGCGAGAGGTCCCATGTCTGGTAGGGGAAGGTGCCGCCGCCTGTCGGCGTGCCATCGTTCAACCTCACCTTGAACTGATTGAAGCCGAAGCCGTTGCTCGCGTCAGCGATCGTGAAACCCACGCCGGTGCCGAGCGTCAGCAGAGTGGAGAGTCGAACGTCCCAGGGTAATCCGACGATGCCCGAGGTCACGATGCGATGCCGTTCGTCCTGCGGGGCGCGGTGGCGGGGATAGTCGGCCGGGGTGATGTAGTCGAGGCTGAAGAAGTCGCCGCCGTTGGCGGTCGCGTGGCCGTACGTGTAGGCGAGGGTGGCCCCCCATTTCGACGACGCCGTGTAGGCCTTGTCGACCTGAAGGAAGAGCGCGTCGTACCAGGCGCGCTTCGAGGCGGCGGAGAGGAGCACGTTGCCGAAGTCGGGCGCCAGCGAGCGGCAGCAGCTGCCGTCCGGATTCCGGTTGCCGAAGATCCAGGTGTAGCCGTTGCGCGAACGCACGCCCGCGTACGAGAGGGAAACGCCCACCAGGCCGAACTGCTGCCGGAAGCCCGCGGTGAACTGGTCGGAGACCGGCGGCTTGGTGTTGTTGTTGATGAGGAAGACTTCGGGCTTGGGCCCTGTGCCGCTATTGATGATGCTCTGCAGGCCCGCGGCGGTACCGTATTCCGGCTTCCACACGAGCGTCTGCTGGCCGTCGCGCGGCAGGCCGTCGGCCGAAAATCGGAACGTCAGCGTCGTGTACTGCAGCCGGAACTTCTCGTCGAGCAGCGCGTTGTACTCCACACGATCCACGTAACGTCCGTAGCCGCCAAAGAAGACCGTGGTTCCCTTGCCCGTCAGGTCATACGCGAACCCCACGCGCGGTTGGAAGGCATTCTTGTAGGACGGGCGGTCGCTGCCGTCCGTGAAGAACTCGCTCGGGAAGAGGCTGCCGAGCTCCGTTCGGACGAGGGTCGGTGTGACGTAGTCATTGTCGAGCCCGTTCGTCTCGTAGTCCCAGCGAAAGCCGGCGTTGACGGTCAGACGCGAATTCACGGTCCAGTCGTCTTGCAGGTAGACGCCGAACTGGTTGTTGTTGAGGGAGAGATCCGGGTTTCCGAAGCCGAACGAGGCCTCGAACGGAAAAGCGAAGGGACTGCCCGCAGGGATGTCCGAACGGAATCGGTAGATCGGAATCCCGTTGAACTGCTTCTGCACGTCGTATTTGTTGTGGCTGAAGACCGCGCCGATCTTCACGACGTGATCGCCGGCGCCTCGGAGATTCAGGAGGCTGAAATCGTCACGAATGCTAAAACGCTTCTGGTTGAAGTTTTGCAGGTTGTCGGTTGAGCCAATGCGAAGCGCGTTCTGATAGTCCTGGCCGACGATGCCGGGGACTACGGGGCTCGGGTTCCACTTATAGTCCTGGTAGCCGACAATCGTCTCGTTGAGGAACTTGGCCGCCAGCCATGAGTTCTTGGCCTGCACGTTCCAAACAGCATTGATGATGTCGGTGCCCGCCTCGAAGGCGCGTGTCCCACCGACGTCCTTGACTTCGTTCTCATGCCGATAGAAACCGTTGAGGTCCACGACGTCGCTCGGGTCCGCCTGCCAGGAGATTTTGCCGAACGCCAGGTTCGACTTGAACGGACTCGGAACGTTGCCCTGAAAACTCAGGAGCTGCGTTCGCGTGGGCTCGGGCACGAGGTTTATCTGCGACCCGGCCGAAACGTTGCTGTTGCGGTTCTGGTCGTTGTACTCCCAGGAACCGAAGAAATGCACCGTGTCCTTGATGATCGGACCGCCGATCGAGACACCCGCCTGCCAGCGCGAGTAGTCGGGCTTGGTGAACCCGGCTTTCGGTTGGCCGGCGCAGCGGTTGGCGAGCTCATCGCAGATGTTGGTAGCCACCAGGCCCTTGTTCTGGTAGTCGGCGAATCCGTCGCCATGGAGGTCGTTTCCCCCGGACTTCGTGATGGCGGTGATGATGGCACTCGAGGCCTTTTCGTACTCGGCTTTGAAGTTCTGCGTGACGACCCGGAACTCCTGGACGGCATTCTGCGGGAACGGATTGCCGCGGCTGGAGTCCTGGCCGACGACGCCGCCGTTCAACACGTCATTCTTGTAGCTCGTGCCGTCGATGAAGACGTTCGTGTTGAAGCCGGGGATCGCGCCCGCGAGAACCTCCTTATTGTTTTCGTCGGTTGCCGTGCGCACGCCCGGCGCGAGGTTCGCGAAGTTCAGGAAGTTCCGGTCGTCCTGCGGAAGCTGTCGGAGCTGTTGCTCGGTGACGTTGGTCGCGATCTCGCTCGACTTGGTCTCGATGTGGGGAGCCTCCGCCGATACGGTCACGGTCTCGGCGGCCCGGGCGGCGAGCTTCAGCTCGAAGTCCAGTCCCTGAGTTTGCCCGAGCAAGACGCGCGTCTTCCTCGTGCTCGTCGTGAAACCCTGCAGGGTCGCCGTCACGGTGTACGCCCCGGGCGAAACCGAGAGGTTGTAGAAGCCGTCCGCTCCCGTGGTGACCTGGAGATGCGTTCCAGAATCGTCGTTGACCGCCTCGACTGTGACTCCCGGTAAAACCCCTGCGGTCTCGTCCTTGACCGTTCCCCGGAGCGTGCCGGTGGTCGTCTGCGCTCCGGCGCCGCCCGACAGCCACAACGCGCCCAGAAAAAGAAGCGCACCGAGGCGCCGGGCCATGCCCCTCCGAATTTTCTTCATCTCGCGTCCTCCTTCCGCACAATTGCGAACCTTCGTTCCTCGATTTCACTCGCGTGTTGTCTTGTCTCGAGCAAGGCGCCGCAGGAGGAGCGCACCACGAGCATTGTCGGCAGGATTTCCTCCTGTCGTCGGCGTTCATCGGTTTCCTTCAGGGCGCGCATCAGTCGCGCCGTCGCGAGGCAACCCAGCTCCGCGATGGGGAAGCGGACGGTTGTCAGCGGCGGGGTGATGAACCGGGCGATCGGAATGTCATCGAAACCGGCCAGCGCCAGGTCTTCTGGCACGCGAACATGGCGCTCGCGAAAAGCGCAGAGCAGGCCGATCGCCATCGCATCGTTGGCCGCGAAGACCGCGGTGGGGAGATGTCTCCCCCCCAGGATCCTCGGCGCGGCGCGATAGCCCGCCTCCTCGCGAAAGTCGCCCCGGATCTCCAGCGCGCGCGTTCCGGCCTGGCCGCCCAGGCCGTCGCGGTACCCGCGCAGCCTCTCGGCGGCGTCGTGGTTGCCCGCCGGCCCCGTGACAAACGCGACGCGCCGGTGCCCGAGGCGGATCAAGTGCCGCACCATCGCCAGTGCGCCCCCGTAATTGTCGACCCGGATCGAGTCGTAACGGCACCTCCGGACGTCGCCGTTCAAGAGCACGACGGGAAAGCCGGCCGGGAGGTTCTCCTCGAATGCCTGAGCGTCGAGATCCGGCGAAAGCGCGATCAGCCCATCGACGCGCCCCCGGATCGCGCGCAGCATCGTCTGGGACTCAGTCCGGTCGCCGTGGGATCCGGAGACGAGGAGGTGATAACCGCGCTGGCGCGCTGCCAGATCGATCCCGCGGATGAGCTCCGAGAAGAACTCTCCAAAGAGATCGGGCAGGAGGACGCCCAGAGTGTGGGTCTTGCGCGTGATCAGGCTGCGCGCCGCGCCGTGGGGAGCATAGCGGAGCCTCTCGATGACTCCTCGGATGCGGCGCCGGGTGTCTTCGCGGACGGGGCCCTTCTCGTTCACGACGCGGGAGATAGTGGCGACCGAGACGCCCGCTTCCCGCGCGACCTCCTTGATCGTAACCGCCGGCGCCGTGCGCGTCGGCCGAGTCCGCCGGGTCGCTGAGTCGGGCGAGGGTGGTCTCCCCGTACGTCCCTCCGCGGTGTAATCGTTTACATCGGGCTTTTTAGCGCTCCGCCCGGCGGCTGTCAAGGATGTTCGGACCCTCCCTGGGAATCTCCCGGCAGAACGCCCCCGAAGCGACGGGCTCTCGGGGCTTCACCTCCTCGCGTCTTCCCACTCCAGCTTGGTGTAGTCGAAAGCCCCGGGCTCCCGGGTGTTGAACTTCACGATGTCGAAGTAAGGGGAGAGGTCGAAATCGCGCGGGACGCTCAAGGTGGGATGACGCGCGCGCAGGAGCCCGCTGTAGGCGCGTCGCGTTGGACGCCCGACCACCATCTGCTTGAGCCTCTCACCCATCGTCTGCGGCTTCCACGGAATGTAGCCGGGCAGGATCGGAAAGTGGACTTTCGCGAACGCCTCGGCGAGAAGCGTCGAGCAGATCGTCTCGGTCTCGATCCCGCTGCCGAAATGAAGGGCGTCCTCCTTGAGCTTCGGAGGGATGAGGTGAAACGGGAGCAGGTACCGGGCGAGCTCCAGGAAATTGCGCCGGTCGTAGGTGTGGCCGATGCGTGAGATCACATGGTCCAGCACGGTCTTGAGGTCCTCCGGGCGCAGCCCAGCAGGGCGGCAGATGCGGATGTTTAAGTCGATGTACTTGGTCAGCGGGGAGGCGATGACCCCCTGGTCGATGAGGGCCTCGACGATCAGGAAGCGGGCCTCCCGGCCGAAGCGGTGATAGATGCGGGCCTCTTCCCCCGGATTTCGCTTCAAGAGCGCGTCGCCGATGTAGAGGGCGCTGTGAGACCAGGTGGATGTCGTCAGGTACTTGACAGCCTGCGAGACGCGTTGGTCCCCCTCCACGAGCAGGACGTCACCGGGTCGAATCGCGGCCTTCAACCGGACCGGGTCGTTGTAGACGAACCGGCGGTAATGGCGGCGGCGCTGGGTGATCTGCTCCAGGAACCAATCCGCGAAGATCTGCCGGGGAGACCGCATCAACCCCATTATTGTCGGGAGGCGGGAGGCGGGAGAGTAAGACCGGCCTCGCCCGCCTAGCGCCTGCCGTCCTGCCGCCTACCTGCTGCGGGGCTCGCGCTTGTAGAG
Organism: Acidobacteriota bacterium; assembly: GCA_046726795.1. Classification (GTDB taxonomy): domain Bacteria; phylum Acidobacteriota; class Thermoanaerobaculia; order UBA5066; family Gp7-AA6; genus JAWOLE01. Next base: position 23,200 of record JBKPBH010000048.1, read on the forward strand.
GTAGGCGGAGTCCATGAGGCGCGCCCCCGAGGCGTCGGCGACCGCGAAGTGGGAACCGGACCAGAGCGCGGCGCCGGCGTACTCCCCCTTCTTGTTGACGGCGTAGAAGTTGATGTTGAACCCGGTCTTCAAGCGCCCCTGCGCGTCCTGGTTTTCCCGCGCGAGAGCGGAGATCCGCTCCAGAGTCTTGACGGTGGCTTCCTCCGGAGACTTCCCCTGCCGCATGAACTCGACGACCGTGTGCGACCCGCAAGACCGCAGGTTCCCTTCGCCCCAGCCGGTCGAGCCGCAGGCGCCGACCTGCCCGTCCACGAAGAGGCCCGCGCCGATGACGGGCGAGTCGCCCAGCCGCCCCGGCAGCTTGAAGAAGAGACCGGACGTCGTGGTCGTGCCGACGATGTCGCCTGCCGCCGTCACCGCGTCGCAGTTGATGGTGCCCTGCGGGCGGAAGTCCGAGGCGCCGAACTTCTCGATGAACCAGCGGATGTCGGGGTCCTTCTCCTCCTCGTTGCCGGCCTCGATCCAGTCGTCATGGCCGGAGAGCTTCTCCTTCCAGTAGAGCCAGATCTTGCGGCTTCTTTCGGTCAGGAGGTTCTCTTCCTGGAAGCCGTGCGCCTTCGCGAACTTCAAGGCGCCCGGTCCGACGAGGAAAACACGGTTGGTGCGCTCCATGACGAGCCGCGCGACCTTCGAGGGGTTCTTGATGTTCTCGAGGGCCCCCACCGCGCCCGCCTTCATCGTGCGGCCGTCCATGACCGAGGCGTCGAGCTGAACGACCCCCTCCTCGTTAGGGATGCCGCCGTAGCCCACCGTGACGTCGTTGGGGTCGTCCTCCACGATGTTGACTCCGGAGATGACCGCATCCAGGGGATCGCCTCCCGAGGCGAGGACCGAATAGGCCTTCTCGGCGGCTCTCAGGCCGTTCGCCGAAGCGATGACCACCGGCCGCGATCCGACGGTCGGCCTCGCCGGTTGGGTCTTGACCTGCGCCGCGATCGGGAGAAACGCGGCGCCCTTGAGCAAGTCGCGTCGGCTCGATCCGCCCATCATTTCCCCCTCAATGTCTGAGCCGATAGCCGAGAGTGGACAGCTATTCGTCCGGCAGCTCAGGCTCCTCCGGGATCTCTCTCTTGGTTCCGGGGGCGAGCAGGTCCATCATCAGGTCGGGGAGCGTTTCGGAGAACTGGCTCCGGGGCAGCACGCGGGTCACGCCGGCGGCCTCCGACCGGCTGGCGAGATCGCGGTCGACGTGCGAGAGAAACCCGACGATGGGCAAGTCACGCGTTGCCGTGTCGCCGCGCAGCTTCCGGACCGCTTCCAGAGGCTCGCCGTTGGCCGAGAGATCGATCAGGATGGCCGCGCACTTGCCGTCGCGGCAGGCCTCCTGCAGGTCTCGGGCCTGGGTGAAGCGCACCGGGACGTTCAGATGCCGAGCGGTCGTCTCGATCTTCGATCGGAAGAAGAGATCGTCCAGGCACGCGACGAGGACTCTGCTCATGAGTATCGGGATTCTATCCTGACGCGTAAAACGTAAAACGTAAGACGTAAAACGAAGCCAACCGGCGGCCCGGCCCCGTTTCACGTTTTACGTTTAACGAGCCTAGAACATCTTGACCAGGTCCACGATCACCCGGTTCAAGGTGTTCTTCAGGTCCAGGCGTTTCTGGAACACCACGGCGGCCTGCACGAAGACCTGCGGCAGGACCGTGTAACCGACACCCACCCGGCTGCCGCGGTGCCAGGAGTGGAACCACCAGTCGTCCGTGGTGTAGGCGCCGAGGACGGCGTCGCGCTCGACGTACTGGTAGATGTAGAAGACCCTCCAGTCGCCGGGCGTCCCGAGCTTCCCGACGGAAACGGTTCCTTCCAACGCCAACTTGTCGTCCTCGGCCTCTCCCACGACGCCGAGGTTGACGGCCCCGTCGAGCGTCACCGTCGCGGGCTGGCCGGCCGCGGGGAAGCGGAGCCGGACGATCGCGTCCAGAATGTGAAACCGGGACAGGTAGTCGCGCCCGCCGGCCACCCCGATGGAATAGTTCTGGCGGATGTAGGACGGCTTCAGGTCCTCCGGGTCGAAGTGCCAGTAGGACCCCGCCGCTTCCACGGCGAGCCTCGCCGGGTCGCCCGCGCGGAAGACGAGCTGGCCCACGCCGATGCGCGTGCGGTCGCCCTCGCGCTGCGGCCCGTAGAACCCCGCTCCCGCGACCGTGAGCGTCGAGGCGCCTCCCATCGGGATCTCCCAGGCCGCCGCGACGCCTGGCGTCTGGATGTCGCGGTCCCAGAGCATCTCGCTCGCCACGAGAGGCATTCCGAAGGAGCCAGCCCGGATCGTCCATTGCCCCGGTTTCGCCTCCAGGTAATAGCGCTCGAGGGCAGCGCCGCGCGAGCGGTAGTTGTCGAAGTTCTTCGCGTTGTCCTCGTTGTGGTCGGTTCCCAGATCCCCGATCGCGCGGACGCCGAGCTTGAAGCGGTCGGAGAACTCGAGGTCGAGCTCCGGGCGCACTTCGAACCGTCCATGCTCGATCGTCGGCCGGACGTGGAGGTGGTCGATTAAGTCGTAGCGGGCGAGCGCGTCCCAGCGAAAGACGAGCCGCGGCTTCTCGGAAGGAGGCTGGAAGAACTGCGTCTCCTGCCCGGTCCCCGATGTGGCGGCGAGGAAGACCGCGGCGCAAAGCGATGGGGAGAGGACAGGAAACCGCCTCAATCCAGAATCCAAAATCTAAAATCCAAAGTAGGCTACGCGGTGACCCGCGTCAGTGCTTCGTAGAGCTGATTGACGCTCTGGAAGCGGTCCTCCGCGTCCTTTTGCATGCACTTCAAGATGATAGCCGCAATCTTCGGATCGATCTTCGGATTCTTCGCCTGCGGGGACGGAGGCTTCTCCTGCACGTGCTTCAGGACGACCGCGAGCGGGGTGTCTCCCTCGAAGGGGAGAGTGCCGGTGAAGAGCTCGTAGAGGACGACACCCGTCGAATAGATGTCGGAGCGGAAGTCGAGGTCCACCCCGCGGGCCTGCTCCGGCGACATGTAGTCGGGCGTCCCCACGACGGTCCCCGTCGTCGTCATGCCTCTCTCCTGCGTCAGCCGCGCGATGCCGAAGTCCATGACTTTCAGGCCGCCGGTCGTTTCGATGATGATGTTCTGCGGCTTGATGTCGCGGTGGATGACACCGACTTCGTGGGCCGCGGCGAGCCCCGCGCAGATCTGCTTGGAGATCCGGAGCGCGACCGGCGTCGGGATGAGCTCGTCCTGCTCGACCATGCCTTTCAGGGTGATCCCCTTGACGAACTCCATCGAGAGGTAGCGCAGCCCGTTGGCCTCGCCCAGGTCGTGGGTTCGAAGGATGTTCGGGTGGGTGATGCGGCGCGCGAGCCGGATCTCCTGCTTGAACCGGTCGAGCAGCGTCGGGTCGGCCGAGAGGGCCTCGCCGCGCAGCGTCTTGATCGCGACGACGTCGTCCAAATCGCGGTCGTGGGCCTTGTAGACGACGCCCATCCCACCCTGGCCCAGGACAGCCTGGATCTCGTAGCGGCCGGCGAAGAGGTGTCCGACCTGCGGCTCCGGCCCTCTTTCCGCCGCTGCCGCGGGCCCCGACTCGCCGACCCGCAGGGTCATGACGGTCTCCGCCTCCGCCCCGACGTTTAGCGTCAGCGACCGGACGTACTCCTCCAGGGCCGCCTTCTCTTTCAGCTCTTCGATCATGGCGTGGAAGGAACGGGCGAGGATGCCGATCTCGTCCTTCGATTCGACCGGCAGGTCCGCGGACTCGAGGTTCCCCACCCGCACCTCTTCGGTCGCCCTCACGAGCCGGTCCACCGGTCCCGTGATGCGGCGCGCCAGCACGAATGAGAGGACGAAGGCGACGAGCAACGCGGCCAGCCCCACCAGAACCTGCGTGTTCTGGATCTGCCGGAAGGCCGAGAGCTCCTTCTCACGGCTCCGCAGGGCCACCGCGGCACCGACGAGTTGGTTCGTCGAGGAGCGAATCGGGAGGAAGTACCCGAGATAGGTGTCGCCCGAAAGCTCGAGGGGAAGAGGGCCGATCGTCTTTCCCTGGCGAAAGACGGCCTCGAGCAGTTCGCCCCGGCGCCGGACGGCCTCGAGCACGGCCGGGCTGATGTCGCGCATCGTCGAGGCCGCGACGACGGGAAGAGGCCTCTCCGAGGTCTTCGCGTCGTCGGCCAGGAAGACGACCTCCGTGTTCATCAGCGACTTCAGGTTGCGCGCGACGTCGTCGTTGATCTGGAAGGCCGCCGCGATCGCGCCGACCACTCGGCTGCCCCCCTCCACGACCGGCGCCGCAACCACCTGATACAGCCGGTTTCCGGACAGCCAGATGCCCTGAGTGCCTTCCCCCTGGAGAGCCCCCGCGATCGTCGGCACGGCGGAGAGGTCGGTGGAGTAGCCGAGCGGCTTATCCGTGCGGGCGAAGGCGACCCCCTGGCGGTCCACGGCGAGGAGAAAGTCCGCACGCGCTCGGGAGGCCTGCTCGGCCTTCAAGGTGTCGATCGTCGTTGCGGGCGAGAGAGGGTCGAGCGTCATGAGGCTGATGATCCCGGGGTTGCTGACGACGACCGCCAGGGCGCGGTGAAGCTCCGCGTACCTGTTCTGCTGGAACGACTCCCACGCCGGCCCCGATTTCTTCAGGTCGTCCGCGATCTTCGCGTCGGCGACCTGGCGGGCGCGGTAGGTCGAGATCGCGATGGCGCCGCCGATCGCGATCAGGATCAAGGCCGCCGCCGCCAGGAAGATCTTGAGGCGGAGCGAAAAGCGGGGCGGCGCGGGAGGCGGCAGTTTCAGGCCGACGCGCACCGGCAGACCGGTCTCCGTCGCGCCCGGCGGCAGCCGCAGTTCAGTAGCGCTCATCGTCTGTCCCGGCGCCGGGCGGATAGTCCTTGCCGTACTTGTTCTTGTGCGGCAGCGGCCGGAAATGCGTGACGTCGAGCTTGAGCGTCAGCGGTGAGTCCGAACCGGCATGGACCGTGATGGGCGTCTGAGATTCCCCCGCCTCTTCGTGCCAGACCTTGACGACGTGCGAGCCTGGCGGCACGCCGTCGAACCGGAAGGACCCATCCCGGCCCGTGACCACCGCGAAGTCCGAATCGACCACCATCACGAAACCGACCATCTGCGGATGGATGTTGCAGTAGACGCGCACGAGGCCCGGCTCCTCGAACTTCGTATCCCGGGACGCGCCGCTCCGGTACAGGCCGAGGTCGAACCGGTTCTGACCCGACACGGAGAAGGCGTTGTGGTAGA
>JBKPBH010000049.1:0-8093 GCA_046726795.1 Acidobacteriota bacterium
CTCTTGGCGAGAAAAGCTACGAAGAAGTAGAGCGGGAACCCGGTCACCGAGACCCTTCCAAAGAGGTAATTGACTCCTCCGCCTTCCGCGTTCTGCCGGACGACCGAAGCGAGGCCCCCCAGGTAATGGCCGAGTGGCGGGCAGACCCCGGCGATCCGCTCGATCGCCGCCGAGAGAGCCGGAGCCCCCCGCCAGGCGACCATCTCGTGGATAACCTGGCGTTGATCGGCCCGATCCATGCGGGCCGTCACGAACGCGTACACGGCGAGAACCACGAGAAGCGCCCCGGCGGCGACGACCGCGAAGCGCCCGAGCATCCGGGTCGCCGCCCGCCCGGGTTCCGGCGCCCGGCGGACGGCGAGAAACCCCTGGAGCAGCAGGATCGGAAAGAGATACACGGCCGAGAACTTGGTCGCGAGCGCGAGGCCCAGCGCCGCGGCGGCCAGGGCCAGACGGCCGGCTCCCCCCGTCCGCGCCCTTTCCCACGCGAGTACGGAGACCAGGAACGTCAGCGCCGCTCCGAGGTCCGTGTGCACGACTCCCGCGTGCGCGACGAGATTGGGATCGAACGCGAGAAGAGCGACCGCAAAGAGAGCGGGAGCATTCCCGTATCGGGACCGGGCCTCGAAGAAGACCGCGGCCAGGAGCCCGGCGAGGACGATCAGGAACGGGGCTCGCGCCGCGGCGGCGATCGCGTCGGGCGAGACAGGGCCGCGAAAGAGAAGGTCGTGTCCGAAATCCGTGAACCGATTCCCCATCGGGACGCGGGCGGGCGGAGGCGGCAGAGGCAGCGCCAGGAGCCCCAGCCCGGCGAGGATCTTCATGAGCGGCGGGTGCTCGATGTTGACGATCGCGTTGCGCGCGGAGACCTCGAAATAACCGGAGAGAATGTGCACCGGCTCGTCGGCCGAAAAAGAGTCTTCTCGCGTGTGGTCGTAAACGAGAAAGAGCGAAGCGGCCGCGGCGCCGAGGGCGGCCAGGGCGGCGGCGCCCCGCCCTGAGGCGACCCGGAGAGTCCTCGAATCCGTCAAGTCTTCGGCCGCGGCTCGAGGCTGTGCCGGACGATGGCGGCGAGGGCCGAGAAACCGTCGCGCAGCCGGATCTTCTTCCCCTCCGCTCGCGAGCGCCCGAAATAGGAGACCGGCACCTCGAAGATGCGGAATCCTCCGCGCGCGACCTTGACCGTGAACTCCGCGTCCACGCCGAACCGCTTGGAGACCAGATGGAGCGAGGGAACGACCCTCCGGTGGAAGGCCTTGTAGCAGGTCGCCATGTCGGTCAGGTTCAGGTTGGTGAAGAAGTTGGATACGAGCGTCAGGAGCCGGTTGCCGACGGTGTGCCAGAAGTTCTGCACGCGATTCTCGGCGCTCCCGCGGAAGCGGGAGCCATAGACGACGTCCGCGCGGCCTGCCTCGATCGGTTTCAAGATGATCGGGTACTCCGTCGGGTCGTATTCCAGATCCGCGTCCTGGATGAGCAGAATCTCTCCGCGGGCCTCCGCGATCGCGGTCGAGACCGCCCGCCCCTTTCCCAGGTTCCGCGGGTGAAGGATCACGCGGACGCCGTCGCGCCCGTTCCAGCTCTCGAGAATCTGCCGCGTTCCGTCGGAGGAGCCGTCGTCCACGATGAGGACCTCCTTCTCGATCGGGACGGCCGTCACGAGCCGGAGAACCTGGTCGATCGTGCGCGCCTCGTTGTACACGGGGATCAGCACGGACAGCTTCACGGTTGCCGGAATGATAACCGGGCGGGAGGCGGCAGGCGGGAAGTCATAATGTCTTCCGCATGAATCCGCGGCGAGGGCTGTTCCTGCTGGGCCTCGCCGCCGCGATCGCGATCGGAATCGGACTGCGTCTCTCGACGAAGGGCCAACTGACGGTGGGAGGCCGGGCGCGCGCACTGACCTCCGACGACTACTACCATCTGCGCCGCGCGCGTTTCGCGGCTGCGCACTACCCGCGCACGATCGTCTTCGATCCCCTGATGAACTTCCCGCAGGGGGGAGTTGCCATCTGGCCGCCGCTCTTCGATGCGGCGCTCGCGACCCCGGCCCGGCTCCTCCAGGGCGCCTCGGCCACGCCCGACCAAGTCGAGCGGGGAGCCCTCTGGGTTCCGCTCCTCTTCGCGGGAGGGGCAATCCTGCTCGCGGGATTGCTCGGGCGCGTCGTGGCCGGCGCGCCGGCGGGCGTGGCTCTCGCCCTCTTCGTCGCGACCTGTCCAGGCCATATTCTGTGGACACAGTACGGCCACACGGACCAGCACGTGGCGGAATCCTTCTTCGGACTCCTCGTCTTGTGGCTCTTCCTGCGGAGCAGGTGTCAGGTGTCAGGTGTCAGGCGTCAGGAGGAGCCGGAAGTCGGTCGCGCTCGTTGGAAGCTGGAACCTGGAACCTGGAACGAGGTGTGGACCGGCGTGGCTCTTGCGCTCGCGGTGCTGGCATGGCAGGGCGCGATCTACTGGGGAGCGATCATCGCGCTCTCGCTCGTTCTCGAAGCGGCGGCGACGGGGCGGAGCGTCCTGCGTCCGGCCGTCCTGATCCTCGGTCTCGCGGCGGTTCTGACCGCGCCGGCGACGGCACTCTGGCTCGGGCATGCGAGGACCCCTCTGACCTACATCTCGTTCGGGTACTTCCAGCCGCTCTTCCTGGCCGCGCTCGTGGGAGGAACGGTCCTCGTGGAGACACTCCTCGCCGCCGCGCGCGGCAGGCTCGAGCGCCGGGAGCTGCCGTGGCGCGCGGCCGCCGTGGCCGCGGCCGCCGTGGTGGTCCTTCCCTTCGCTGGGCCCCTCCTGCTCGGTCTGGGACGGGGACTGGGTTACGTCGCCGGCAAGACGAGCGAGGCGTCGGGCGCGACCGGGTATGTTTCCTATCCGAAGAACTGGCTCTCCGGGATCTTCGAGGCGCGGCCCCTCCTGGCGGACGGCTTGGCGCTTCCCTTGAAGCAACTCTCGGTTGCCTTCTTCCTGGCGCCTCTGATTCTCCTTCTCTGGGGCGCGCGCGCGCGAAAGACGCGGCCCGGCGTCCACGTCGCTCTGGTCGTCTGGGGAGCCGTGACCCTTCTCCTCGCCCTCTCCCAGCGGCTGAACGTGTATTACGCCGCGCCGCTCGCCGGGCTCTGCCTGGTCGAGGCCTCGGCACTCGTCGCCCGGAGATGGGAGAAGACAAAGAGAACGCGGGTCGTCGTGGCTCTGGCCTGCGGCGCGGCCCTGGCGGTCCCGATGGCATCCGGGCTCCGCGACGAGCTCGCCGCCGTGCATGTGCCCGGCTCGGACCTATTCGATACGCTCGAATGGATGCGCGCGCGACTCCCGCACTCCGTGGAGGCCTACGACACGAAACTGCTGGATCCGTCGGCGACCCTCCCGGAGCTCGCCCTCGCCCGGTCGGTTCTCGCGCCCTGGTCGCTCGGGCATCTGGTCCTCTACGACGCCGAGCTTCCCGTCGTCGCGAACAACTTCGGCTACGGATTCATGGACTCGATCCGGTTCTTCCTGGCCGAATCGGAGGAGGAAGCGCTCCGGATCGCGCGAGAGCGGCGAGCGCGTTGGGTGCTCGCGACCGACCTCGTCCCGCGAATGAATGACTACGCGGGTTACCTCGAGCGCTCGCCGTATCTGGTTCCTTCGCGGGCCGGCTTCGAGCCGACCCGCGACTATTTCATGACACTGCAATCGCGCTTGTACGACTTCGACGGGCGCGGTCTGTCAACGGAAAGCCTGCGCGTCGAGCCGCTGGCGCACTTTCGGCTCCTCTACCATTCGCGCTCCGCGATCCGGCGCGGCGGACGCTGGCTGGCCCGCTGGAAAGTCTTCGAGATCCTCGACTGAAACGTATGACCCGCAACCCAGAGCTCAAGACTTCCCGTAGAGCCTCCAGGCCGCCATCGCCCGGCGCCGCTCGGCCGGGGTGGACGCGGACAAGACGACGCTCTTCAACTCTTCCCGCTCTGGGTCTCTTCCCGAGTAGGCTCCGTAAATAGCGGCGCGCAGCAGTCTCGAATCGAAGTCCGCCTCGGGCGGCCGAAGGATTGTCGCCGCGAAGACGACGAGGCCGGCCGTGACGGTGAGGCCGGGTCGCGGAGACAGGGGTCTTGCGGCTCTGAGCGCGAGAGCACCGGCCGTGGCCGTGACGGCGGCGGCCGGAACGAGCGAAAGCCACCCCAGCCGCGAAAGGAGATTCGGAGCCGTCCATCCCCGCAGGAGGAACCAGAGCGACCCCGTCGCCGCCGGCCAGGGCAGCTCGGGCCAGAAGTGGGGCCAGGAGGCCGTCAGGAGGAACGTGTTCGCGACGGAGAAGGAGACCGCGGCGGCGAAGAGGCCGCGCGAAAGGGGCGACGACAGGCCCCGCGCGACCCCGACCGCCGCGAAGAAGACGACCGGAAGAAGATAGCGATCTCCGAGCGCCCAGCCCCCGTGCCAGTTGGGATAACCGGTCAGGAGGATGAAGAAGCCCGCGGTCGCCGCCGTCATGAAGACGGCGTCGGCGCGGTCGTCACCGGCCTTCCACCAGGCGAGGAACCCCGGCACCGCCCAGACCCAGAAGGGAGAGAAGAGGAGAAGGCCGCGCGCGGGATGAAAGAGATAGTCCCAGGCGACCCGGAGGCTCGGAGGCCCGAAGCCGAAGAGACCCTTTCCAGCGAGCTCGGCGAAGGAGCCGTGAGCCTCCCGCGCGGAGGAGAGGACCCAGGGCGAGCCGAAGCACGCGGAGTCATAGGAGAGCAGGAGCAGCAGCGGGATCGCCGCGCCGGCCGCGAAGAGGGACGGGGCCTTCGGCCAGCCGCGCGCCGTCCGGAGAGCCAGCAGGAGAGCCAGCGGCGCCGCGGTGTACTCGGAGATCGCGGCCCAGCCGGCCAGGAGGCCAGCGGCGGCGGCCAGGAGACCCGCGGCGGACGTCCCGGAGCGATCTTCCGCACGACGCACGAGATCCCAGGATAGGAAGAGCAGCGCCGCCGTCCAGGCGTGTCCAAAGAAGGAGCGCCCGTAGAAGAGGAGCGGCGTGCCGAAGGCCACGGCGAAGACGACCAGCGCGGCGCCTCGCGCGGGCGCTAGCCGGGTCGCCAGGCGCGCCAGGGCCACCGTGAAGAGAAGCGACACCGTCAGGATCCGCAGGAGCATGAAGACCGCGTCGGAGGCGGACGTCGGAGGCGGGAAGAAGACCCGCAGCGCGCGATAGACCGGGATCGCCGCGAAGGCGAGCCCGGGAGCCTTGTTCGAATAGAAATGGCCCCGCCAGACCGCCTTGTCCTCGTGGTTGCCGAGCACAGGGATGGCGCGATCGATCGAGAACGTGCCGAGCTCGACGAACGCGTACACCGCCTCGAGCCGCGAGACCTCGTTGGGATTCCCGAACGGAGGGAAGAGACCGGTGAAGTAGACCGACAGGAGGAAAAACCCGGCCGCCGCCGCGAACCCCGCCCGCCGCTCGGACTCCCGGGGCGCGGGCGAGGACATGGCCCGATTCTAGACGGCTGCGTCGACGCTGGAACTTACAATCTGGTCATGTCGCAGCGCGCTCGCGCTTTCCTGGCCGGGCTTGCTGTCTCCGTTCTGTTCTGCCTCCCTCTCCTGCCGGAGATCCTCGGGACGCGGCGCCTCGTCTTCCGCGACGCGCAGATCACGCACTGGCCGTGGAGGCGGGTCGCGATGGCCTCGCTCGCCGCCGAGCGGGTGCCCTTCGTCAACCTTTCGGCGTCCGGAGGCCAGCCGCTCCTGGCGAACCCCAATGCGGTGCTTCTCTATCCGACCGTGCTCCTGGAGAAGGTCCTCGCGCCAGCGGCGGCCTTCAACCTCCATTACCTGCTGCACGTCCTCTGGGCCTTCTTCGGCGCGCGGGCCCTCTCCCGGCGCCTGGGCATGGCTCCGGGAGCCGCCTTCTTCGCCGCGGTCGCGTTCGCGTTCTCCGGGATCCTGATGTCCTACGGCTCCGCCTTCGCGAACTCCGGCGCCGCGGCGTCGTGGCTCCCCTGGTGCGCCGCGGCAACCCTGGATCTGGTGCGGGCGCGAGGGGCGGCGGGGCTCGCGCGCGGGAGCGCCGCCGTGGCGATCGCCTTCGGCTTGCAGGGACTCGCCGGAGAACCGGCCCTCTCCCTGCTGACCCTCGTCTTCGTGGCCTGCCTCGCCGCGGCGGAGGTCTTTTCCTCCCGGGAGCGAAGGCTTGTCCGGGCGCGCAATCTCCTCGTTCGAGGAATCTCCGCAGGCCTCCTCGCGGCCGCCCTCGCTTCGCCCCTGCTCTTTTCGCTCTTCGCGGTCCTGCCGCTGACCTATCGCGGGCAGCATCTGTACTCCGAGCGCGCCTTCGGCGCCTCGCCTTTCGCCGCCTGGAGGATGATCGAGTGGCTCTTTCCCCGCCTCGGCGGGGACCCGGGGGCTCTCTTTGCGGGCGCGCACTGGCAGTACGCGCTGCATCCCGGAGACCCGGTGTACATCTGGTGCGTGACGTTCGGGGTCATCCCTCTCGCGGCCATCGCGATCGCGGCTCTTCACCGAGACTTCTGGACGCGCCGGGCGTCGTGGTTGGCGGCCGGAGCCCTCGTCTCGCTCCTCTTCTCCTTCGGGCCCGCGCTGCCGTTCTTCCGGATCCTGTATTCGGTCGGGTTCCTGCGCCGGCTGCGGTATCCGATCAAGTTTTACCTCCTGACGACTCTCTGCGTCTCGCTGCTGGCGGGGTTCGCGGCGGAGCGTCTTCGCCCGGGAGCGCCGCGGGCCAGCCGCAGGGCGGGTCTCGTCCTCGCGGGCTTGGCTCTCCTCTACGGTGCGGCGTTCTTCGCTTCGGGGGAGGCCGGCCCGATCGAGCGCGCGGTCGCTCCTTTGCTGGCGGGACTCGCCGCGCCGGCGGCGGAGCTCTTGCCCGCGATTCGCCGGAGCCTGGCCGGCGACGCCCTCTTCGGCCTTCTCGCGGCAGCCGTCCTCGGGCTCGTCCTCTTCTCCCGCCGCCCGATTCGCGGCCGGAACCATCTGCTCGCTCTCGCTACGCTCCTGCTGGCGTTTCCGTGGGCGCTGCCCCTTTTCGTCTCGGCAGACGAGAGGGACCTGGCGCGGCCGCCGGCGCTGTCTCGCGCCCTCCGCGGACCCGGCCGTGTCTACGTGTCGGCCCGGTTGCCCGAGTTCAACGTCCTTGCCTCGGGCAGCGCGCACCCGAATCTTCCACCGCGCGTCGTCAAGCTCGCGCGCGTGCAGGTCGAGGAGCTCATCCCTCAGACCGGCGCGCCGTTTAAGATCCGGTACGCCTTCGACTCGGACCCCGACGGCAGCTACGGCTACTACAACCGGCTGGCGAGTGAGGCCCTGGACGTCTCGGACCCGGCGCAGAAGAGCCGCCTCCTGCGCGTCTTCGGCGGCCGCTGGATCCTGGACATCCCGAGGGAACCGCACCCCTTCTGCCGTACCGTGACGGGTTTCGAAGTCGCGGGACGCCGGCTGCTGCTCTGGGAGCTCGCGAGCCCGCTGGCCGAGTTGCGGTGGGCCGGCCGAGAATTCCGGCGCGCGTCCCTGTCGGGCGCGCTCGAGCTCGTCCGGTCCGAGCGATTCCGCCCCGACACGGACGTGGTTCTTCCCGGGACCGCGGATCGGGACCCGGAGGCCGGGGCGGGCGAGGCGCATCTGACCGTCGAGAGCGTCGGCCCCGACGCCGGCAGCGCCCTCGTCGAGGCCGATCGGCCGGGGTACGTCGTCTTCGCTCGCACGTACTTTCACGCCTGGAAGGCGCGGGTGGACGGGCGCGATGCCCCCGTCCTCGTCGCCAACGCCCGCGATCTGGCGGTCACCGTGCCGGCCGGGCGCCACCGCGTCGAGTTCCAGTACGACCGCTCCCCCTTCCACCGAGGCGTCCTCCTCCAGGCGTCGGCGACGGCGTTCTTGGCAATTCTTCTGGCGGTGACGAGACAGCAGCGGGGTCGTCCCGAGGAGTGACGAAGGAGCAGACCCTTCGCTTCGCTCGAGATGACAGGGAGGGGCCGAAGGGATGACAAGATGGGAATGGCGACGGGCAGACGCTCTCATCCCCCCTCCGGCCAGCCGGTGGCGACCTCTCCGCCACGCCCGCGCAACCGCGTCCGCGTGAGAGGGCGTTTCGAGATGTCGTCGCTGCGGGCCAGAGC
>JBKPBH010000050.1:0-6726 GCA_046726795.1 Acidobacteriota bacterium
TTGGAGGCCTGCCCGCCGTTGTCGAAGTCGAAGGCCCACCCCGAGAACGTCACGACGCCCTTCATGAACTGGAGGTCCGTCGGGACGTCGATGAATCCGATAGCGGGCTGATCGGCGAAGGGTCCCAGGTCGCAGAGGACATCCACGGAGATGCCGGCGATCTGCGTGACCGTCTCCTTTTCGTCGCCGGCGCGGATCGCGATCGTGTGCTTGCCGGAGGTCGTGAAGCCCACCAGGGTCGGCCGGAAGAAGGAATTGGGCACGATGATGTCGAGGAGGCCGTTGAAGGGATCCTGCTGCAGGGCGAAGACGAAGAGGAATCCGGAGTTGTCCGCGTTGACGTAGCCGGAATAGGCCCGGGCGACGTCGGGCCGGTTCACGCCGTAGCAATTGACCAGGATGTTGTCGGTCCGGACGCAGTCGCGGCGCGAGTTGGCGATGATATTGCCGTCGATGAGCAGCTCCACGTAAGACACCTGTCCCTTATCCAGGCGGGAGCCCACGTCGAGCGCCCAGCCGGCCACCACATTCTTGTAGAAGGAGAGAGGCAACGGCGACGGCGGCTGCTGCCCCGGTATACACGGGGGGACTGCGGGCGAGGGACAGCCACCCGGCGGCGGCGGCGGCGGGATGGCGGCCGCAGGGGGATTGCACAGGATGGACGCCTTGTCCAGCGGGAAGTCCAGGAAGCCGAACGGGGGCAGGGTCGAGCCGTTGTTGATGATCTGGACCGTCCGCGAATCGATCACGCTCGAGGCTCCCTGGTTGTCGAAGGCGCGCACGGAGAACACATGGACGCCGTCGATGAACGCGGTCGAGTCGATGTTGGCCACGAAGCCGGAATTGAAAGAGTTCGGAATGTTCGGAAAAGCGGCAAAGACGTCGGGCCGCGGCGTCCCGAAGAGCGCCGTGGAGGGCAGCCCATTGCCGACCGCGCCCGCCACCACCTTGCCGTCCACCAGGAAGTCGATGTGATTGATTACGCCTGAGTCGTCCACCACCCAGCCGATCACGGCCACCGAACCGGAGACTCCGGGCTGGCCCGGGGCGGGTGAGTCGATGACGCCGAACGGAGGTGGATTCGTCTGCGCGTCTGCGGCTCCCGCGCTGAGAAACGATCCCATGATGAGAGCGCCGACGAGCGCTGACCAAAGCTTGGGCATGCTGCGATCCTCCCCGAAAAAGTAAGAAAAGGATGGGGAAAATGGGGTGGAAAGTCAAGCACTCGACGAGATTCGCCTCATTTTTTTCGGACAAGAGAGCCCGGAAGATGCTAAAAAACGATCCAGAATACGCCCGACGCCCAAAAAAAGATGAAGTCGCACCGGTTGAAGATTCTCTTCTCGCTCGCCCTGACGGCCGTGCTGCTCTACTTCTTCTTCAAGGGCGTGGATGCCGGCCAGACCCGGCGGGCGATCGAGCGGTCTTCCCCGGGGTGGCTCGCAGCGAGCCTCGCCCTGGGCCTCCTGACCTTCTTTCTTCGCGCGATCCGCTGGGTCTGGATCCTCCGGCCCGTCGCGCGCGTCCGAGTCGGCCCCGCCTTTTCGGCCACGGCCGCCGGCTTCGCCGCCAACAACCTGCCGGGCAAGGTGGGCGAGGTCCTGCGGCCGTACCTCCTCTCGCGACGGGAGGGACTCCCCTTTTCGCCTCTCCTCGCCTCGATCCTGCTCGAGCGCGTCTTCGATGGCGCTTCCGTCATCTTCTTCTTCCTCCTCGCGATGGCCGCCGGTCGTCTGCGCTCGGGCGGCTCCGTCAGCCTCCTGCTTCCCGCGGCGGTGTTGGCGATCCTGGTGGCGGCCGTCCTCTTCGCGGTCTTCCGCCGGGGAGAGACGGAGCGCTTCCTCGAGTTCTTGTGGCGGAGATTGCCCGCACGGTTCCAGCCCCGCGCCAGAGAATTCGCCGTTACGTTCGTGGACGGCTTCGCGTCCTTGAAGAGCCCGGCGCTTCTGCTTTCGATCGTGGCCGGCTCGCTGGCCATGTGGTTCGTCATCAACGTCCAGATCTATTGCATCCTGAAGGCCTTCGCGCTCTCGCTGCCCCTCTCGGCCGCCTTCGTCGTGACGGCCGCCGCCGTGCTCGGCCTCGCGGTGCCCACTCCGGGCGGGCTCGGCTCGTATCAGGTCGCGGTGCAGATCGCTCTCGTGGACGTCTTCGCCGTCGAGCGCGCGACGGCCACTTCCGTCGCGCTCGTCGCATGGGCCACCTCCTTCGTTCCGATCACCGTTGTCGGCCTCGCCCTGCTCCTCGTCTCTTCCCGCACGGTGCGCCTGCGCGATGTGCCCGAACCCGGAACGCCAGGCGGGACACGGTGAGCGGCAGACGGCAGGCAGCAGGCGGTAGACGGCGAACGCCAGACGGGAGAAGATAGCCGCATGCGACTGGCCTCCCGCCTTCCGCCTCCCGTCTCCCGAATTGCATGAAGTGCCCTTTCTGCGGCGGCGTGGACGACCGGGTCGTGGACTCGCGCGAGAGCCGGGAAGGACAGGTCATCCGGCGCCGGCGCGAGTGCACGGCGTGCGGACGCCGCTTCACCTCCTACGAGACGATCGAGGAGATCCCCTATGTCGTCGTGAAGAAGGACGGGCGCCGCGAGCCGTTCGACCGCAAGAAGCTCCGCGCCGGCCTGGTCAAGGCCTGCGAGAAGCGCCCCGTCGCGGCCGGCCGGCTCGACGCGATCGTGGACGAGATCGAAATGCGGCTCCACGACAGTGAGGAGCGCGAGATGGCGACGAGCCAGATCGGCTCTCTCGTGATGGAGCGGCTCCGGGAGCTGGACAAGGTGGCCTACGTCCGCTTCGCCTCCGTCTACCGGAAGTTCGAGGACGTGGACGAGTTCTTCACCGAGCTGAAGTCTCTGATCGGACGAGCCGAGAAGACCACATGAAAGACGGGAGGCGGGAGGCGGGAGGCGGGAGGCGAGGAGCAGCGAATCTTCTCCTGCCGCCTGGCGCCTGCCGCCTGCCGGCGCCGTGAAGAGTCTGACGAAGTTCTACGGCCCGCTCGTCGAGCTCTCGCGGCTTCAGAGCGAGCTGAACCGTCTCTTCTCGCTCTTCGTCGAGAGCAACAAGGGCGCCTCTTCCGGTTCCTCCTGGGATCCCAACGTGGACCTTCTAGACGACGGGGAACGCATCCGGGTCTTAATCGAGCTGCCAGGAGTCGAGGCCGAGGACGTGGCCGTGACGATCCGGGGGCGCATGCTGACCGTCCGGGGGACGAAGAAAGGGCGGATTCGGTCCCGCGAGGGAATCCGGTTCTTCTGCATGGAGCGGTACTTCGGTGCGTTCGTCAAGGCGCTGCCGCTGCCAAGCCCGGTCAACACGCACAGGGCCACGGCGAAGTTGAAGGACGGCCTTCTCGAGGTGGCCTTTCCGCGAGTCTCGGACCAGCGCGAGAAGGAGCTCAACATCCCGGTCAAGAGCGAGGAAGATTAGAAGGAATTTGTGATCGGTGATGGGTGATTGGTGATCGGTGAACGGAATCGGGGATCGCGAACGGGGAATTGTGAATTGTGAACTGTGAGTTGAGGATCAGCCTCACGACCCGAAACTCACAACTCACAAATCACAAATCACAACTGATTCATGGCTGAAGCCGAAGAGAAAGAGCGCGAGGTCGGGGCGGAACGGGGCGAAGAGCTTCCGATCCCGGACATTCTGCCCGTCCTCCCGCTGAAAGACGTCGTCGTTTTCCCTTTCATCATCCTGCCCCTCTCGGTCTCGCGGGAGAAGTCGATCAACGCCGTGGACGCGGCGCTGGCCGAACAACGCATCATCATGCTCGTCGCGCAGCGGGACGCGCAGAACGAGACGCCCAAGCCCGAGGACCTGTTCGGCGTGGGGACCGTGGCCGCCATCATGCGGATGTTGAAGCTCCCCGACGGGCGCATCCGGCTGCTCGTCCAGGGGCTCGCCCGGGCCCGCATCGACTCCTTCCTGGCCGAGGAGCCGTACTTGAAGGCCAAGATCACGCGTCTCGAAGAGCCGGACATCGCCAAGGAGCTTCCCCCGGAGCACGAGGCGCTCCTGCGCAGCGTCAAGCAGAACCTGGAGAAGTCCGTCTCGCTCGGCAAGAGCATCTCCCAGGAAGTCATGGTCATCGCGGCGAACTTGGATGATCCCGCGCGCCTCTCCGACCTGGCGGCGTCCAACCTCGACCTGAAGCTCGAGGACGCGCAGCGCATCCTCGAGTCCACCGACCCGATCGAGCGCCTGCGCCTGGTCAACGAGAGTCTTTCCAAGGAGATCACCGTCCTGACGATGCAGCAGGAGATCTCCTCGCAGGCGCGCGGGGAGATGGATCGCTCTCAGCGGGAGTATTACCTGCGCCAGCAGCTGCGGGCCATCCAGCACGAGCTCGGCGAGGGCGAGGAGATCTCCGAAGAGCTCGCCGGGTTCCGCAAGACGATCGTGGAGAAGAAGATTCCCGCGGAAGCGGCCGCCGAGGTGGAAAAGCAGATCAAGCGGCTGGAGAGGAGCCACCCCGATTCCGCCGAGACCTCGATCATCCGCACCTACCTCGACTGGATGACGGGGCTCCCCTGGGGCAACCTCTCGGAAGATTCGATGGACATCACGCGCGCGCGAAAGATTCTGGACGCGGACCATTACGACATCGAGAAGGTCAAGGAGCGGATCCTCGAATACCTGGCCGTCCACGCCCTGAAGAAATCGCTCAAGGGCCCGATCCTCTGCTTCGTCGGGCCTCCCGGCGTCGGAAAGACCTCGCTGGGCCGTTCGATCTCCACCGCGCTCGGCCGCAAGTTCGTGCGGCTCTCCCTGGGCGGCGTACGGGACGAGGCGGAGATCCGCGGCCACCGCCGGACCTACGTCGGCGCCATGCCCGGTCGCATCATCCAGGGGATCCACCAGGCCGGAACGTCCAACCCGGTGTTCATGCTCGACGAGATCGACAAGCTCGGGGCGGACTACCGCGGAGATCCCTCGTCCGCGCTCCTGGAAGTGCTCGATCCCGAGCAGAACAACACCTTCCGGGATCATTACCTGACGGTGCCCTACGATCTCTCCCGGGTCCTCTTCATCGCGACCGCGAACATCCTGGACCCGATCCAGCCCGCGTTTCTCGACCGGATGGAGGTCATCCGCCTCTCGGGCTACACGCTCGAGGAGAAGAAGGTCATCGCCCGCCGGCACCTGATCCCGAAGCAGCTCGAGGAGAACGGCCTGACCGACGTCAACATCGAGTTCACCGACTCCGGCGTCGAGAGAATCATCGAGGCCTACACGCGCGAGGCCGGCCTGCGCAACCTCGAGCGCGAGATCGGCTCGATCTGCCGCAAGGTCGCCGTGTCCGTCGCCAAGGGGAAGACGCGGCGCTACCGGATCACCGGCGCCTCCGTCGAGAAAATGCTCGGGCCCGTCAAGCATTTTTCCGACGAGCTGCTGAAGAAAGACCAGATCGGCGTGGCGACGGGGCTCGCGTGGACGTCCTCGGGCGGCGACATCCTGTTCGTCGAAGCGCTGGCCGTGCGGGGCAAGGGGAGCCTGCGGCTGACGGGCCAGCTCGGCGACGTCATGAAGGAGTCGGCGCAGGCCGCCATGTCGTACGCCCGCGCGCGCGCCCGGGAGCTCGCGATCCCGGAGGATTTCTTCGAGACGCGAGACGTCCACGTCCACGTCCCGGAGGGCTCAATCCCCAAGGACGGGCCCTCCGCCGGAATCACGATGGCCACCGCCATGATCTCGGCCTTCACGCAGCGGCCGGCCCGGCGCGACGTTGCGATGACCGGAGAGATCACGCTGCGCGGCGAGGTGCTCCCCATCGGAGGTGTCAAGGAGAAGGTCCTCGCGGCGCGGCAGGCGAAGATCGCCAACGTCATCCTGCCGCGGTTGAACAAGCGCGACGTGGCGCAGATCAACCCCCGGATCCTTCACGGGATGACGTTCCATTACGTGGAGACGATGGACGACGTTCTCGCGGTCGCGCTCCTTCCCGCGGCCGAGCCTCCGGCCGAGCCCGCCGCCGCCGCGGTCAGGTCTCCGGCCGGAGCCCCCGGGCGGGAGATCCCGGTGGCCGCGGAGCCCTCGAGCGTCCCGCGACGCCGCCGCTCCCCGGACTTTCCGGGCTGACCAGCTCCGCAAGCGTCGGCGAGCGTTCGAGACCTCCCGCTGGCGGGTGAATAATCCGCGCTGTGACGCCGGAGGACCGCTTCGTCGAGAGGCTCAAGGCCTTGCTTCCAGAAGACGAACGAGTGGCCGTCGGGCCCGGCGACGACGCGGCGCTCCTGCGCTGCGATCGGGGCGAACTCGCGGTGACCACCGACATGCTGGTCGAAGGTGTGGACTTCTTCCCGGGTGAAGACCCGAGGAGACTCGGGCGCCGCGCCCTGGCCGTCAACCTTTCCGATCTCGCGGCCGTGGGAGCCCGGCCGGATTTCTTCCTCCTCTCGATCGGATTCCCGAGCGAGAAGGGGGAGGACTTCCCGCTCGAGGTCGCGCAGGGGGCTCTTTCCCGGGCGCTCCCTCTCGGCGCGAGGCTCGTCGGGGGCGATCTTTCCAGAGCGCCGGTCACGGTCGTCTCGGTGGCCTTGTGGGGCCGGCCGGCGGGACGCCCCCTGCGCCGGTCCGAAGCGAACGCGGGAGACCTGATCTTCCTCTCGGGATGGCCGGGCCGAGCGGAGGCGGGACGGCGTCTGGCGGAAGGCTCTCTGGCGTCCGGTCTTCTCGCGCCAGAGCATGAGAGCGAGCTGGCCGCGGCCTACCATGACCC
>JBKPBH010000051.1:0-3516 GCA_046726795.1 Acidobacteriota bacterium
GGTGGATACGAGCCCGAAGAACGCTGCGAGAAGGGCAAGATCCTTGCGGACGGGCCTAAGAAGTAGGTGGAGGATCAGCGCGCGGGGTTGCGAAAGGCGGAAGCGTTTCGGAAGGTCCAGGCTTGAGGTTTCTTTACACCCCGCCTTACACCCATCGCGGTATTTCCTAGGAAAAAGTGGTCGGGACGCCGGGATTCGAACCCGGGACCCCCTGAACCCCATTCAGGTACGCTACCAGACTGCGCCACGTCCCGACCGGAGACGCGCATTTGAGCAGGGCCGGCTCTCCATGTCAAACGCGGATGATGGCAATCGGCGGAGTGACGGGAGCAGATTCCTCGTCGCTGCGCTCGCGCCGTCGCCATAGCGGCTTTCCGCCTTCGATGGAGAGCCGTAGCCGCTTCGGCGGAGGCGTTGGCGCGTCGGCGTCCTCGGAATGACAAGGAGCCGGGCGTGAAGCCAGAGCTAGAATCCGAGTGATGAAGGTGCGCCTGGTCTCGTCGTCCCACTTCTCGGCGGCGCACCGGCTGCACCGGGAGGACTGGGACGAGGAGACGAATCGCCGGGTGTTCGACAAGTGCAACAACCCCAACGGCCACGGGCACACCTACGGCCTCGAAGTCACGGTGGAAGGGGAGGTCGATCCCGAGACGGGCTACGTGATGGACTTCGGTGCGTTGAAGCGCGCGGTCCATGAGAACGTGATTCGCCGGCTCGACCGGCGTCACCTGAACTTCGACGTCGATTTTCTCTCCGGCGTCAATCCCACGGCCGAGAACATCGCGGTCGGCATCTGGAGGCAGCTCGAGCCGAACGTGGCGCCGGCGCGCCTGGTCCGGGTGACGCTCGACGAGACGGAGAAGAATCGCGTCGTGTACGAAGGAGAGAAGACATGAGCAGCCCTCCTCCTCCCGCCCCCCGCCGGCTCACGCGCTCGAGCAAGTACAAGATGATCGCGGGGGTCTGCGGCGGTCTCGCCGAATACTTCCAGCTCGATCCGACGACGGTGCGCGTGGCCTACGTCCTCATCTCGATCGTCTCGGCGGCCTTTCCCGGCATTCTCGCCTACATCATCCTCATGTTCGTGATGCCCCCTCCGCCCACGCAGCAGGCCGCTTGAGGGCTGCCTCTTGAGCAACCCGCGGATTCTCGTCACCAACGACGACGGCGTCTTTTCCGAGGGGATCGAGCGGCTCGCGGCGGCGCTCGCGCCCGTCGGGGAGGTCTTCACGGTCGCTCCCGATCAGGAGAAGAGCGCCGCGGGGCACTCCCTGACGTTGCAAAGCCCGTTGCGGGCAAAGCTCGTTGGCCCGAATCGCTGGTCGGTGGACGGCACGCCCACCGACTGCGTGAACTGGGGAGTGCTCCATCTCCTGAAGGACGAGAGGCCGAGGCTCGTCTTCTCGGGCATCAACCTGGGGCTGAACCTCGGGGACGACGTCACCTACTCGGGGACCGTGTCGGCCGCCTTCGAGGGGACGCTCATCGGGATTCCCTCCGTCGCGATCTCGCAGGAGATCGAGACCGGCTTCACTTTCGACGCGGCGGCGCAGTTCGCGGAACGCCTGGCGCGCCGGCTGCTCGAGGAACCGCTGCCCCCAGGAACGCTCGTCAACGTCAACGTCCCGGCGGGGGAGCCTCAGGGAGTGCGCGTCGCGCGCCTGGGCAAGCGCCGCTACGGCGAGACGGTCATCGAGAAGACCGACCCGCGAGGCCGACCCTACTATTGGATTGGCTCGACCATCCCGACGGGGGAGCTCGCGGAGGGAACGGACATCTCGGCCATCGCCGAGAAGCTCATCTCGATGACGCCTCTTCATCTGGACCTGACCGACTATCGCTCGATGGAGATTCTGGAATCGATTGCAAGAAGCTTCGCGGATTCCGAGGTTTCCGGTCCTCTCTAGGGCACAAACTCCCCATCGTAGTGCTCGGAACGGTCGTCGAATCGCGTCAGGAGTCGCCTGGCATCCTCAGGGACCACCGCGTGCGCGGAATCGGCTCCGGCGAACTCCGCGACCGCTTCCATCGACTCCCAGAGCGTCAGCGTGACGAACTCGATCTCGTCTTCCCGGCTCCGTCTCAGCAGATACGCTCCCCGATAACCACGGACGCGGTGGATCCCGGGAAGGATCGTCGTCCGGAGGAGCCGCCGGTACGCCTCGGCGTTTTCGGGTTTCGTCCAGCCGTGCCACATCCGAGCGACCATTGATCGTCCTCCTTCGCGCGTCCCATTTTCCGCCACAGAAGAGGAAAAGGCTCCGGTCCGCGGGGACCGGAGCCTTCGAGACGCATTCGAGCCGACTCAGTCGGTGGAGTGTCCGAACCGGGAGGCCGAACCTTTGTGCGCGTCCAGACAGGCCTGCGCCTTTGTCTGCTGGTCGGCTGTGAGCTTGGCGAGGACCTGGTCCTTGACCGCCGCCGCGTCATCGCGCAGTTTCTTCACGGCGGCGCGCACGTTGATGTAGTCCTGACCCAGGACCGACTTGTCGGCCCCGGCGTCGAAGTCGGCGTCGAGCCTCTGATGAGCGGCGCGGACCGACTGCGCATCGGCCTGAAGCGTCGGCTTGGCCGCATCGAGTATGGCCTTGATGTCGGCCTTCTGGCTGTCGGTGAGGTCGAGGCCTCTCAAGCAGCGAAGCAGCCCTCCGGCGTGGTGCTCGAGGCGATCCGCCAGACCGAAAGACGGACGATCTTGCGCGGCCAGAGGAAAGGAAAGAAGGGCGGCGGCAAAGACCGCCAGAGTCAGAGTCTTCGAGAAACGTTTCATGGTGTTCCGTGGCTCCTTTTTCGTGGACCGGCCCACGCGCCGGCCTACGTCTTAAGAGACGAGCCAGAGCGGGGCAGAGATTACAGAACGGCCGGTGAGAAGGAGGTTAGTAGGAGAGGACCTTGCGGGCGGCGACCAGGACTTTCTCCGCGTTCGGCAGGATCGCCCGCTCCAGGATCCGGTTGAATCCGACCGGCGTGAACTCCGAGCCCACGCGGGCGATCGGAGCGTCCAGCCACGGGAACACGGTGTCCTGGATCTGAGAAACGATCTCGCCCCCGAAGCCGCCGTGCACCTTGTCTTCATGGGCAACGACGACCCGGCTGGTCTTCTTGACCGACCGCGCAATCGCTTCGAGGTCCATCGGCACTAGAGAGCGCAGATCGATCACCTCGACGCTCTTTCCTTCCGCTTCGAGCGCCTTGGCCGCTTCGAGCGCGAAGTGGACCGGCGTTCCGTACGCGACGATCGTCAGGTCGGTCCCCTCGCGGCGCACGCGCGCCTTCCCGAAGGGGACCGCGAACTCCCGCGGCACGTTCGCCCGCGCCATCGGATTGTTGTAGAGGAGCTTGGGCTCGAGATACAGGGTCAACCCGCGCGAGCGAATCGCGGTGCGCAGCAGGCCCGCCGCGTCGTCGGCGAAGGCCGGGCAGACGACCCGGAGCCCGGGCAGCGTCGTCAGCCACCCTTCGATGTTCTGCGAGTGGTACAGGCCGCCCCCGATGTAGCCGCCGGAGGCCAGCCGC
>JBKPBH010000052.1:0-16394 GCA_046726795.1 Acidobacteriota bacterium
GCCCACGCTTGCCTCGCGCAGACCTTCTTCTGCCTCGTGGTCACGATTGCCGTCGTGACCTCGCCCGGCTGGCGCGACGCGCCGACCGCCCGGGAGAACGGTGTCGCCCGGATCGGCTCGGCGACGGTTTCCGCGGTCTTCCTGCAGCTTCTTCTGGGCGCGGTCATGCGGCACACACAGGCCGGTCTCGCGATTCCCGACTTTCCGCTCGCCCTGGGCCGGGTCGTTCCGCCTCTGACGTCTTTCCCGGTCGCGATCCATTTCGCTCATCGCGTGGGCGCTCTGGTGGTCGCCACGTTCGTGGCGGGGTGCGCGTGGCGGGCTTTCGCCTCGGGAAGACCAGGAATGAAGAAGACGAGCCTCCTGCTCGTTCTTCTCGTCGCCGTCCAGATCGCGCTGGGCGCTTTCACAGTTCTTTCGCGCAAGTCGGTCCCCGTCACGACGGCGCACGTCGCGACCGGAGCGCTGCTTCTCGGGACGGCCCTGGCGTTCACCCTCGCCTCCCGGAAGACCGGCCGCTTCGCGCGAGGCGCCGCTCGGCACGGGAACGTCGCGCCCCGTGAGGCCGTCGCGTGAGGGCCGATGTTTCGGCTCTCGCCGCTTCGCCGGCGCGCGTCGGCGACTTCTTGGAGCTGACGAAGCCGCGCATCACGACGCTCGTGCTGGTGACGGCAGCCGCCGGGTACGCCATCGGCGCGGGGCGAGGGCTCGACCCGGCCGTCTTCGTGGCGCTTCTTTCGGGGACGGCCCTGGTCGCCGGCGGCGCCTCGGCCCTCAACCAGTACTCGGAGAGGGAGACGGACGCCCTCATGGACCGGACTCGGCGGCGTCCTCTCCCGTCGGGCCGTGTGACGCCGCCCGAAGCGCTGGCGTTCGGTCTCGTGTTATCGGCGGCGGGTCTCGTCTTACTCGCCGCGATCCATCCTCTGACGGCCGTCCTCGGCGCGGCCGCCCTGACGAGCTACGTGCTTCTCTACACGCCGTTGAAGCGACTCACGTCGCTCTGCACCGTGGTCGGCGCGGTGCCCGGCGCCATCCCGCCGATGATGGGGTGGGCCGCGGCCCGCGGGACGCTCGGTCTCGGGGCCTGGGCTCTCTTCGCGGTCCTCTTCCTCTGGCAGCTCCCGCACTTCCTGGCGATCGGATGGATCTATCGCGAGGACTACGCGCGCGGCGGCTTTCCGATGCTGCCCGTGATGGACAAAGACGGCCGCTCGACCGGACGTCAGATGATGCTGTACTCGGCCGCGCTCCTCCCGGTGACTCTGCTGGCCGGAGCGACCGCCTCGGCGGGGACGGGGTACCTCTGGAGCGCGCTCGCCCTGGGACTCCTCTTCTTCGCCAGCTCGACAGGCTTCGCGAAGACCCGATCTCTCGGGGCGGCGAGGCTCCTCTTTCTCGTCTCCATCCTCTATCTGCCGGCTCTGCTCGGGTTGATGGTGTTCGACCGATGAGGGCGAGAGCCATGGCGAAGCCCGAGAACTGGCGCACGCTCCTCGTCCTGGTCCTGATCATGGCGGTCCTCTTCTTCGGCTCGATCCTGTTCATCCTGTCTCGGGCGCCTCAATAGGGGGAAGGGAAGGACAAGGACAATGACTACGGGCGAGCACAAGACACCCAACTACATGGCGATCTTCTGGTGGCTGGCGGCTTTCACGGCCGTCGAGGTCGCGTATTCGTCGCTCCTTCCCCACAGCGAGAAGACACTGCTAATCCTCGGGCTGGTCGGGTTCGCCGCGATCAAGGCGACGCTCGTGGCCCTGTACTTCATGCACCTGAAATTCGAGCGCAAGAGTCTCGGGATCATCGTCGGATCGACCCTGATCCTCGGAGTCATTCTCGTTTCGGTCGGGATGGCGGAGCACTGGCTGCCCAGACCGTAGGGACGCAAAACGTATAACGTGAAGACGTAAAACGAAGCGCCGGGGCCACGTTTGACGTTTTACGTTTGACGTTTTACGACCTCGGGAGAAGGGAAGATGGAAGCAATAGCTGTCGCGCACGCGCCGGCGCATGGACAAGAAGAGGAATACACGACGACGGGGATCCCCCACGACAAGATGGGGATGTGGGTCTTTCTCTGCTCCGAGGTGATGTTCTTCACGGGCCTCATCGGGTCCTACATCGTGCTCCGGTTCGCGACCCCCTTGTGGCCCCCGCCGGCCTCGGTCCTGAACATCCCGCTGACGGCCCTGAACACCTTCATCCTGATTTGCTCGTCGGTGACGATGGTCCAGGCCCTGGCGGCCGTCAGCCGGGGGGACGCGCGGAAGATGAAGCTCTTCCTGTGCCTGACACTCCTCTTCGGCGCGACCTTCCTCTCGATCCAGGGGGTCGAGTACTGGAAGCTCGTGCACGAGGGCTTCAACCCGCACGTGTCGCTCTTCGGCTCCGTCTTCTTCACGACGACGGGCTTCCACGGCTTTCATGTTTTCTGCGGAGTCGTCTGCATGGCCTTCGTCACCGGCAAAGCGTTTCTCGGCAAGTACACGCAGGCGCGGCACCAGGGGATCGAGACCCTCGGCCTCTACTGGCACTTCGTGGACCTCGTCTGGATCGTGCTGTTTACGATCATCTATCTGATTTGACGCGAGCCGAAGCTGAGCCGGCAAGGCGGTAGGCGGAAGGCGGTAGGCGGACGGGGGCAGGCGAAGGCCGGGGTTTCGCGATCTTGATCTTCCAGTGGAGCGACCTCGCCGCGTTGAACGCCTGTCTGAACGCGGCGAGCGGGCTCTTCCTCGTGCTCGGACATCGAGCGATCTGGCGCCTCGAAATAAACAGGCACCGGCGCCTGATGATCGCGGCGGCCGCGACCTCGGCGGTGTTCTTGGCCTCCTACGTGACGTACCACGTGAAGGTCGGCTCGGTTCATTTCGCTGGCCAGGGATTCGTTCGGACGGCCTATTACGCAATCCTGATCTCCCACACGGCCCTGGCGGCCACAGTGCCGATCCTGGCCATCCGGACGCTTTATCTGGGGCTTGCGCGCCGGGACGAGAAGCACCGGAGGATCGCGCGCTGGACGTACCCGATCTGGCTCTACGTCTCGGCGACCGGGGTTCTCGTATACCTTCTGCTCTACCGCCTTTACCCCCCCGTCGGCGTCCGGTAAGATCGAGGCCTCGTGCATCTTTGGGCTCGGATCGTTCTCGCTCTCGTCCTCGTCGCCCTGCTCGCGCCGGCGGTCGTCTCCGCCTGCCCGCTCTGCAAGGACGCGAAGTCCGACACCGACTATCCCGGAGGGGGCGCCTCGCTCCCCAAGGGCTTCTATTACTCCATCCTGCTCATGGTCTCGGTGCCGTTTGCCGTCGTCGGGGGGCTCGCCGCCCGCATCGTCCTCGCGCGCAGAAGCATGGCCAGGGCGAAGCGGGCGGCCTCGCCGCGCGAGGCGGCCTCCTCGGGCTCCGCGGCCCCCGCCCCCCGTCTGGTTCCGGACTCCCGGGGGGCTCGTCCCTGAACCGGCCCGCAGTCTTCCTCGTCTCTTCCCTCTCCGCCGCCTCGACGCTTCTCGCCGGCCCGTCCGAGCTCGACGGGTTCCTTTCCGCCGTCGCGAAAGACGTCGTCCTCGAGTTCGCTTCCAGCGGTCTGACCGAAGATGGGCTCTCGATCTCGGTCGTGGAGCTCTCGGGCCCGGATCGCGCGGCCGGCTCTTTCCGCGGAAACATCTCCTACTATCCGGCCTCCGTCGTGAAGGCCTTCTTTCTCGCCTACTACGAGGCGCAGAAGGAGAGGGGGACACTTCGGGACACGCCGGAGCTCGTCCGCGCGGTCAAGGACATGATCACAGTCTCCTCCAACGACGCGACCGGCTTCGTCGTGGACGCGATCACCGGCACGACCTCGGGACCCGAGCTGTCGGGACGCGAGTGGGATGCATGGAAGGAGCGCCGAAACGCCGTCAACCGTTTTTTCGCCGCTCGGGGATATCGGGACTTCAACGCCAACCAGAAGACATTCTGCGAGGACGCCTACGGGCGCGAGCAGGCGTTCCGCGACGGAGGCAAGAACCGCAACCGGATGACGACGGACGTCGTCGCGCGGCTGTTCCAGGAGATCGCCAGGGGCGAGATCGCGGGTCCGGCCGGGTCCGGTGAGATGCTCGCCCTCCTCTCCCGCGACGTGACGCCGGCCACTCCCTTCCAGGACCTGGAGCTCGAAGACGCGCGTCTCTCGGGCCAGAGGCTCCCGCCCGGGACTCGTTTCTGGTCCAAGTCCGGAGACGCCTACGACGTCCACCACCTCGTGGCCCGCGCCGCGCTTCCCAACGGCGCGGACTTCGTCCTCGCCGTCTTCACCAGGGGAGTCAAGACGGTCCCCGGCGTGATTCCGCGCGTCTTCGAAAGAGTGGGCGCCCGCTACGCAGGAGCGCCCTCGCCCGCGCCGGCGCGTTAAACGTTAAACGTAAAACGTTAAACGGAGCAGACGTGATGCACCCTTCGGGCTTCGTTTTACGTTTTACGTTTCACGTTTTACGATTCCCATGATCCTTTCCCGCCTCCTAGGAGCCGCCATCGTCCTCCACCGCGCGACTCTGAAGGCCGAGCGGCTGCACGTCGAGCGCTACCTCGACCTGAAGACCAGAGGGGTTCCGATCCTCTTCGCCCTGTGGCACGGACGGATGTACCTTTCGATCCAGGCTCACCGCGGCCAGGGGATCGTGACGATGGCCTCGCAGTCGAAGGACGGGGAGTGGATCGCGAGGTGGCTCGAGAGCAACGGCTACGTCGTCGTACGAGGCTCGACGACCCGCGGGGGGAGCCAGGCGTTGCGTGAGATGGTCCGGCAGGTGCGCTCCGGCCGGCACGCGGCGCTGACCGTGGACGGCCCCAAGGGGCCTGCGGGCGTGGTCCAGCCTGGCGTGGTCCAGCTCGCTCGGCTGACCGGCGCCTGGATCCTGCCGATCACCTCCTCCTCCGCCAAACCGCGCTTCCTTGCCTCCTGGGACCGGTATCTCATTCCTGCCCCCTTCTCCTGGAACATCGTGGCCTACGGAGAGCCGTTCCCGATCCCCGAAGGAATGTCCGAGGAGGCGGCGGTCTCCCGCATCGCGTCCACGCTCGACGCGGCCACGGCCGAGGCGGACGAGGCGGCCGGAATCACCTCGCCTCCTCCACGGGAGGAGACGAGCAAGGTGTGAAGACCTCGACGCGCGTGTTCCTTCTCCTCGTCGCAGCCGCGGCGCTCGCGGGAGCCCTCCTCCTTATCTTTCGGGGGAGGCCACCCCGCCCCGTTCGCATCTTCGGCCGGACCGTCGCGGCGGGCGGCGAGCCGGTGGTGGGCGCCCGCGTGACGCTCGAGGTCGCGCCGAGCGGCACGGAGGAGGAAATGGCGGTCGAGCGCGTGGAGACCCGCTCGGATGGGCGCGGAGAGTTCTCGATCGACTTCCAGGGGCACTGGCGCCAGGCCACCTATCGCCTGGAGGCGGACGCGCCCGGCTACCAGAAGGTCTCGCTCGACGAGGCCGATCAGGTCAAGAGTCCGGTCCTCCTTCGTCTCGCACGAACCCCATCCTGAGTCTCACGGCGTCCTGGCCGCCTCCACAGGACCCAACAACGTGCGGACCCGTGCGTAGTGCCGGGCGGCGGCGAACCAGAACATCGGCACGACGGCTCGCTCGGCTCCGTCCGCTCCGTAGGCGCGCGGCGCCTCGAAGGAGGAGTCCCATCGGAGCGACACCGGCTGGCCTGAAAGGTTTGTCTCGAGGCGTCCGGCGGCTTCGATCTCGCCGGCTGTGAACGCGAGGGCTTCTTCCCCGTCTCCCACGGTGAAGACCTGCTCCTTCGGCTTGTGCCTCGAGTCCCGGGTCTTCTCGCCCGAGACCCCCTGCCATTGCGACGCGTTGTAGAGCCGCAGGAGGAGCGGCTCGGAGGTGTCCACATCCAGGTCCAGGTAGAGCGAGTCCGGGTGAGCGCGCTGCCAGTCCGACGCCCTCGCGAGCAGGGCCGGCACCGGCGTCAGTCTCTTGCCGGCCAGCGGACCGGCCAGGGCCGCGCCGGTCGCGGAGGACCAGAGGGTCCCCGTCGCGCGGTCCTTGAGCACGAGCGTGTCGCGCCAGAGCGCCCCGGAATTGACGAACTCGAGGACGCGCCCGGCGACGCTTCGGTCGTAAGCGGCCGTGATCCCCGTCAGGCCGCAGCGGGCGACCACGAACGCGAGCCCGGGAACGGAGTCGTTGATGACCTCGAAGCGGTCGAGGAGCCCGATCGGGTACGCCCTCGGCAAGGCGCCGACGGTCAGTCCCAGGATCCGCGAATCCGCGTCGGGGGGGTCGCTATGGAGCCCGGGGGCGACGAGGCTCGGCTTGGTGACGACGGGAAACTCCCCGGGCTCCTTCATCTGGACGATCGGGTCGCCGCCCACGACCGCGACGCGCGGGCCGAAACGATACTGGTGGCCGAAGCAGCCCGCGCCCGCGCACGCCGCGACGAGGACGACCGCCAGCCGGGCTTGTCGGCTTCGCGCTCGGTCGAGTTCGATCCGGCGCCCCGCGCACCGCACGCCGCCCATCGCTCTCCTCCTACACTGGAACGGAGACCGGCTCCGCCCGCGATCCGGAGCGAAGGACGCGACGATAGCGGGCGTCGCGTTCGACCGGCTCCCGCCCGGACTCGCGGATGACCCTCTCGAAGTCGGTCCGCGAGAGACCGGAGGCCGTCGTGGCGCCCGCGGCGTGGGTGATCGTCTCGTCCACGACGGTTCCGACCAGATCGTCCGCTCCGAAGAAGAGAGCGATCTGGGCGAGCTTGACGCCGATCTGGATCCAGTACGCCTTGATGTGCGCGACGTTGTCCAGAATGAGACGCGAGACCGCGATCACGCGCAGGTCCGTCTGACCCGAGGAGGAGGGCAGATGCGCGAGCGGTGTGTTCTCCGGATGGAAGGCGAGCGGAATGAGCCCCGTGAAGCCCGCGGTCTCGTCCTGCAGGCTCCGAAGGCGCAGCAGATGGTCGACTCGGTCCTCGATCGTCTCGACGTGACCGTAGAGCATCGTGGCGTTGGTCGCGATTCCCTGGCGATGGCATTCGCGGGCGATCGCGAGCCACTCCTCTCCCGTGATCTTGTTCTTGCAGATCACATCCCGGACGCGCTTGTCGAAGATCTCCGCGCCGCCGCCAGGGCAGGAATCCATTCCTGCCTCGCGCAATTCCCGGATCGTGTCGGGGATGGTCCGACCGCCGACGCGGGCGATCCAATCGAGCTCGACCATCGTGAAGGCCTTCAGGTGCACCCCTGGAAAACGGGCCTTGAGCGCCCTGAGCAGGCCCGTGTAGTAGTGGAAGGGCCACGTCGGATGGAGTCCCCCCACGATGTGGAACTCGGTGACAGCCTCGCTGTAGCCTTTGCCCGCCTCCTCCACGCATTCCTCGATCGCCATCTCGTAGCCCCCGGGCTCGTTGACCTTCTTCGCCCAGGCGCAGAGCGCGCAATCCACCCAGCAGAGGTTCGTGGGATTCAGGTAGCGGTTGACGTTGTAGAAGGCGAGGTTGCCATGGCGCTGCTCGCGGACGTGGTTGGCGAGGCGTCCGAGCCCCAGGAAGTCGCGCGTCTGGAAGAGCCGGACGCCGTCGTCGAAGGACAGGCGCTCGCCGGCGAAGACCTTTTCGGCGAGCGCTGCCAGCTCCGAGCCGCGGAAGGACGTCCTGAGCGCAGCGAGGGATCCGCTCCCGTGTCCGCTCACGGGATTGCGGGCTTTGTTACTCGCTGGTACGGCTCCCGAGACTCCGGCGCGATGTCATCCACAAAAGGCTGGACGTAGCGGTAGCACTCCCAGCAGTACTTCTCCTCGGCCTGAAACTGGAAATCCACCACGCGCCCGACGGCCGGGAAATCCAGGATTTCCTTACCGCAGCGATGGCAGGAGTCTTTCTGGCCGCGAATCAACCTCCAGACGGGACCCATGGGAAGTCGATCCTATCAGCTTCGGACTGTTCCGGCGTTTCTGAGATCATCGGCCCTTCGTCGCCGCTCGGAAGGCGAGCAGGGCAGCGGTCGCGACCAGCGCCAGTCCCGCGCCGATCGAGAACGCGATACTCGGCCCGAAGAGCTTCCACCAGAGTCCGAACAGGATGGAGGCCGGCAACGCCGCCAGGCCGACCGCGCCGTGGAAGACGCCATAGGCCCGGCCCCGGAGCTCTTCGCCCGCCAGGTCTGCGATCAGGGCCCGCTCGGCGCCTTCGGTCGCGGCGAAGAAGAGCGCGTAGAAACTGAAGACTCCCCAGACGGCGAGCGGGCTCGAGACGAAGGCGAAGCCGAGATACGCCAGTGCATAGATCGCCCATCCGAGAACGATCGTCGGAGTCCGCCCAACCTTGTCCGACAGGGCGCCGCCCGGGACTCCCAGAGCCGCCTTCGCGCCGTTGAAGAAGGCCCACAGGAGAGGCAGCTGCCACACCGGGACACCGCAGTCGCGCGCCCGCAGCAGGAGGAAGGCATCACTCGAATTGGCGAGGGTGAAGAAGCTGAAGATCCCGATGACGATCCAGAGCCGCCTCGGAAGCCGCGGGGGTCCCGCGAGCCGAACCCGCGGGGCGCTCGCCCCCGATTGCCTATCCGGGATCCGGAAAACGAGCAGAGCCACGGCCAGCAGCCCAGGCACGAGCGTGAGCAGGAAGAGAGTTCGTTCCCGCGCGATCCAGAAACGCAGAAGGAGAGCGGCCGCGATCGGGCCGGCGAAGGCCCCGGCGTTGTCCATCGCGCGCTGAAGCCCGAAGGCCCGGCCCCTGTTGTGTGAGGAAGCGAGATCGGCCAGGAGAGCGTCTCGCGGAGGCGTGCGCAATCCCTTCCCCAATCTGTCGGAGAAGCGGATCGCCAGGACCTGCGGCCAGGACGTTGCGACGCCGACCAGGGGCCGGGCCAGCGTGGCCAGCGCGTATCCGGCGACGACGAACGGCTTGCGCCGCCGGACTCGATCCGACCACCATCCGGCCGCCACCTTCGCCAGGGAAGAGGTGGACTCGGCGACCCCTTCGATCAACCCGAGCGCGGCCGGACCCGCCCCCAGCACTCGGGTGATGAAGTCGGGCAGGAGCGGATAGATCATCTCGGAGGCCGCGTCGTTCAGGAACGAAACCCAACCGAGTGTGGTGATGCCCTTATTCAGTCGCTCATTTGCCATATTATTCTAAGAAATATGAATAGAAATCCTTCTTTTATTCGGAAATAGTCTGGTCAACCACCGTCGCCGGCCGATCATAATTCCCTCGTGCCTCTCTTCTCTTCCGACGCGTTCATTATCGGAACCTATCCGCTCCGGGAGAAGGACAGGATCGTCTCCCTGCTGACTCGGGAGGCGGGCAAGAAGCGCGGCGTCGCGCGGGGGGTCCAGGGAGCCCGCAGCCCTTTCGCCGGCTTGCTCGAGCCGATGACCGAGGCCCGGGTTGCCTATTTCGAGAAGGAGGGACAGGAGCTCGTCTCGATCCGCTCCCTCGATGCCATTCGCTCGTCGTTCCCGCTTTCGAAGGATCTCGATCGCGCGCTCCTGGTCTCGGCCCTCGCCGAGAGCCTCCAGACGTTCGTCTCGGATTCCGATCCGGCCGAGTCCTTTTACCGCCTGGCGAGGCATGTCCTCGACGCTCTCTTCGCGGGAGGGGCGCCCGCGGCGGTCCGCGCCTACTTCGACCTCTGGGTCCTGAAGCTCTCGGGCCTCTTTCCGGCGCCGGCCGAGTGCGCGGGATGCGGTCGGACGATCGCCGCGAAGGACCCCCTCCTCTTCGACGCGAGTCGGCCGGGCTTCCTGTGCCGCCAATGCCGCGGCGCCGAGATCCTGCGCCTGTCGCCGTCGGCGTGCGGCACCCTGAGAGCCTTCCTCTCCGCTCCCTTCGACCCAGCCCGGCCGTACAGGGGGTTTCCGGAAATCTCAGCGGTCGCGGGGCAGGCGCGGCGCCATTTCCTCGGCCACGAGCTGAAATCGCAGCGTGTGCTCGGTGAAGTGCTTCAGGAGTAGACTCCCTCATTCCAATGCTCACTCTGCAGCGGCTGCTCGCCGAGTTGACGGCCTTCTGGGAAGGGGAAGGGTGCCTGATCGAGCAGCCCTATGACTTGCCCATGGGAGCGGGCACGATGCATCCGGCGACTTTCCTCAAGGTGCTCGGCCCCGACCCCTGGCGGTGCGCCTACGTGCAGCCCTCGAGGCGTCCGGCCGACGGACGCTATGGCGAGAACCCGTTCCGGCTGGGCAAGCACCTGCAGCTCCAGGTCGTTTTGAAGCCTTCGCCCGCGGATGTCCAGGGGACGTACCTGAAGAGTCTGGAGCGACTCGGCATCGTCCTCTCCGATCACGACGTTCGCTTCGAGGAGGACAACTGGGAGGCCCCGACGCTCGGCGCCTGGGGAGTCGGCTGGCAGGTCGTGATGGACGGCATGGAGATCACCCAGTTCACCTATTTTCAACAGGCCGGCGGAATCGACCTGGCGCCGATCACCGCGGAAATCACCTACGGCCTCGAGCGGATCGCGATGTTTCTCTCCAAGGTCCATTCGGTTTACGACGTGAAGTGGAACGACACGCTTACCTACGGCGACGTCCGGAGAGCCGAGGAGGTCGAGCTGTCGCGCTACGCCTTCGAGGTGGCCGACGTCGAGCTCTATTCCCTTCTCTTCGACCGCTACGAGCGCGAGGCGAACCGAGCGCTCGAGTTGGGCTGCGTGCTCTCGGCTTATGAAGCGGCGCTCGCCTGCTCCCACGCCTTCAACATCCTCGACGCGCGCGGGGCGGTTTCGGCGACGGACCGTGTCGGCTTCATTCGCCGGGTCCGGGACGTGGCCTGCGCCTGCGCCCGTGCCACTCTCGCCGCGCGCCAGGCAGGGTCGCGCGCCGCGGCGCAGCCGGAGCCCGCGGCGGTCTGACGGCGGCGGTAGGCGGCAGGCGAAGACCCGTGTGGAGGCAGCATCCGACTCCGGACGACCGGATTCCCCGTCTTCCGCCTTCCGCCTCCCGCCTCCCGGCTACCAAATGACTCGTCGAGACTTCCTCCTGGAGATCCGCACCGAAGAGATCCCGGCGGCGGCGCTTCCCGGAGCGCGGTCGCAGCTCGAGTCCCGGGTCACGGAGGCCCTCCGGGAGGAAGGACTGATCGCGGAATCGGCCCGGTCGCTCGCCACGCCGCGGCGGCTGGTCCTCCTGCTGCGAGGCCTTCCGGAGAAGCAGGAAGACCGGCTGTCGGAGGTGCTCGGCCCGCCGGCTTCGACGGCGTTTGACGCCAACGGCAAGCCCACGAAAGCCGGAGAAGGCTTTGCCCGCGCTCAAAAGGTGGACTCCTCCGCCCTCGTCGTGGTGGAAACCTCGCGGGGGCCGACCGTGGCCGCCCGAAGGACGGTGCCCGGCCGTCCGGCCGAAGAGATCCTGGCGGAGGTCGTGCCACGCGCCGTCTCGGGGCTGACGTTTTCCAAGACGATGCGCTGGGGCGCGGGCGAGCGCGTCTTCGTTCGCCCGGTGCGAGGCCTCCTCGCGCTCTTCGGAGGGCGCGTGGCCCCGATGGAGGTCCTCGGAGTCGCCTCCTCGGCCTCGACCACCGGCCACCGCATCCTCTCCGACGGCGAGTTCGAGGTAGCGGACTTCGAGAATTACCTGGTGAAGCTGCGTGCGGGAAGTGTTGAGCCGGACGGAGAGGCCCGGCGCGTCCTGATCCTCGATTCGGCGAGGCGGCTGGCCCGGGAGGTCGGCGGCTCCGTCGAGAGCGACGCCGATCTGGCGGCCACACTCGCCGACTTAGTCGAGTGTCCGGGCGTCGTGCGGGGCTCCTTCGCTCCGGAATTTCTCGACCTGCCCGAGGAGATCACCACGACCGCGATGCGGACTCACCAGAAGTACATGCCGGTTCGAGGCGCATCCGGCCTGATGCCCTACTTCGTGGCGGTCATGGACAACCGAGAGGACCCGAAGGGGTTGATCGCAAAGGGGAACGAGTGGGTCTTGAACGCGCGTCTGGCCGACGCGCGGTTCTTCTACGACGAGGACATCCGCGAGACGCTCGAGTCACGCCTCTCCGGTCTTGCACGGCTCTCCTTTCAGGACCGCCTGGGAGACTATGCCGCCAAGACAGCGCGGCTCGAGGAGCTGGCCGGGACGATCGCCCGTGCCGTGGCGAGGCCGGATCTCGTCGGCGCGGCAGCAACGGCGGCGCGGCTCTCCAAGGCCGACCTGACCACTCGGATGGTCAAGGAATTCACGGATCTGCAGGGGGTCGTCGGAGGGATCTACGCCCGGTTGGAAGGCTACCCCGACACGATCTGGAAGGCGATCTACGACCAGTACCGACCGGCCTCGGCGGGGGACGAGCCGCCTCGCGAGACGGCCGGAGCCATCGTCTCCCTGGCCGACCGCTTCGACACGCTGGCCGGCCTTTTCCAGATCGGACTCGCGCCGACGGGGTCGAGGGATCCCTACGGCTTGAGGCGCGCCGCGTTCGGCGCGGTTTCGATCGTCGCGGCTCAGGGCTGGCGGCTCGACTGGCGGCCGGTCCTGGCCAGGGCCATCTCTCTCTATCCGGAAGGCGTCGCGACGGTGGGCTCCGAAGAAGCGCTCGGAGAGCTCGAAGCCTTCTTCGCGGAGCGGCTGCGCAACCTGCTCGAGAGGCGCGGCCATGCCTACGACGAGGTCTCGGCGGTCCTCTCCGTCGATGTCTGGAACTTCGCGGACGTCGCGGATCGGGCCCAAGCCCTTTCCCAGGCGCGCCGCGAGCTGGACTTCCGGTCCCTGATCCTCGCCTTCAAGCGGATCCGAAACATCCTCGGGGACGAGCGCCCGGGGGCCCCGTCTCCCGGACTCTACCGCGAGGAAGCCGAGCGCCAGCTCGCGACCGACTTTCTCCAGGTGCGGCCGCTCATCGAGAGGCTCGCGGGGGGCCGCCGCTACCGCGAGGCGCTCGGGATGATCGCGTCGATCTCTCCCTCGCTCGACCGGTTCTTCGTCGAAGTCCTCGTCAACTGCCCGGAAGAGGAACTGAAGCGAAACCGTCTTGCCCTGCTGGCCTCGATTCAGAAAGAATTTTCGCGTCTCGCCGACTTTTCGGAGATCGTCGTGGAGAAGGAAAAATGAAGCGTGTCTTCTTCTTCGGAAACGGGCGCGCCGAGGGAGCCGGCCTCGGCAAGGAGCGACTGGGCGGCAAGGGATACGGGCTGGCCGAGATGACGTCGCTCGGCATCCCGGTCCCTCCGGGATTCACGATCGAAGCCGCCGTCAGCGCCGAATACTCCAGCGGGGCCGGCCTGGACGGCCTGAAGAACGAGGTCGCACAGGCCCTGGCTCGGGTCGAGGAAGCGGCCGGCCGGCGTTTCGGCGACCCGGGCAACCCGCTCCTCGTCTCGGTGCGCTCCGGAGCGCGCTCTTCCATGCCCGGAATGATGGACACGATCTTGAACCTCGGGCTGAACTCGAAGACGGTCCAGGGGCTCGCGGCGGCCGCCGGGGAGCGCTTCGCTCTGGACTGTCGGCGCCGCTTCCTCCAGATGTACGGGGACGTGGTGTTGAATCTCGGCAAGGAGGAGTTCGAGCACGTCCTGACCGAGAAAAGGCAGGCCCGAGGCGTTCGGTCCGACGCCGAGCTCTCCGCCGAAGACCTCGCGGAGATCGTGAAGCGATTCGAGGAAATCGTCCGCCGGCACACGGGGAAGGACTTTCCCGAGGATCCGCAGGAACAGCTCTGGGGCGCGATCGGCGCGGTGTTCCGCTCCTGGGACAACAAGCGCGCCCGGGAGTACCGCCGGCTCCACCGGATTCCCCACGACTGGGGGACCGCAGTCAACGTCCAGGCGATGGTCTTCGGCAACCGCGGCGAGACCTCAGCCACCGGCGTCGCCTTCACGCGCGACCCGTCCACGGGTGAGAAGAAGTTCTACGGCGAGTTCCTCCCCAACGCGCAGGGGGAGGACGTCGTGGCCGGCATCCGCACGCCCAGGCCGTTGAACGCCGACGGCTCGGGGACCTCCCTCGAGGAGACGATGCCCAGGGCGCACGCCGAGCTCCTCCGCGTGCGCGACCTGCTCGAGAAGAGCTTCCACGACATGCAGGATCTCGAGTTCACGATCGAGGACGGCAGGCTCTACGTCCTTCAGACCCGCAATGGCAAGCGCACGGGCTTCGCGGCGGTGAGGATCGCCGCGGACATGGTGGATGAGGGCTTGATCACCGAGGAGGAAGCGATCGCCCGCGTCGAGCCGGAGCAGCTCGTTCAGCTTCTCGCCCCGGTCTTCGACACGGCCAAGAAGACCGCGGCCGTGGGCTCGGGGAGGCTCCTCGGCAAGGGGCTGCCCGCCGGCCCCGGCGCCGCCTCCGGCCGCATCGCGTTCACCGCGGAGCACGCGGTCAAGATGGCCTCGGAAGGCAAGCCGGTCGTGCTCGTACGCGAGGAGACCTCCCCCGAAGACATCGCCGGCATGAACGCCTCAGCCGGGATCCTGACCACCCGCGGGGGCATGACGTGCGTTGCCGGCGAGACAAGGATCTTGACGAACAAGGGTCTTTTCTCGGCGGAAGCGGCTTTCGATCTTTTCGCCGAAGGAAAGCCCTTCTCTATTCTCTCTTTCGACTCCAAGAGGCTTCGTCCGATCTGGCGGCGAGTCATCGCCGCGGGCTCAAGGCCTGCTAATGTGATTTCCGTGGCCGTTTCGCAAACAGGACGTTCTCGGCTCAATGTCCTGCGCCTCACCCCGGACCACAAGATGTTTACGATCCACAACCGACAGTTGGAGAAGAAGCGTCTCGATGCACTCCTTGCCGATGCGGGCTTTCTCACCATCCTGGACTGGGTTCCCTCGACAAAGGAAACAGAGACGTCGGAAGCCCTCGCCTATGTGGCCGGGGCTCTCTTCGCGGACGGCCACATTCGAGTCAACAGAAGAAGAGGCAACATAGTTTTCATTCAGAAGCCGACTCCGGCGAAGGCGGAGTTCATCGCCGCCGTGGAGCAGAAGCTCTTAGAGGCCACCGGCTTTCCATTCACGCGCGTCCGGCGTCGGGAGACGGTCGCGGTCTTCCGAGGCCGCACGATTCGCGGAACCGTCGAGGATCGTTTCTGTCATCATCGCGAGCCTGCCGCGCGTCTGACGGCGATCCGCGAGAATTTGACGGCCTGGGTGCTCGGTCTCGATCGGCCGGCGTTACTGAACTTCCTGGCTGGCTATGTCGATGGGGACGGGGCCTATTCGCTCGCCTCCAGCCGGGTCAGGCTTCAGGTCGCCGTCTCCCACAAGAACGTTCACCTGCTTGAGGGCCTGGCGATCGCGTGCCTGCGCTTGGGGATCGTTCCGCAGATTTCCAACAACCGGGAGCATTTCCTTCTGCAGATCGCCGAGCACGTCGAGGATATCCTCCAGTACGCCCACCGCATTCGTGTTCACATCCCGGCCCGCTATTACGCCTCCAAGTGCCTTGCGGTGAACGGCCTCTTCCAGGACATCGTGGAGCAGGTCAACTTCATGGGCCGAGTTCGGGAGGGGATCAAGCGCAGTCTGCTCTTCGGCGTGGACAAGTTGCGACGGGACGTCCTTCCGCTCTGCGCCGGAGAAAACCAGGGTCAAGTCCGGGCGCTTCTCGATTCTCCGCTGCGGTCCTACCGTGCGGTCAGAGTAGGTGAGGCCGAGCGGACGATGGTCTACAACTTCGAAGTGAACGCGTCAGAAGAACTGGACAAGAACTTCGTCGTCTTCTCGACCCGCCTGACTCCGGTTCTTGCCTCGAATTCGCACGCTGCCGTCGTAGCGCGCGGCATGGGGAAGACCTGCATCGTCGGCGCCGGAGAAATCAACGTGGATGCGAGCGCCGGGAAGCTCCACGCAAAGAGCCTCGCGGCCTCCGAGGGGGAATGGATCTCGATCGACGGGACCACGGGGGAGGTGATCCTGGGAGAGCTGCCGACATGTCCTTCGGAGGTGATCCAGGTCGCGGTCGAGAAGAGCCTGGCGCCGGAGAAGGCCCCGGTCTATCGCGCGTTCGACAGGATCCTTTCCTGGGCCGACAGGAAGAGGCGTCTGGGGGTGCGGGCCAACGCCGACACGCCGACGGACGCGCGGATCGCGGTCGTCTTCGGCGCCGAGGGGATCGGGCTCTGCCGCACGGAGCACATGTTCTTCGAGGAGCATCGCATCCTTGCGGTGCGCGAGATGATCCTGGCCGAGACGGCGGAGGGGCGCCGCGCGGCTCTCGAGAAGATCCTCCCGATGCAGCGGCAGGACTTCGTCGGCATCTTCCGGGAGATGGGAGAGAGGCCGGTCACGATCCGGCTTCTGGACCCTCCGCTCCACGAGTTCCTTCCCAACGAGGAGTCGGCGCTCGCCAAGACGGCGGCGGAGCTGAAGGTCTCTCCCGAGAAGCTCCGGGAGCGCGTCAAGCAGCTCCATGAGGCCAACCCGATGCTCGGCCACCGGGGTTGCCGGCTCGGCATCACGCACCCCGAGAT
>JBKPBH010000053.1:0-17186 GCA_046726795.1 Acidobacteriota bacterium
CCGCAGCCGAAAGCCTCGCCGCTCCTCCCCGATGAACGAGGACTGGCGAGGGACCTTCCGGTCCCCCAACCCCCAGGGACGGTCGCCTTCGTCGCGGCTCCTAGCATCCGACCCCGCGGCGCTCGCAACGCCGCCTCACACCCTTTTTCAGCAACCTGCTACGGCCTTAGGAGGGCTCGCACTTCCTTCTCGTAATCCGCGTACGTGTGCTTACCGGAGAAGACCTTCGCCTTCCGCCCGTCGCGGGCGTAGAGAACGCTGAAGGGGAGCTCGCCGCCCCAGGACGCGTCCACGGCGTCGATGAACTGTTGATCGTCGGCCTCCCTCTTCTTGCGGTAGTTCGGGAAGGCCGGCTTCTGCTCGCCGAGAAACTTCTCGACGGCCGGCGTCTCCCGCGACAGGTCTGTCGAGACCCCGAGCACCCGCAGTCCTTGCGTCGCATAGGCCCTCTGGAGCCGGACGAGGTCCGGAAACTCCTCACGGCACGGAACGCACCACGTGGCCCAGAAGTTGACGAGAACGACACGTCCCTTCTCCTGCCCGATCCGCTCCGACAGCCCCTTCGCATCCACCTCTCCCGCTATCCGGTACGTCTCCGCGAGACTCCCCGCCGCCAGAAGAAGAAGGGCGGCCACCGCCGCCCCATCTCGCGCGAGGATTCCTACGTCTGCTCTCATCACGACTCACAATTCACCATCACGAATCTCTTTAGACCCTCTTGATCGAGCACCCGAAGGCCTTCGTCTCGGCCTTGGCGATCTGGCGTCCGGCCAGCATTGCGTCGAGGGCGTTCTTCAAGTCTGGAGAAGTAACTTTGGAAGGCTCCTCATAGTTCTCGTCGATGCGGCCGTGGTAGCGCAGCTTGCCTTCGGAGTCCACCACGAAGATCTCCGGCGTGTGGCGCGCGTCGTAGAGGTCGGCGACCTTGTTGTTCGGGTCCTTCATCAGCGGGAAGGCGAGGCCGTGTTGGCGGGCGTGGGCGACGACCTCATCGGACGGCTCACTCTTGTTGCTGTTGATCCCCGCGAAGAGGATCCCCTGTTTCGCGTAGGCCGCGGCCATGTCTCGCATCCGATCGTTGTACGCGTTGGAATACGGGCACTTCGTGGCGATGAACATGACGACGACGGCCTTGTGACCGCGGGCCGCCTCGGAAAGGGAAAACGTCTTGCCGTCCACCGTCGTCAAGGTGAATTCGGGCGCCGGCGCTCCGATCTGCGGGCCGGCGGCCAGGGCGAACCGCGAGAGGATCAAGACGGCGGCGAGAACCAGAATCGGGCGTACGAGGCGCATGCAGGACCTCCTTCAACCGCGAAAAAAGCCGGTGCGGGCTCCGGATATTCCCGGCGTGGGCGCCGATTCCGGCGCGAAGGACTGAGCCCGGGGCCTTCGTTAGCGGACTCTCTCGGCTGCCCCTCGCTAAGCGAATGCCGCAGCCGAACGCCACTAGACCAGGAAGATCGGCCGCGTAACGACCTGGTTTTCCTTCCAGACGTACTTCTTCCAGCCGTTGAAGAAGTCGATCGTGATCTCGTAGTTCGCCTCGATGGTGATGGACTCCCGCAACTTCTTGATCTTCAGGTTGTCTTCGGTCAGGGGCAGATCCAGTTCCTTGGCCTTGGCGAGGATTTCATGCTGGAGCTGATTGACCGGGCGGATCGAAGCGAAGGCGGCCTCCTCCTGCATGAAGTCGTAGAAGGTCGAGGTCGCCACCTTGACCGGGATGACCTTGTATCCGATGTATGCCGTGACGCCGAGAACGGCGAGCCAGAGAAGGCACCCGATCCGACCCGCGCCGCGCGTCCCGCCTCTTGCTCTCATCCGGTTCCTCC
This sequence comes from Acidobacteriota bacterium, assembly GCA_046726795.1. Classification (GTDB taxonomy): domain Bacteria; phylum Acidobacteriota; class Thermoanaerobaculia; order UBA5066; family Gp7-AA6; genus JAWOLE01. Next base: position 1,833 of record JBKPBH010000053.1, read on the forward strand.
TAGAATCTGCCGCGATTCTAAACCCGGGAGCCGGAGCCGGCGTCCCCGCCCTGCCTGGGGGACCCATCAGCTCACCGGCAGGAGCGTGCGCGACCAGCGGGTGCTCGCGAAGAAATCGGCGATCCAGCGCAGAGGGCCTCTCCGGCGCGGCCCGCCGGGCGCGTGCGACCAGTAGACGAACAGGGGCCGTCCCTTCAGGTTGCCGGCGGGCACCGGCCCCCAGAAGCGGCTGTCGTAGGAATTGTCGCGGTTGTCGCCCAGGGCGAAGACAGAGAGCGCGGGAACCTGGAACGCGTGGACCTGGTCGCGCCGCCGCAGCGCTTCGGGGAGCTCTCGGTCGTCGGGCCACAGCCGACCCTCCAGGTGAGTCGCGCGCGGCTCCGATTCTCGCCGGCCGTTGATCGAGACGACCTTGTCGCGGATCTCGACGACATCACCCGGAAGCGCCACGGCGCGCTTGACGAAGTCCCGCCGCGGGTCCTCGGGAAACTTGAACACGATCACGTCGCCGCGCCGGACCGAGCGGCGGGGGAGCCACCGATCCCACGCGGTGAAGGCGCGGGGACCGAAGACGAACTTGTTGACGACGACGTGATCCCCCGTGAGGACCGTCTTCTCCATCGATGGCGTCGGGACAACGAACGCCTGGACGAGAAAAGTCCGGACGAAGAGTGCGAAGACCACCGCAACGAGGGTCGCCTCGAGGAACTCCGAGGCGGACGACCGGGTCAGCGGACGAGCCGGAACATCCGGTCCCATCGCGTGCGGGAGAAGAAATGGACCGCCACGCCGGCGAGCTGCCGGATCTTCGCGACGGGACCATGCCAGATGTGGGAGTTCGGCTCCGCCTCGTAAGACCAGTAGAGGAGGAACGGCCGTCCGAAGATGTTGTCCCGGGGGATGGGCCCCCAGAAGCGGCTGTCGAGCGAGTTGTCCCGGTTGTCTCCCATCCCGAAGTAGGCGTTGCGGGGGACCTGGAACGGGCCGAACTGGTCTCTCTCTACCGCCATCTCCGGCACGTGGGGATCGCCCGAGCGGTAGACCTCCCGGTCGATGTGCTGCACCCAGGGGCCGTCGGCCGGCTTCCCGTTGATGAAGAGGGCCTTGTCGAGGACCTTGACGGCGTCTTCCGGCCCGGCGACCGCTCGCTTGACCAGGACGTTGCCCGGGTTGACGTCGTCTCCCGGCTTCTTGAAGACGATGATGTCGCCGCGGCGCACGCCCCGGTAGGGGAAGAAGCGGGCCAGGGCGGGGAGCCTCGGGGCGAACGCGAACTTGTTGACCAGAAGGTGGTCCCCGACGAGAATCGTCTTCTCCATCGATCCCGTCGGGACCTGGTAGGTCTGAACGACGAAGGTCCGCACGAAGAAGACGAAAATGCCGGCGACCAGCAGCGACTCGTACCACTCCCGGGTCGCCGAGTGCCGGCCGGAGTTGCCGACGGCCGGATCGAGCTTGAGCTTCGTTTCGGTCATTCCACTTTCAGGACGGCGAGGAAGGCCTCCTGTGGGATGTCCACCCGCCCGACCCTCTTCATCCGTTTCTTCCCCTCCTTCTGTTTCTCCAGGAGCTTCCTCTTTCGCGTGATGTCCCCGCCGTAGCACTTGGCGAGCACGTTCTTGCGCATGGCCGAGACCGTTTCCCGGGCGATGATCTTGGACCCGATCGCCGCCTGGATCGCTACTTCAAACATCTGCCGGGGGATGATTTCTTTCATCTTTGCGGCGAGCAGTCTTCCCTTGGCCGGCGCCTCCTCGCGGTGGACGATCAGGGAAAGGGCGTCCACCGGCTCGCCATTGACCAGGATGTCGAGCTTGACCAGGTCCCCTTCCCGGTAGCCGGCGAGCTCATAGTCAAAGGAAGCGTAGCCGCGGGAGACGGACTTCAACTTGTCATAGAAATCCAGGACGACCTCGTTCAAGGGAAAGTCGTAGATCAGAATGACGCGGTTGGACGAGACGTACTCGAGGGATTTCTGCTCGCCCCGCCGCTCTTCGCAGAGCTTGAGCAGCCCGCCGAGGAAGTCGTCGCGCGTGATGATCGTCGACGTGATGTAGGGCTCTTCGATCTGGGCGATGTGGTCGGGCTGCGGAAGCACGTTCGGGTTGACGATCTCCAGCGTCTCCCCGGAGGTCGTGATCACGCGGTAGTTGACGCCGGGCGCAGTCGTGATGAGGTCGAGGTCGAACTCCCTCTCCAGTCGTTCCTGGACGATCTCCATGTGGAGGAGCCCCAGGAACCCGCAGCGGAACCCGAAGCCGAGCGCCGTCGAGTTCTCCGGCACGAACGTGAAGGAGGCGTCGTTCAACCGCAGCTTCTCCATGGCGTCCCGAAGGTTCGCGTAGTCGTCTGCGTTGGTGGGGAAGAGGCCGGCGAACACCATGGGCTTGGCTTCCGCGAAGCCGGGCAGCGCCTCGGCGGCGGGGCGTCCCACCTCGGTGATCGTGTCGCCGATTCGAGTCGAGTGCAGATCCTTGATATTCGCCCAGAGGAACCCGACCTCGCCGACCGAGAGCTCGGGGACGGCTTCCCGCTGAGGCCGGAAGATCCCCACCTCTTCCACCTCGGCCTCGAGCCCGGTGGCCATCGCGCGGATCTTCATGCGCGGGGCGAGCCTCCCGTCGACGATCCGGACGAGCGAGGTGACGCCGCGGTACGGGTCGTACCAGGAATCGAACAGGAGGGCCTTCAACGGCGCCGCCGGATCGCCCGTCGGGGCGGGAACGACGGCCACGATGCGCTCGAGCAGCTCCTCGATCCCGGTCCCCTGCTTGGCGGACGTCAGGACGGCGTCGCCGGCGGGGATGCCGACGACCTGCTCGATCTGCTCGCGCGCCCGCTCGGGTTCGGCCGAGGGCAGGTCGATCTTGTTGATGACCGGCACGATCGCGAGGTTGTGGTGGATCGCGAGGTAGGCGTTGGCGAGCGTCTGCGCCTCCACCCCCTGCGTGGCGTCCACGACGAGAACCGCGCCCTCGCAGGCGGCGAGCGACCGCGAGACCTCGTAGGAGAAGTCCACGTGGCCGGGTGTGTCGATCAGGTTCAGCGTGTAGCCGAGACCGTCCCGGGCTCGGTACTGGAGCGTCACCGCGCGCGCTTTGATCGTGATGCCGCGCTCCTGCTCGAGCTCCATGTCGTCGAGCATCTGTTCGTGCATTTCGCGCTCGGTGACTGCCCCGCAACGCTCGAGGATGCGGTCGGAGAGCGTAGTCTTGCCGTGGTCGATGTGCGCCACGATCGAAAAGTTACGGATGAGACTCGGCTCGGGCATGACGGAACGCGAGATATTAGTCGAAACGGGATCGTAGTCCGTGGTCCTTGGTCCCTGGTCCTTGGTCTTGTCGAGCTCGGTGACCAAGGACCAAGAACTTTGAACTAAGGACTCCCCAGCGGCCACCGCGACCGCGCGACCACGGAATCGGGAGGCGGCGAGCCCTCGCGGCGGAATCGGATCAGGCCCGCCCACGCGATCATCGCGGCGTTGTCGGTCGTCAGCGTCCTTTCGGGAAGGAGGACCGCAACACCATTCTCGTTTCCCCAGCGGGAGACGGTCGCGCGCAGCTCCGAGTTGGCGGCCACGCCGCCCGAGAGGGCGAGGCGCCGGATCCCGTCCCGCTCGTGCACCGCCTGGAGGCGATCGACGAGCGCCGTGACGATCGCGCGCTGGAAGGAAGCGAAGAGGTCGGCCAGATCCCGCGGCAGGTTCTCCGCCTCGAGCGGCGAGCCGTCCACGCCGCGCCTCTCGAACTCGCGCAGCATGGCGGTCTTCAAGCCGGAGAAGGAGAAATCGTCCGAGCCATCCGCGGCGCGGCCGATCGGAAGCGGATAGCGGCCGCCGTCGCCGCGCGCGGCGATCCGATCCACGACCGGTCCGCCGGGATAGGAGAGACCCGCCCTCCGAGCCACCTTGTCGAAGGCTTCGCCCGGCGCGTCATCCCGTGTGCGAGCGATGGGAACGATGCGCTCCTCCTCGACGCGCACGAGCTCCGCGTGCCCTCCCGATACGACGAGACCGTGAAAGGGAAATTGGATCGGCCGGGCGGGCCGACCGGCGGCGGAAAGATACGCGGAAAAGAGATGGCCTTCGAGGTGGTTGACGCCGACTAAGGGAAGACCGCGCGCGAACGCGAGAGCCTTGCCCGCGGACAGCCCGACGAGCAGCGCCCCGATCAGTCCCGGGCCCGCCGTCGGGGCGACGAGCCCGACTTCGGAGAGCGCCGCTCCCGCCGACTCGAGCGCGTTCTCGAAAACGGCCGGAAGGTTCTCTAAGTGCGCCCGCGCCGCGAGCTCCGGGACGACGCCGCCGTAGGCCGCGTGAGCGGCGATCTGCGACGCGACGACGTTGGACAGGACCCGTCCCTCGCCGTCCACGACCGCGACCGACGTTTCGTCGCAGGACGTTTCGATTCCGAGGACCTTCATTGAAGAGAGAGGACCTTCATCGAAGAGATCTGCCTGTGGAAGCCGACGACACGGCCGCCGCGAGGCTGTCGAGGTAGGGGGCCCGGCAGATTCCCTGATCCGTGACGATGGCGGTGATGTAGCGGGCGGGGGTGACGTCGAAGGCCACGTAGCGGGCCGTGACGCCCGGAGGGCCGATCGCATGGCCGGCGATGGAGAGGACCTCTCCCGAGGAGCGCTCCTCGATCGGGATGCGCGAGCCGTCGGGGCAGTTGCTGTCGATCGTGGTCGTGGGAGCGGCGACGTAGAAGGGGACATGATTCTCATTGGCCAGGACCGCCAGGGAATACGTCCCGATCTTGTTGGCGGTGTCGCCGTTGGCCGCGATGCGGTCGGCGCCGACGATCACGGCCCGGATCTCGCCGCGGGAGAGGAAATGCCCCCCCATGCTGTCGGTGATGATCTCCACGGGAATTCCGTCGCGCGCGAGCTCCCATGCGGTCAGGCGCGCGCCCTGCAGGTACGGGCGCGTCTCGCAGGCCAGGACCCGCACGGGCTTGCCTGCTTCGACGGCGCCCCGGATGACGCCCAGAGCCGTGCCGTAACCGGCCGTGGCGAGCCCTCCCGCGTTGCAATGGGTCAGGATGACGTTTCCCGAATCGAGGAGCTCCGCCCCGAATCGCCCGATCCGCCGGCAGGCCTCCAGGTCTTCGGCGGCGATCGCGTCCGCCTCCGCGACGAGGGCAGTCTCGATTTCCGGCGGGGAAGATCCTTCGACCTCGCGGAATCGGCTGGCCATCCGCTCGAGTGCCGCGAAGAGGTTGACGGCCGTCGGGCGCGTGGACGCGAGCAGACCCCGCGCCGTCTGGAATCGCTCGGCGGCCGAAGTGGTGCCGCCGCTCCTCATCGAGAAGGCGGCCCCGTACGCGGCCGCGACGCCGATCGCGGGAGCCCCGCGAACGGCGAGGTCGCGGATCGCCAGCGCGATCTCGGCCGGCTTGGTCAGGGTCAGCCAGACTTCGCGCGCGGGCAGGAGCCGCTGATCGAGGAGGGCGAGCGCGTCTCTCTCGCGGTAGAGGGGGCGGAAGATATCCGAAGCCGCGCTCACGGGAGCAGATCCCTTGCTTCGCTCGGGGCCTGCCCTGAGCGGAAGAACGGCGCTCGAAGGGGTGACACCGACGGGATCAATGGGTTTCCTGGACCACGAGCCCGACGCCGCGGCCCCTGGGGTCGGCGACCGCGGTCATCGTTCCGTCCGCCCGCCGCGCGATCGCGTGGACGCGGCCGATCGGGTTCTTCTTGGGCTCGCGCTCGACGACGGCGTGCCCGAGCTTCTCGAGCGCCGCGATCCAACCCGGATCGAAGCGTTCTCTCTCGAGCTGGATCTGGTCGGGAAAGTCCTGCTGATGGAAGCGCGGCGCCGCGACCGCGTCGGCGAGGGACTCTCCCCGGAGCAGGATGTTCAAGAGCACCTGGAAGTTCGTCGTCGGGATGGTCGAGCCGCCCGGCGTCCCCCAGACGAACAGGTTCTCTTTTCCGGCGACCGCGATCACGGGGCACATCGCCGAGAGCATCCGCTTACCGGGGGCGACCTCGTTGACCTCTCCCTGAACGAGGCCGTACGTGTTGGGCTGTCCGGGCCTGGTCGCGAAATCGTCCATCTCGTTGTTCCACAGAAAGCCCAGGCCCGGCGCGATCCGCGCATTGCCGAACGAGTCGTTCAGGGTCGTCGTCACCGAGACCGCCCCGCCGGCCGCGTCCACCACCGAGAAGTGAGTCGTCGAAGGCTTCTCCCGCTCCGGCAGCGGCAGGGCACCGCTCGGAGTGGCGTGGAGAGGATCGATCGAAGCAGCGATCTGCTTCAACCTCGTCGGGTCCGTCAGGAGTTTCTGCCGGACCCGGGGAAAAACGGGATCGCCCAGATAGCGGTTGCGATCACGGAACGCACGCTTCTCGATCTCGGCCAGCAAGTGCGCGGAAGAGGAGTCGCGGGGCTTCAACTTCTCCACGCCGACGTAGCCGGCGAGCATCGCCATCTCGGCGAGCACGGGTCCCGACGACGGCGTCGGCAGCGTCACGAGCTCCGCGCCCTGGAACTGGAAGCGCAGCGGCGGGCGGACTCTCGCTTCGTAGCGAGCGAGGTCGCCCCGCGAGATGAGACCACCGTCCCGCTCCTGCCCCGACTCGATCTCCCGCGCGACGCGGCCGCGGTAGAACCCGTCTTCGCGACGGTCGCGGATCGCCTCGAGGGTCCGCGCGAGGTCGGGTTGTTTGAGGACCGAACCCACGGGCGGCGGCGCTCCGTTGGGCAGGAAGATACGCGCGGTCTCGGAGTTCTTCGCCAGCCGATCGCGATCCCCCGCGATCGACCGCGAGACCGCTTCCGAAACCACGAATCCCTCGCGCGCAAGCCGAACGGCTGGCTGGACGAGGGTCTTCCAGGCAAGGCGTCCGGCCCGGCGGTGCGCCAGCGAGAGGCCGGCCACCGACCCCGGCACGCCGGAGGCCAGCGGCCCTTCGGTCGAAGAGGGCACGGCGCCGTGGGCGTCGCCGCGAACGTAGAGGTCCCGCCGGGCGCCGCGGGGAGCGACCTCCCGGAAGTCGACCGCCAGAACGCGGCCGCGCGGGTCGCGTGAGATCCAGAAACCGCCCCCGCCGATGTTGCCCGCCTCCGGCCAGGTCACCGCCAGGGCGAACGCGACCGCGACCGCCGCGTCCGCGGCGTTTCCCCCCTTCTTCAGGATCTCGATTCCGGCGCGCGCGGCCGTCTCTTCGGCCGCCGCCACCGCTCCTCCCCGTCCCCGCGCGACCTGACGCTCCGCGCCCGGAGCTTGCGCCGCGATGACCAGGAGAAGGGCGAGTCCGGCGAGAATCCGTCTCATCGGAGTCATTCTATGTTTGCCTCGTCCTGAGGAGCGGACCGGGATCGCGACGAAGGATTAGTATCCGGCGCCATGAAGTCCCTGCGCGATCTCGAGCTTCGCGGCAGGCGGCTCTTCCTGCGCGTGGACTTCAACGTTCCGCTCGCCGGCGGGGCGGTCGCGGACCGCACTCGCATCGAAGAAACGATCCCGACCGTGAGGCTGGCCGCGCAGGCCGGGGCGCGCGTGGTCTGCGCCTCACACCTGGGCAAGCCGAAGGGGAAAGCGAAACCGGAGCTCTCTCTCGCGCCCGTGGCCGTCGCGTTCGCCGAGGCTCTGGGAAGTCCGGTGCGCTTCGTCGAGGCCTGCGTGGGGCCCGAGGCGGAGAAAGCGGTCGCGAACCTCGAGGCCGGAGAAGTGCTGCTGCTCGAGAACCTGCGTTTCCATCCGGGCGAGGAGGCCAACGACCCGGCTTTCGCCTCCGCGCTCGCCGAGCTCGCCGATTGTTACGGCGACGACGCGTTCGGGGCCGCGCACCGCGCGCACGCCTCAGTCGTCGGCTTGCCGGGGCTCCTGAAGGAGAAGGCGGCCGGGCTGCTCCTCGAGAAAGAGGTGCGAGAGCTATCGCGGCTGCTCGAGCCCGAGCGCCCCTTCGCGGCGGTGCTCGGCGGGGCCAAGATCTCCGGAAAGATCGAGGCGCTCGAAGCCCTGGCCCGCCGCGCCGACATCCTCTTGATCGGCGGAGGGATGGCCAACCACTTCGTTCGCGCCCTGGGGCTTCCGGTCGGACGCTCGCTGCTCGAAGAAGACAAGGTGGCCGTCGCGCGTGAGATCCTCGACGTCTGCAGGAAAGAGGGAAAGACGATCGCGCTTCCGTCCGACTTCGTGGTCGCCCAATCCCCCGACGACGCGAAGGGGGCACGGACGGTCGGCATCTCGAAGATCCCGGCGGAGGCGATGGCGCTCGATGTGGGGCAGAAGACTCTCGAACAATTCGAGCGCCTGCTCGCGCCGGCGAAGACTGTTTTCTGGAACGGGCCGATGGGTGTCTTCGAGAAGCCTCCTTTCGACCGCGGCACGAAGGCGCTCGCGATGTTGCTGGCCGAGTCCGGCGCGATCACCGTCGTGGGGGGCGGGGAGAGCGTCGCGGCGGTCAAGGAGGCCGGCGTGGCCGCAAAGTTCACGCACGTTTCGACCGGCGGCGGCGCCTCGCTCGAGTTCCTCGTCGCCGGAACGCTGCCGGGGATCGAGGCCCTGGAGAGGTGATAGGTGTTAGGGAAATCGACGATGCAGCCCGGCTACCGACCCCTAGCACCTGCGACCTACCACCTCCCACCTGAGCCATGAACCTCTTCGTGGCCAACTGGAAGATGAACATGACGCGCGCAGAGGCGGCCTCGTACGCGAGGGAGCTCGGCGAGATCCTGGGGGAGCGCGATCCGGGCGGGGAACTCGTCCTCGCGCCGCCGTACACCGCCCTTGACGCGGCGAAGGACCCCCGCGGGCGATGGTCGATCGCTGGCCAGAACGTCGCGAGCGAGCCCGCAGGGGCTTATACCGGAGAAGTCTCGGCGAGAATGCTTTCCGACGCGGGGTGCCGTTACGTGATCGTCGGACATTCCGAGCGGCGTCGGCTGTTCGGAGAGGACGGAGCGATCCTCGCCCGCAAGCTCGCGCGAGCTCGGGAGTCCGGCCTGACGCCGATCTACTGCCTGGGCGAAACGGAGGCCGAGCGCGAGGAGGGGCTGGCGGCGACGACGCTCACGGCTCAGGTCGAGATACTCGCGCACGATCCAGCCGATTCGCCTCTCGTCGTCGCCTACGAACCGGTCTGGGCCATCGGGACGGGGAAAGCGGCCACGGTCGAGGACGCCGGATCGGCGCGGGCCCACCTCGCAGAGCTTCTTTCGGACCGGCGCGGCGTGCGCATCCTCTACGGCGGCTCCGTGACCCCGGAGAACTGCCAGGCGCTCCTGGAAGAGGCGCGCGTGGACGGATTCCTGGTCGGAGGTGCGAGCCTGCGCGCTTCGACCTTCGCCGTCATTGCGGGGATCGTTCCGGGGTAGGAGTTTTGGACTGGGAGACTGGGCGACTGGGAAACTGGGGGAGGTGCGACTTCACCCAGTCCCCCCGTCTCCCCGTCCCCCAGTCGGACGTCGAAGCCGAGCAGGACGTCTTGACCGCTCTACAACCGACAAGTACACTCTTTCCCCTTTTTTGGAGGCTCAGTGCAAATCGCCTACGCGGCTCTCGTCGTGCTCTACGTCTTCATCTGCTTCTTTCTCGTCCTGGTCGTGCTCGTCCAGCAGGGCAAGGGAGCTGACATCGCCGGCGCGTTCGGCGGCGGAGGAACTCAGACCGCCTTTGGCGCGCGGGGAGCGACCACGCTTCTCCACAAGCTGACGACGGGGGCCTTTATCGGGTTCATCGTTCTTTCGCTCGCGCTGACCCTGGTCCAGGCCCGGCAGAGACCGTCCGTGGTCAAGGGGGTCCTTCCCAAGCCCGCTCCGGCGGGGCAGCCGGCGCCCGCGTCTTCGGCCCCCGCGCAACCTGCGGCTCCGGTCTCGGCGCAACCCTCGGGCGCGGCTCCGGGGCAGGCGCCCGTTGCTCCCGGCCAGGCCGCTCCCGCACCCGCGAAGCCGCCCGCCGGGAATCCCGCGAAGTGAACCGTGCCGTCGTGGTGGAATTGGTAGACACGTACGTTTGAGGGGCGTATGGGGTAACCCATGCCGGTTCGAGTCCGGCCGACGGCACCAATCCTGACTCTTCTCCTTCTGTAAACTCAATCCTTCCTCGAAGCGTCCGATTACCCAAGGAGGCCTCCATGACGAGAGGACGCCGGAGTGTCGTCTCCGTGATCGCCTTTTTCCTGGCCACTTCGGCAGCAAGGGCCGCTTACTCGCCCGCGACGACGAGTGGTTGGTTCATCGTCGTCGGCCGCGTGGTCGGCTTCGGCGGCGCGCAGTTCCGGACCGACGTGTGGTTCTTCAACCCGGACGCGGTCAGCAGCGCGACTCTCACCCTGAACTTCCACGGCCAGGTCGCGAACGGCGGGGGAGCGCCGGCTCCGATCTCGTCCGCGCCGATCACGCTCGCTCCGAGGGAAACGAAGTACCTCGCCGACGTTCTCCTCTCCACCGTGCCGGCGGACGGCCAGGTCGGGGCGCTCGAGTGGTCTTCGAACATCCCGGTCATGGGAGGCATGCGCAGCTTTACGGCGCCGAGCGGGTGCACCGGAGGGACCTTCGGCTCGTTTCAGCCCGGGATTCCGACGGCCGAGGCGATGACCGCCAAGCAGAGCGCCGCGGATTCCGCCAACGTTCTCCAGATGTTCGGCACGAGCTCGGGGGATGCCAACTACCGCACGCAGGTGGACGTGACGAACACCTCGACGATCCCGGTGCCGGTCGAGGTCCGGGTGATCGACCCCGTGACGGCGGTCATCTATGGGGGGACGCAGAGTTTCACGGTCGCGGGAAAGTCGCTCCTGCGCGCGGGCCGGATCCTCGAGACGGTCGGTGCGCCTATCGTCGATGGCCTGCGGATCACGGTCGCGATCAAGGAGGGCACGGCCGTTCCGTCCGGCGGTCTCCTCGCCGTCGCCTCGACGCTCGACAACCGCAGCCAGGACCAGTACGCCTTCATCGCGCAGCGCCAGAGTGGAACGATCGTGCCCGCGGAGGCCCTGCCCTTGGAGGAAATCCCCTGAGGCAGTTGTCAGTGGTCAGTTGTCAGTGATCAGTTGAAGACGCCGCCACCCAGAACTGAAAACTGAGAACTGAAAACTGAAAACGACTCACGGAACGGGGTCCTCTCCCCCCCGCGTGAACGGATTGCAGCGGGCGATGCGCGCGGCGGCGAGCGCCGCGCCCCGCGGCAGGCCATAACGCAGAATCGCTTGCCGGCCGTAAGCGGAGCACGTCGGATGGAATCGGCAGCGGATGAGGCCCATGCGGTCGAATGCCCGGGAGAGCGTGCCCCGATAGGCATCGATGGCCTCGACGGCGATTCGAGCGCCCAGTTGCTCGGGCGGAGACTTGAGCGCGTCGCCCACGACGAGGCCGGCGAAGGCCGCGAACAGCATCGGAGTCCAGACTCGCACCCTCCCGCGCCGCCTCACGACTTCGGGGCTAGAAGCGGTCGGCATATCTCGAGATCCCCGGGACGATCAGGCGCTCTCCGTCGAGCGCCTTGACGATCGCCAGAATCGCGATGATCGTGTACACGATGAGCGCGACGAACATGACGATTCCGTAGACGCAGGAAAGAGGAGGAACGAGCACTCCGATGATCGTCGCGGCGATCCCGATCGCGACGACGACGCCGAAGAGAAGAAGGCCATTGGCCGCGTGCCACCGCAGCTCCCGGTTCTGCCTGGCAGCGAGCAGGGGAACGAATCCGAGGAAGGTCAGGTAGCAGAGAACGAGCATCCCGGGGGGCTGGCTGCGGCTATCCGGCATGGCGCCTCGCGGCGGAGAATATCCCGAGACCGTGAAACGTGAAACGTAAAACGTAAAGCCCGAGACCTGGCTTCGTTTAACGTTTAACGTTTAACGGGTTTTGAGGCGGATCGAGCCGTTGACGGTCTCGCAGTGGAGCGATTCGGAGCCGCCATTGTATGAGCCGCGGGCTTCCTTCGGGCCGTGCCGTCCTTCGACGGCGAGGTCGATGTCCCCCTCGATCCGCCCGTTGACGGTTTGAAGATCGTAGCGGACCGATGACTTGCGATCGAAGGCGACCTCGACCGAGCCGTTGACGGTCTCGAGCTCCGACTTCTTCAGGGCCCCGCGAAAGGCGATGCGCAGCCCGCCGTTGACCGTGGCCGCGCGCACGGGCCCGCCGATCTCGGTCAGCTCGATCGAGCCGTTGACGACGTCGCAGGACACCGAGCCATCGAAGCCGCTCCCCTGGACCTGCCCGTTGGTCGTCTCGAGGCGGACCGTCGTCCCCGGAGGGAAGTGCACTTCGTAGTCCACCCGCGGGTTGTGCCAGCCGAAATTGAGGAACCCGAAGAGGTGATGGCGGCGCGGGTTGATCGTCTCCAGTCGGATCTCGTCGCCCAGCTTTCGGACTCGGATTTCTGTCTGGCGAAGGGTCTCCTCGCTCCGGCTCCCGCTCGCCTTCTTGACCGCCCGGACCTTCAGGTAGGGCCTGTCCCAGGTCGAGGCCTCGATCCGTCCATTGACGTTCTCGACGGAGATCCGCGAAACCCCTTCCATCGAAAAGGCTTTTTCGAAGACTTCCTCCTGGCTGGCCGTCAGAACGCCGGCGGTCGCCAGAAGCAGTGTCGCCAGAACGAGCCTTCTCATAGCGCCTTGCAATTGTCTAACGAATTGCGGGGGAAAAGGTTCTCCAGAGCAAGAGTGCCCCATCTGAATCTAGGATTTGAGACCGAATGGGATTTCTGGCCGACTGCCATCTCCATTTCGAGGGAAGCCTGCCACGGGAGGTCCTGACGAGACTGGCGCGACGCGCCGGCAGTCCACTGGCCGATTCCGCGGCGTTCGAGCAGGCGCGGCGCTCGGTCCGGGACGCACCGGGGTTCCTCTCCCTCTACGCGACGGTCTGCCGTCTCTTCCGGCGGCCCGAGGACTACGGGGAAGCAGCGCGCGCGATCGGAGAGGCGCTCGGAAGGGATGGAGTCGGATACGCGGAGGTCTACGTTTCGCCGGAGATCTTCTCGAAGATGGGTCTGGACGCGGCGAAGTGTCTGGCGGCCGTCGCGGAGGTCTTTCGCGCGCGCCCGGGCGGGTGCGACTGCCGGATCCTGCTCGACGTCGTCAGGCAATGGGGCCCGGAGTCGGCGGCGCGCGTGCTCGACCTCTACGAGAGCAATCCTCTCCCCGTCATCGTCGGCTTCGGGATGGGGGGCGACGAGAACGCGTTGCCGGCCTCGGCGTTCGCGGGAATCTACGCGAGGGCGCGCGCCCTGGGGCTGAAGACCTCCGTTCACGCCGGAGAATGGGGAGGCGCCGAGTCCCTCCGACAGGCGCTGGACGCGCTGCGTCCTGACCGCGTGGACCACGGGGTCGCGGCGGACGACCGGCTCGTCCGTCGGCTGGCCGACGAATCGACCACGCTGTGCATGGCGCCGACCGGCAACGTCGCGACGGGAGCGGTAAACGGCTTCGAGGAACACCCGCTGCCCCGTCTTCTGGAAGCGGGAGTCCGCGTCGCGCTGTCGGCAGACGATCCGCTCCTCTTCGCGACGACGACGGCCAACGAGTACCGCGTCGCGCGGGAGCGTTTCGGGCTGTCCGAGGCGTCGCTGACGCATCTGGCGGAGAACTCCTGGCGCGCCGCCTTCTGCTCCGCTTCAGAGCGAGAGGCGGGTCTGTCGGCGCTCTTCGCCTGGCGACCCCCGGTCTAGCAGGTTGCTGAAGAAGGGTGTGGAGCGGCGTTGCGAGCGCCGCGGGGTCGGATGCCAGGAGCCGCGACGAAGGCGATCGTCCCTGGAGACTCGGGGACCGGAAGGTCCCTCGTCAGTCCTCGTTCATCGGGGAGGAGCGGCGAGGCTTTCGGCTGCGGCGGTCGCGTTGCGCCCGGCAGCCGAGAGTTTTCAAGAGGTTGCCCCGTGAGGAAGGCCCTGGTCTTAGACTCTCTCGGCCGCCGTTCGCGAAGCGAACGCCCGCGGCCGACTGCCAGACACGACGCCTGCATCCATTCTTCAGCAGCCTGCTCGCCTAGCGGCGCTCGGCGAGCTCGTAGGAGAGGCGGGCTTCTTCGAGGGCCTCCAGGAGCTTCGGCAGGCGCGAGGCGAGCACGTCGAAATGCAGTACCGGTTGGAGGTCGAAGCTCTCGCCCGCGAGGGTCACTTCCGGCGGCCGCACGAGCCTTCGGGCCGCCCCCAGCTTCTCGTACGGGCACGACACGATGACACGCGAGGTCCGGCGAAGGGTCTTGCGGCCAGCGGCCGCGATCGCCCGGTCGGCCGCGGCACGGTAGGCCCGAGCCAGGCCTCCGGTGCCGAGCCTCGTCCCTCCGAAATAACGGACAACCGCGACCAAGGCGTCCTGGACCCCGGCCGAGTCGAGTGCCGCCGCGATCGGCTTTCCCGCCGTCCCCGACGGCTCTCCGGCATCCGAGGAGCGCGCCTCGGCGGTCGGGCCGCCCCCGAGCCTCCAGGCGTACGCGATGTGGGTCGCGTCGTGATACTGCCGTTTGAGGTCCGCGAGAATGTCCGCCGCCTTCCGGGCTCCCGAGACCGGATACGCGAAGGCGAGGAATCGCGACGCCCTTTCGCGGACCTCTCCGCGGCCCGGGCCGGCGAGGACCAAGGACTCGTCAGCCGGAGCCCGCAAGGGTTTCTTCATAGAGCTTCCGGTATCGGGCCACGGCCGCGTCGATCGGAAACTCTTCGACCGCGCGGCGCCGTGCCTCAGCGGCGAAGGACTCGAGCTTCCGCGGATCTCTCAGGAGAGACAGGGCCCCCTCCGCCATGCCTTCGACGTCTCCGACCGGTCTCAAGTAACCGCTCTTTCCGTCTTCGACGACCTCGGGCAGGCCTCCGACCGCCGTGCCGATGACGGGCAGCCCGCAGGCCATCGCTTCCAGGGCCGCGAGACCGAAGGATTCGGCGTCGGAGGGGAGCAGGAAGAGCTTCCCGACCGGCAGGATCGTCTCGATGGACGGGACGTTGCCGAGGAAGGTCGTCCGGTCTTCGAAGCCCCCCTCTCTCGCCAGGCGCTCGGCCAGCGACCGGTCCGGTCCGTCGCCGATGAGCAGCAGGCGCGAGGGCATCTGTCGGCGGACGCGATCGAAGACCGCGAGGACGTCGGCGACGCGCTTGACCGGCCGGAAGTTCGAGACGTGAACGAGGACGCACTCCTCTTCGCGGCAGAGAGACCGCGCGTAGGAAGAGATTTCGCCAGGACGGTAGAGCCCGCTGTCCACGAAGTTGGGGATGACCTGGACCGTCCGGCGCACGCCGAACTCCCGCACGGTGACCTCACGCAGGTAGCGGGAAACGGCGGTCACCGCGTCGCTCTTCTCGATGCCCCACCGCGTGATCGGGAGGTAGGAGCGGTCCTGGCCGACGATCGTGATGTCAGTGCCGTGAAGCGTCGTGACGACCTTCAGCCGAACGCCGTTT
>JBKPBH010000054.1:0-26670 GCA_046726795.1 Acidobacteriota bacterium
AGGGTGTCTGGCTCGCCAAGGTCGTGCACATGGTTCCGGCTCCGCGGGAGACCGGCGCCGATTGGGAAAGTCTCTGGGCCTCTCTGACCTTCGAGATTCCTTAACCCTGAAATACCGCGCAAGCTCCGACCATTTAAGAGCAGCGTGAAGTTCGCGGGAGCCGGTCTTGGCTTGCTTCTTCTCGTCGGCGCCGCCGCGTGCCGGCAGGCCCCGAAACCATCCGCCGAGACGGCCCGCCGGTTTGCGTTGAAGGGCATCGTGCGAGAGGTGGATGCCGGTCGATCGGAGGTCACCGTCGAGCACGAGACCATCCCGGACTATATGCAGGGCATGACGATGCCATTCCCCGTCAGGGACGATCCACAGGTGACCCGGCTCCTGCGTCCGGGGGACCGCATCGAGGCGACTCTCGTGGTCGAGAAGGATCGCTACTGGCTGGAGAAAATTCTGACGCGTGGCTTCGTCGCCACACCGGTCGCGCCCGCGGCGACCGCGCCCGAGAACAAACAGGCGGCCTTCGTCACCCCTGTGCCCAACAACGGCGTCCAGGTCGGCGACACGGTGCCCGACTTCGCCCTGACCGACCAGACCGGTGCTACCGTCCGCCTCTCGCAGATGCGCGGCCAGCCGGTGGCGGTGACTTTCCTCTACACGCGCTGCCCGATCGCGACCGCTTGCCCGATGACGACGGCGAAGTTCTCGAAGCTCGACGCGATGCTCGCGCATAAGAATTTCGGCCACTTGCTGGCGGTCACGGTGGACCCCGAGCACGACACGCCAGCCGCGCTGGCCGAGTACGCGAAGAAAGCCGGCGCGGACCCGAAGCGATGGAAGTTCCTGACGGGGTCGCCGGTGGCCGTGGCGCGGGTGGCCTCGAGCTTCGGCGTGATGTATTACCCGGGGCGCGGACAGATGATCCATTCGCAGGCCGTGGCGGTCGTGGACGCGCAGGGGCGACTCTCCACGATCTACTACGGCGAGACGTGGCAGCCGGAGCACATCCTGAGGGACATGGAGAACGCGAAAGCGGAGAAAGCGAGAACGGCATGAAGAAGACGCGGATCCTGGGAACCCTGGTCTTCGGAGCGGTCGCGCTGACGGGAGTCGCCCTGTTTGCGCGGGATCAGCACCCTTCGGAGCTCTTCGTCCAGTACTGCGCCAAGTGTCACGGGAAAGACGGCACGGGCAACACGCCGCAAGGGAAGCAGCTCATGGCACGCGACTTCACCGACGCCGAGTGGCAGTCCTCCAAGAACGACGACCAGTTGATCAAGCAGGTCACGAAGGGGAGCGAGGACATGCCTCCATTCGGTAAGAAGCTCACCAAAGAGCAGATCGAGAGCCTGGTGAAGAACGACGTGCGAGGCTTCGCCAAGAAGAAATAGCTAGTACACGGGGTCCTCGAAGGAGTAAGCGAGCACTCCTGCCGGAGGCGCCTCCGGGCTGACGCCCGTCTCTTTCAAGAGCCGTTCCTCGACGATCGCGCAGAGCTTGAATCGCGCTCCGGGCAGCTTCGCGGCCGCGGGAGAAACGGAGAACTGGTTCGCGGCGTCCCAGAGCTCCCGCCCCGACAGGAGCTCGGCTTCGGCGTTCTTGACGAGCCCCTGGAGCTCCACGTGCTGCGCGAAGTCGTTGATGCGGAAGAAATCGTGGCGTGCTCCCGAAGCCGCCGCTGTGAAATCGGGGCGGCGGGTCGTCGTCAGTGCGGCGTCGAGCGGGGCGCGCGTGGCGAGCAGACAGGGATCGCCGTCGGCTTTCGCGGCAACGAGAGCCCCGACGCGTTTGGAGACCGCCTCGGCGGCAGCCGCTTCCTCCGGCAGGTCCACGCCGGCCGCCACGCCCAACCGGACCAGGCCGACGAGCAGCGGCACGACGACCGTCCGGCCTTCCACGTCAAAGACCTGGCGGTCGATCCAGAGACCCGGCCGGCGCTCCTTGAACCGAGGCGTCCCTCGCAGGGCGCGGAAAGGGCGAAGCTCCATGGAGGAGGAATTGTAGAGGCCGCGAGGCGGAGGGCGGTAGGCGGAAGGCGAAGCGTTCTACACTGCTTGCGATGGTCATGCTCTCGCGCGCGATCGAGGGGTTCGAGGCATACCTGGCCGACGAGCGCCGGTTCTCGAAGGCGACGGTGCGCGCCTACCGCAGCGACCTCGACCGGTTCGCGGCGTTCTGGGAAAGCGAGTTCGCTCAACAGGAAGCAGCCAGGACGCCGCTCTCCCGCGTAGACACACTCGCGGTGCGCTCGCATCTGGCGTATCTCCATCGTGAGAAGCTGTCCCACCGCTCGCTCGCGCGCCACCTCTCGACACTCCGAGCCTTTTTCCGGTGGGCCTGCCGTGAGGGGCATCTCGCCCGGAGCCCGGCCAAAGGCCTGCCCGCGCCCCGCGTCGCCCGCGCGCTGCCGCGCGCCATGACGCTCGCGGACACCGAGAGGCTGCTCGACGCGCCCGAGGAAGGGCCCTTCCCCGAGCGAGACCGCGCTCTCTTCGAGCTTCTCTACGCGGCCGGCCTGCGCGTCTCGGAGGCGGCCGGGCTGGATCTGGAGGACGTGGACTTCTCTTCGCGCCTCGTGCGCGTGGCCGGAAAGGGGGGCAAGGAACGCATCGTCCCGTTCGGAGAGCAGTCGGAGGAGGCCCTGCGCGCGTATCTTCCCGCGCGGTCGGCGCGGCGGCGCCGGTTCGAAAGCCCCGGCGAGGGGGAGCCTCTCTTCGTCAACGCGCGCGGGGGACGCCTGACGACCCGCTCCATGGCGCGGTTGCTCAAGAGCCGCCTGCGCGCCGCGGGCCTTCCCGCCGCGATCTCCCCCCACGCCTTGCGCCACACGTTCGCAACCCATCTCCTGTCCGCCGGCGCGGACCTGCGCTCGATCCAGGAGCTCCTGGGCCACGCCTCCCTTTCGACGACGCAGAAGTACACGCACTTAGACGCCGCTCGTCTGCGCGACGTCTATCGTCGCGCGCACCCGAAGGCCTGATGAACCCTCCGGAGCCGTGAAAACGTCAAACGTGAAACGTTAAAGGTAGCAGCCAGGCCTCGTTTTACGTTTTACGTTTTACGTTTTACGAGTATTCTCCTGAAAGATGGGAAAACTCATGCAGTGGCATTCGACGACCGTTGTGTGCGTTCGCCACAACGGGAAGGTCGCGATGGCATCCGACGGGCAGGTCACGCTCGGTACGACCGTCATGAAGCAGGGAGCGGCGAAGATCCGCAGGTTGAAGGGAGGAGACGTCATCGCCGGGTTCGCCGGCTCTTCGGCCGATGCCTTTACCCTCTTCTCCCGCTTCGAGGCGAAGCTCGAGGAGCACCGGGGCAACCTCGAGCGCTCGGCCATCGAGCTGGCCAAGGACTGGCGCACCGAGAAAATGCTCCGGCAACTCGAGGCTTTGCTCATCGTCGCCGACAAGACGACGTCGCTCCTGATCTCCGGCACGGGCGACCTGATTTCCCCCGAGGAGGGCATCCTCGCGGTGGGCTCCGGCGGCCCCTACGCGCTCGCCGCGGCCCGCGCGTTGCTCAAGCACCGCCCCGATCTCTCCGCCGCCGACCTCGCGCGCGAGTCCCTGCTCATCGCCTCGGCGATCGACATCTACACCAACGACCGCATCACTCTGGAAGAAATCTGACGACTATGGATTCTGGTTTGCGAGGTCGCTTGGATCGAAGGATTCGATCCAAAATCCAAAATCCAAAACCGAGAATGGACATATGGTCTTCCTGATGCCTGGTGAGAAAGCCGCGGCGGAGACGGCGAAGAAGGTGCCCGGGTCGCTGACGCCGCGCGAGATCGTCGCGGAGCTCGACAAGTTCATCATCGGGCAGAAGCGCGCCAAGAAGGCTGTCGCCGTGGCCCTGCGAAACCGGTGGCGCCGCCAGCAGCTCGACCCCGAGATGGCCCGGGAAATCCTCCCGAAGAACATCCTGATGATCGGCCCGACGGGCGTCGGCAAGACGGAGATTGCCCGGCGCCTGGCGCGGCTGGCCGACGCGCCGTTCATCAAGGTCGAAGCGTCGAAGTTCACCGAGGTAGGCTACGTCGGCCGAGACGTCGAATCCATCGTGCGCGACTTGACCGAGGTCGCGGTGCAGATGGTGCGCGAGGAGAAGACAGCGGAGATCCGCGACCGGGCCCGAAGCCGCACGGAGCAGCGTCTCGTGGATCTTCTCCTGCCCGCGCTTCCGGAATCCGAAGCCGAGGAGACGCGGGCGAAACTCCGGACGCTCCTGCGCGACGGAAAGCTCGAGGACCGGATGGTCGACGTCGAAGTCGCCGACAAGACCTTCCCCTCCTTCGAAATCGTGACCAACCAGGGGGTCGAGGAGATGGACATCAACGTCAAGGAGATGCTCCCCGGCCTCTTCGGAGGAAAGAAGAAGCGCCGTAAGACGACTGTGGCGGACGCGCGCGAGATCCTGCAGGCCGAGGAGGAAGGCCGACTCGTGGACCCGGGGCAGGTCGCGCGCGAGGCGGTCGATCGCGCTCAGTCGGCCGGCATCGTGTTCTTAGACGAGATCGACAAGGTCGCCGGCCGGGAATCGGGCGGCCGCGGACCGGACGTCTCCCGCGAGGGAGTCCAGCGCGACCTCCTGCCGGTCGTGGAAGGCACCTCCGTCAACACGAAATACGGCTTCGTCAAGACCGACCACGTGCTCTTCATCGCGGCCGGCGCGTTCCACGTCTCGAAGCCCTCCGACCTGATCCCGGAGCTCCAGGGGCGTTTTCCGATCCGCGTCGAGCTCGATTCCCTGACCGAGGAGGACTTCGTGCGGATCCTGACCGAGCCCGAGAACGCGTTACTCAAGCAGTACCACGCGCTGCTCGCGGCCGAGAGGGTGGACCTGGAGTTTTCCGAGGATGCGATCCGGGAGATCGCGCGCGATGCCGAGCGGGTGAACCGGTCGCTCGAGAACATCGGCGCGCGGCGCCTGCACACGATCCTGGAAAGGCTGCTCGAGGAGATCTCCTTCGCCGGCCCCGAGAACGCGGGGCGTCGGATCTCGATCGAGTTGGACGACGTGCGCGCCGCCCTTTCCGAGCTCGTCCAGGACGAGGACCTGTCGCGGTACGTGCTCTAAAGGGATCAAGAGACGGGAAACGGGAAACGGAAAACAGGACGGTTGAGAGTCGAGCCTTCGCGTCTCCTGTCCTTTCCTTTCTTCCCGACCGACGGGCCGCGCCGTGCGGCAGCCATCGCGGTCATCCTGGTCCTGGGTTCTCTCCGGGTGTGGGGATGCGGGAAGAAGGGGGACCCGCAGCCGCCGCTGCCGCGCGGGCCCCGGGCGGTCTCCGACCTGGCGGTCGAGCAGGAGGCGGGTGAAGCCGTCCTGACTTTTTCCTATCCGGACCGTTTGTTGAACGGGCAGCCCCTGACGGATCTGGAGTCGATCGATATCTACCGCGTCACGGACCCCCCGCCGGCCCTGATGGCTCCGAGGCCGGCGGCCGGAGGCGGGCCTGCTCCGAAGACCGACGAAGCGCCGGTGGCGGGCGCGCGCCGCGCCGCGGCCGCGTCGCGGGCCGCCGAGGAAGCGTTCCTGCACGAGGCCGCGCGCGTCGTGTCGCTGCCGGTCGCCGAGATCTCGAAGCACACGCGCGGCGCGTCGGTCGTATACCGCGACGGGCTCGGCCCTTTGCTCAAGGACGGCAAGCTTCCCTCCACGCTCGCGTATTCGGTCGTCTCGAGGAGACGCAAGGGGGAGAAGAGTCCCCTCTCGAACTTCGCGCTGCTCGCTCCGGCGGTGCCGCCGGCCGCTCCCGTGATTCTCGCCGTGACCCCGGAGGAGGGGAGGATCTGCCTCGAGTGGCTGCCTCCGGGCGGCGACATGCTCGGCCGGCCCGTGGAGCTCGGCGGCTTCTTCGTCTACCGGCGGGCGCTGCCGGAGGAGGAATACGACCGGCCGTTGAACGAGAAGCCGGTGCGCGGCACCGCCTACGTGGACACCGGCGCTCCTTACGGGAAGCTCGTCTACACCGTCCGCGCGACGCTTCCGGACAAGCCGAAGGTCGAGGGCGCGCCAGCGGAGGAGGCGGCGCTGGATTACCGCGACGTCTTCCCGCCCCCCGCGCCCGCGCGCCTGGACGCCCTCTCCGAGGCGGGGCTCGTGCGCCTCGTCTGGGACCCCGTGCCGGCGCCGGACCTGGCCGGCTACCTCGTCTTCCGCGCGGAGGGCGCAGGCGAGCCCATTCGCTTGACGGCGGAGTCCGTGAAGGACAACTTCTTGACGGACAGCACGGCCAAGCCCGGTATCCGATACCGCTACACCGTCCGTGCCGTGGACACCGCGGGCAACCTGAGCCTTCCTTCCCCCGAGGCCATCGCCGAACCCCTGTGATGATCTTGGATTTTAGATTTTGGATTTTGGCTTGAGCTCGGGTATGTCTGGCCTTGGAATCGAAAATCTAGAATCGGAAATCTAAAATCGCCCGATGTCGCTTCCCTCCCGTTTCGTAAAGATGGCCGGCGGTGGCAACGACTTCCTCCTCTTCGAGGCGGACGGCCGGAGTCTCTCGGAGGAGGACCGGCGGCGCGTCGCGCGGCTCTGCCGCCGCGGGCTCTCGGTCGGGGCCGACGGCGCCCTCTTCCTCTCCGGAGGAGACGAGGGGCGGATCCATCTCGACTACTTCAATGCCGACGGCGGCCTCGCCTCGTTCTGCGCCAATGGCACGCGCTGCGCCGCGCGCTATGCCGTCTCGCGGCGGCTGGTCGCCGGGAGCTTGCCGGTCCTCGAAACGGGTTGGGCCGTGATCCCGGCCGAGGTCGCGAACAGCGAGGTGACGTTGAAGCTTCCGCCGTTCCCGCTGCCGGCCGAGCCGGTTCCGATCTCGGGGGAAAACCTCCCGCCGACTGGAATCCCGATCGAGGTTGGCGTTCCGCACCTCGTCGTCTTCGTGACGGGAGACCTCGAGGAGCTTCCGATCAAGCACCTCGCGCCGCCGCTGCGCCGTCATCCCGCGTTTCCCGACGGCGCCAACGTCAACTTCGTCAAGGTGACGGGCCCGCATTCGATCGCCGTGAGGACCTACGAGCGCGGCGTCGAGGGGGAGACCCTGGCCTGCGGTTCCGGAGTCGTCGCGTCGGCCATCGTCGCGGCGTGCCAGGGATTCGTCACTCCTCCCGTCGTGTGCGTGACGAAGAGTGGCGTCGCCTTCACCGTCGCCTTCGTGGAAAGGGGCGGCGCGGTTGTCGAGGCGTCGTTGACCGGCGACGCGCGTGAGATCTTCGAGGCGGAGCTGAACGAGGAAGCGTGGAAAGAGTGACTAGGAGACGGGGAGACCGGGGGACTGGGAGATGAGACGAATCCCCTTCGGTTCCCCCGAGGCGCCGCCGCGGCCTTCGAAGATCGTGGCGGTCGGTCGCAATTACCGCGAGCATGCCAAAGAGTTGGGCAACGTCGCACCGGAGGAAGAGCCGCTCCTGTTCCTGAAGGCGCCTTCGGCGCTCGTCTTGGACGGCGGTGAGATTGTCTTGCCGCCCGAGTCCGCCCGCGTGGACTACGAGGGAGAGCTCGCCCTCATCATCGGCAAGAAGATCAAGCGCTGGCCGCAAGAGCGGTGGCTGGAGGCTCTCGCCGGCGTCTGCTGCGCCAACGACGTGACAGCGCGCGACCTCCAGAAGAAAGACGGCCAGTGGGCGCGCGCCAAATCCTTCGACACGTTCTGTCCCGTGGGGCCCGAGATCGTCGCCGGCATGGATCCCTCCGACTTCGCGATCGAGACCCGCGTCAATGGTTCAGTCAAGCAGTCCTCCCGCACCTCGGAGATGGTCTTCTCGCCGGCATTCCTCGTGGCCTACGTCTCGAGAATGATGACTCTCCTCCCGGGCGACCTCATCCTGACCGGCACGCCCGCCGGCATCGGCCCGCTGGCCCCCGGCGACACCGTCGAAGTCGAGATCGAAAAGATCGGCGTCCTCGAGAACCGGGTTTCCGCCGTAATCCGGCCGAGCGATTCTTGAGTCGCCTGCCAATCTAGACGAAGCATCCCTCGGCTCCGTAACCTCACGATGTGCGACGAGGCGCGTCCTTTGTGACCACCTGATCTGGAACCGCATTGGAAAACATTCCTCCCGCGCTCCCTGACTACGAGGAGTTGAAGCGCAAGCTGACCTGGAAAGGGGAGGACCCTTCCCAGGGGCGTGTTCTGAGCATCTACATGGACCAGAACAACCGCTGCAACCTCAAGTGCAAGATGTGCGGCTTTAGCGACACGCGGGTCGCCGCCGTCCGGAAGTACGACATGCCGCGATCATTGTTCGACTCCATTGCGGTCCAGGTCTTTCCGCTGACCAACTTTCTTGTCTTGTCGATCATGACGGAGCCGTTCATGACGCGGGCCTTCTCCGATCGGCTGGCACTCGTGCGCGAGTTCGCCGTGCCTTACAGCGAGATCATCACCAACGGCACGCTTCTGACCGAACGCACCATCGGCAAGATTCTCGATGCGGAGATCACCTGCCTGACCTTTTCGATCGACGGAGGAACCAAGGAGACGTACGAAGCCATCCGCGCGGGCGCGGTCTTCCAGGTCGTCATGTACAACCTCGGCCTCTTTCAGTCGATGAGAAGAAATCGTTGCGCGACACTTCCGCAACTGCGGATCAATCACGTACTGTCCGAGCCCAACATCGACCATTTCGACGCGTTCCTCTCACTCGTCGAGAAGATCCACCCCGAGAAGATCGGTGTTCGCACGGTGTCGCGAATGAGCAATGCGATCATCCAGCAAAGCACGGACCCGGAGTTCTGGAAGAGGGTCGGCGTGGCTCGCGGGAAGCTCTCTGACTTCTGCCGGCGAACCGGCATCGAAGACGCCGGATTTCTTCGCGACCGTCCCACCGCCATCGACTTATTCACCGATGCGGGCGAAAAGATGATCAGCCGCGCTCCCTGGGAGAGCCTGGCGATCTTTCCGAACGGAGACGTGTACCCGTGCATGGCCTGGACTCGGGCGCCGATCGGAAACCTGGTGAAACAGAGTTTCGAGGCGATCTGGCATGGCGGGGAGGTCGCGGCGCTGCGCAGGGAGTGGAGAAAGAGAAGCCGGGCGTGGATTGTCTCAATTGCACGATCAGAAAGGACGTCTCGCCGGAGCTGGACGATGACTTCTTCTACAGAAAAGTCTCGAAACAGTTACTGCGGACCGACAGCTGACCAATGCACCGGCGCAGTGTTGGTTCGTCTTCGCTCCGTCGCGCGTGTCGTCATCGGAAGGGGATCACATGGCTCCAACGGCACCGAGCGGGGCCCGGAGACAGTGAGGCCAAGAACGTGCAGACTCCTCGCTGAAGCGTTGGAAGGTCGGCCAGCCCGACCAGGGGTGCGGTTTCTCCTTCCGCGATCTTCCAGGCGAAGATGGCCGCATTGGAAAGATCTGGCCAGGACCTGCGATACACCGTGAGCTGCTCGGCCAAGAAACCGGAACGGACCGGATAACCGGTCTGCTCGAAGCCCTGAAGAACGGGGAGGAGACCCTTGCCTGGTGGAAGGCGAGGCGCCAGTTCGGAGAGAAGGCCGCCAAGCGTCACCGGCCAGGCATCTCCCTCCTGTGCCGGTCCAAGAGTCGTCGTTCCCACGGGATAGAAGTACGGCGTCACCAGATCGGTGTAATCCGGGCGAAAGTAGCGATCGAGAAAGTCGGGACTCCAGACGATTGGATCCAGCCTCGTGGGATAGAGAACGAGCTTCTTGGGAAACAGGCCCTTCAGAGTCGAGTACGCTTTCTGCTGCGTTTCAGGGGTCGTAAAACCTTCGAGGACGTTGGCGTCCCAGTAATAGAAGCCAGCGAGGCCCTGCTCAGCCGCGGCTTCGGCGATTCGGAAGGGATCGCGGGCAAGAGTCTGGATGTCGTCGGTGGTCAGGAAGGCCAGGTAAGTCAGTCCCGCGCCCCTGGCGATCTCGTCGGTCTGGGCGCTCGGCGGGCGAAGAGTCGCGACGACATTCGCCCCCAGCTTGCGGATGGCTCTCCAGGCCGCCGCGTCCTGGTCCTCTCTCTCGAGAACCATGACGCGCAGACCTTGGGACGGAAGGGCGGCGGGTTGTCGGGGAACCTGGAGCAGAAAAGCTGAGCCGAGAACTAAGAGCGACGCGGAAGACCCAAGCGCTGTAATCCCCCCGCCAGGTTGTCCGCGTTTCCCTCCTTCCATGCTCTTCGGAACGCATTCGGGCGCCCCGCTAATTCATCGAATGGGAGGGCTGTCTCGAGACGCCCGTTATCACGGCCCGCCCGGATGCGCCCACCAGTCGAGGGAGCCGGATCGGACGCCGGTCGCCGGCGAGAGCGCGGGGCTGCCCTCCCGGCGCGCGTCGCGAGCCCAAGGCGGGGGGACGACCGGGAAGAGGAGGTAAGACGTGGGGCCATATCCGCCGCGCGAGAGTAGCGACAGCTCGACGGGGCCGCGTCGGTTTGCTTGGAGAAGCCAGGCGGGCAGAGGAATCGTGATGAAGGGGCGCTGCCGGGCGTGGTCGCCGAGGCTCGAGTAGAGGAGCCGATCCCCGGGACCGAGGATGTCGAGTCCAGCCCAGGTTGGCACGGCGGGCGAAGCGATGCGCAGGTGGAGGGTCGCGGGCCCTTGCGGCGGGAGCGCGCCCTTCGGGATCGGCTGGACGAGCTTCACCCCAGGGGCCTCGATCATACCCCACTGCCAGTCGAGGACGTAGCGGGTTGCCACGAGACCGGCCATCAGCCCGAGAAAGAGCAGTAGGGTC
The DNA here is from genome assembly GCA_046726795.1 of Acidobacteriota bacterium. GTDB lineage: Bacteria > Acidobacteriota > Thermoanaerobaculia > UBA5066 > Gp7-AA6 > JAWOLE01. Next base: position 10,705 of record JBKPBH010000054.1, read on the forward strand.
CACAGCTTTCGTGGGACAAACGCATCCTTCCAGCTCGACGCTGCAGCGGCACCGAAGAGGAGAAACGCCGGAAGGGCGGGGAGGACATAGCGGGGGTTGGATCCCAGGACGAGGTCCTGGACGACGAGGGAAAAAGTGAGAAGCAATCCGGCCATGCTCGCGTGCGTTTCCGCGCCGGCGAGAGAGAACCCGACAAGAAAGGCCAGCCAAGCGACGATGAGCACAGGGGCCAGGATCCGCGAAAGGTACGTCGCTCCCGCGTAGAGGCGCGACCACCGCGCGTCGTAGAACTCCGTGCCGAGGAGTCCATGAAGGGCTCGCCAGACGAGCTCCCGGCGCGCGTCGGGCCCTCGCGCGGCGAGCCTGATCTTCCAGTTCTCCGCAGCTCGCCGCATTTCCGCTCGCGTCTGCTCTCGCGGCGAGTCGCCGTGAGGCCACGGCCCGATAGACGGTCGCCAGTAGTAGTCCGCGGTCGCCTCGAGCAGCGGATAGCTCAGACCTCGGAGCGGATCGCCCTTCCCGCGCGCGCCGGGGAGGAGCCCAACCGCGATGGCTGCGGCGGCAAAGACGGCGAGCACGGCGAGAATGGCGGTCCAGTTCTTCTCGACGAAGAAACGAGCGGCGAGAAGGACGAACGCGATCGCCCCCAGGTTCGGACGCGCCCAGAAGAGGACCGTTACGCCCAGGCCTGCCGCGAGAACTCCAGGCAAGCGCCGGGGGGGCCAGAGAACGCAAGCGGCGAGGGGAAGGAAGAGCGCCGCTGAGAAAGCCTCGCTCATCACCGCACTCGCGGAATCGCGCAGCCGCAGAAAGAGCACGAGGACGATGTAAAGAGCCGCGCCCGCCGCGGCACCCTGCTTCCGCGCGAAGACCAGCGACGTTCCGGCGATCGCCGCCCAGAGCAGCACGGATTGGACGATCACGGCCCGGCGCGCTTCGCTTTCCGCGAGAGGAAGCGCCGTCGCGCCGCGAAGGAACAGAAGATACACGGGCTTGGCCGGATGATCTCCGCGAGGCGCCGGTTCGAAGATCCCGATCCCCTTGCGCGCCCAGTCCAGATCCAGCGTGCTGTCGGACCACAGGACGACCGGCGCCGCGACCGCCGGCCAGAGATAGATGGCGAGCCCGAACGCGCCGAGAACGGCCGCGAAGACCGTTCTCTTCGTCACGCGAGCGCGGCTGGGAGCGACTCCGGCAGGCCTCCGAATGCGCCGGAGGACATGAGGATGAGGACATCGCCGGGGCGGGCTTCCCGGCGGACAAAGCCGGGGATCTCGTCGTTGCGCTCGGGGGCGAAGGCGGGTTTGCCGCCGTTGGCGAAGCGGCGGGCGAGGGCGGCGCGGTCGAGCACGGTGTCGGGTGTCAGGCGTCGCGCGTGGAAGACGGGCGCGAGGACCAGCGCGTCGGCGGAGGAGAAGGCGCGGGCATAGTCGTCCTCGAACATCTTCCGGCCGGCCGTGTTGGACCGCGGCTCGAAGAGGGCCCACAACCGCCTTCCGGGCCAGCGCGCCCGCGCCGCGGCGAGAGTGCCGGCGACCGCGGTCGGGTGGTGCGCGAAATCGTCCACGACGAGAATGCCGTTGACCTCACCCTTGACCTCGAGCCGCCGGCGGACCCCTTCGAATCGCGGCAAGCATGCGGCAATTTCCTCCGCCGTCAACCCCACGCGGCGAGCGAGAGCGATCGCTCCCAGGGCATTGCGCACGTTGTGCTTTCCCGACAGCCGCGATCGCATGCGGCCCGTGGGCCTTCCGGACTCCAGCAGGGTGAAGTCGGTTCCGCCGGAATGCTCCTCGATGTCCGCCGCCGAGAAGTCCACGCCGGCCTCCTCGAGAGAGATCCGCACGACCGGGACGCGCGCGCTGTCGAGGATTCCCCGGACCCGCTCGTCGTCCACGTTGGCGGCGATCGAGCCCTCCGGCGGCACGATCTCGACGACCCGGCGGAAGGCCTCCACCACGGCCGGCAGATCCGGATAGAGGTCCGCGTGGTCGAACTCGATGTTGCCGACGAAGAGGTGGCGCGGCTCGTAATGGAGGAACTTCGGGCCCCGGTCGAAGAACGCCGCGTTGTATTCGTCTCCTTCGAGCACGAAGTGCGGTCCGGCGCCCCGCCGATACCCGCGCGAGAGGTTCCGCATCTCGCCTCCGACGAGGAATCCCGGGTCCCGCCCGGAATCGAGGAGGAGCCAGGCGAGGAGGGCCGAGGTCGTGGTCTTGCCATGGGTGCCCGTGATGACGAGGGAAATCCTGCCGGGCAATAAGTACTGACGCACGGCCTGTGGCAGGGAGAGGACAGGAACCCCACGGCGAAAAGCCTCGGCGGCCTCGGGATTGTCCCGGGTCGCGGCGTTTCCGACGATCATGCAGTCGCAATCGGAAGGGACATGGTCGGCTGAAAAGCCCCGGGACACCGGGATTTGCAGGGATTCGAGCAGCGTGGACATGGGAGGGTAGAGATCCCCGTCGCTTCCGGTCACCAAGTGACCGTCCGCCTTGAGCAGGGCCGCCAGCGGGACCATCGCGATCCCTCCGATCGGCGCCATGTGGAACCTCAAGGCCGCCTGCTCCGCGCGCGGAATCGGGGAAAACATCCCTCCCACCGCGCTTTTGTGGAAATATCTCCCATTTGGTCCGAGTTTGACCTCATCGGCATACTAAGACAGGAGGAGTCGGAAATGCGTCACTCTAAATTGGCCTGCCTCGCCCTGGCTGCCACGTTGGCGGCCGCCGTTGCGGGGGCGCAGGAAAAGGCTCCGGCCGCCAAAGCGCCGGCGAAACCCGCAGCAGATTCGAAGAAGGCGGCCGCCGCTCCCAAGATCGAGGTCATCCCCGAGACCCGGGACGCGGGTACGGTGGCCAAGGGGCAGGTCATCGAGACGACTTTCGTCGTGAAGAACGCCGGCAGTTCGGATCTCGTCATCTCGGACGCGCGTCCGGGATGCGGATGCACCGTCGCCTCTTTCGACAAGGTCATCAAGCCGGGTGGCGAAGGGAAGGTTCAGACGTCGGTGGACACCAAGAGCTTTTCCGGCCCGATCTCCAAGTCCGTGCTCCTCGTCTCGAACGACCCCGAGCGCGGGCAGATCAACCTCTTCATCAAGGCGACCGTCAAGCCGTTCGTGGATGTCCTGCCCCAGCCGTACGTCCGGATGTCGGTCGTCAAGGGGGACAGCGACGCGCGCGACGTAATCCTCCTGTCCGAGGAGAAGGCTTTCAAACCGACGATCTCCGAGTCCTCCCAGCCTTATGTCAAAGCGGAGATCATGCCGGCCGGAGACAAGGACAAGATTCCCGGCCGTCCCGGCGAGCAGTACAAGCTGCACATCACGGTCACGCCCGAGGCGCCGGAGGGGTTGCTCAACGCGCCGATCCGCGTCGCGACCGGCGTTTCCCAGCAGCCGAGCGTCGAGATCCCCGTCTCGGGGATCGTGCGCGCACGGGTCTCCGTCACGCCTGTGATGGTCAACTTCGGCAACTTCACCGCGGGCAAGGACCCGATCACCCGCAACATCGTCGTGACCAACAACAAGCCGGCGAGCCCGATCAGGGTGACGAAGGCCGAGGTCTCGGTCCCGGGCTTCGTGACCGACGTGGTTCCGACGCAGGAGGGGATCTCCTACACCGTCGTCGTCAAGGCGAGCGACAAGGTCAAGAAGGGTGCCCTGGAAGGAACCGTGAAGCTCTACACGACCGACAAGGAAAAGGCGGTCATCGAGCTTCCCCTGCGCGGCGAAGTCCTCTAAGCAACGCCCCGACTCATCCTGTCCGAAACGCCCCGGCCATCCGGGGCGTTTTCGTTATTGGGGATAGGACACGACCGGAGGCGGGCGGGCGCAAGGCCCGCCCCTACGGCCCGGACGAGGACCCAAGCTCCCCGTGGGGCCTTCCGTGCCCTCGCCCTGCCCGCCTCTGGTAGTTGCCTAAGAGACGCGGGTAATCTTTTCCAGGATGTCGTCCTTCCAGGTGTAGCGAAGGCGCTTGCGTCCCTTGGCGGCGTTTTTCTGGAGGGCGTAGCCGTAGAGCATCGGCAGGGCCACGGACGTCTCGATGAAGGCCATCTCGTGAGTCGCGGTCTTGGAGACCTTGCCCCAGGAGGTCGCCTCCGAGAGGGTCGAGCCGCCGAGCCCGCCCCAGTGCGGCGCGTCGGTCGTGATCTGCAGGGCGTACTTGTGGCCCCCGGTATCGAGGCCGAAGATGTAGGACATCACGATCGAATCGTTGATGTAGTTCTTGGGAACGCCGCCCGACACGTAGACGGCCGCGGTCGCCGGGCTCTGGACCACGATCTGCGTCAGCTCGTAGTTGTCGCGGATCGAGGAGATCGAGAAGGGCTCCCGGCCGGCCCGGCGGAAGCGGTGGTAGTGCTCGGTCAGGCCGATTCCGATCGAAGAGTCGTTCAGCGCCGGGACGAATAGAGGGACTCCGTTGCGCGCGCAGGCACCGAGGATCGAGCCGCGGTCGCCGCGGCTTTTCTCCGCCAGAAGCGCCAGGAAAGCCCGCGAAGAGAGGGATTGCGGCGCCAGAGCATCGGCGAAGCGCGAAACGGCCAGGTCCGTCTCCCAGTACTTCTCCTCGTCCATGAACGTGTCGTAGAGCCGGTCGATGAAGAGGTCGCGCAGCTCCCGGTCGTCAGCGTCGACCCGCCCGTGGTAGTGGCGGCCGCCGCGCACCTGGTAGAAGTCCTGCGAAATGATGGCGCCCGTCGAGACGACGACGTCCACCATGTTCCGTTCGATCAAATCGGCGATGACCTGCCGCATCCCGGCCGCGATGAGCGATCCCGCCAGCCCCAGCATGACCGTTGGACGTTGCCGATCGCGCAGCATGGCCTCGAAGACCGCGGCGCACTTGCCGAGCGCCCGCGCCTGGAAAGAGGCCTCGCGGTAGGAGTCGAGGAGTTGCGAGACCGTCGTCCCGCGACCCAGCTTTACCGGCGTCGTCGGCTTGCCGAGGAGCGCCTTCTTGCGCTTCCGGTCGACGCCGATCGCGGCTTCGTGGGCGTACTCGCGGGCCGTGGCTGCCCGCCGGGTCCTTTTCGGTGCCATGCCTGCGGCCCTCCGGAAAGAATCCGGTACGCCGCCATCGCGGCGGCGTAGCCGGAGTCGATGTTGACAGCCGTGATGCCATTGGCGCACGACGTGACGGCCGAGAGGAGCGAGGCGATGCCTTCGAGCGCGGCCCCGTAGCCTCGTGAGGTCGGCACCGCGATGACCGGCCGGCCCACGAGCCCCGCGATGACCGAGAAAAGCGATGCCTCCATCCCCGCGACCGCGATCACGACGTCCGCCTTCTCGATCTCCTCCAGCCGCGACAGCAGGCGCAGCACGCCTGCGACGCCGACATCCGGGACGAGCGACGAGGACACCCCCAAGTACTCGAGCGTGCAGCGGGCCTCTTCGGCGACCCCGGTGTCCGCCGTGCCGCCGGTCACGACGGCGACGGACCCCTCGAGCTGGCGCATCGGCTTTCCAACCGAGAGGTGCAGCGTCGCCGAGCGCCCGTCGTAGCGGGCGCGTCCTGGAAGCGGCGCGGAGGAGAGCTCCTCCCACTTCTCGGGCGTCAGGCGCGTGATGAGCACGTCGTGCGCCCGCGCGAGCTGGCGGCAGATTTCGGCGATCTGTTCGGCCGATTTTCCCTGCGCCAGAACCACCTCCGGAAACCCGACGCGGCGCATTCGGTCGAAGTCCAGCGTGAAGTCCTGCGGCATGGGCCCGGATTCTACCCGTCGTAAAACGTAAAACGTAAAGACGTTAAACGTGGCACGCGAGTATGACGTGCCTGGCTTCGTTTCACGTTTTACATTTGACGTTTTACGGGTTCTTGTCAGCGAGGCCGGAAGGCGTTATGGTTGCGCTCTTCTTCGACGGATCTTTGAGTCGTCTGGCCAAGGGAAGCGGGTGAGAATCCCGCGCGGCCCCCGCCACTGTCACCGGGGACGCCCCGGGCAATGAACCACTGGACGCGTCGGATCGATTGTCGGTCGCGCGTCCGGGAAGGAGCCCGACGGCGGAGGATCCGGAAGCCAGGAGACCTGCCGGACGAAACGCTTCTCGGTCGGGGCACCGCAGAGAGCGCGCCTTCGAATTCCCGCAGGCGCGGGGATCTCTTCGAGCCCTCCGAGATTTCTCGTCTCGTCGAACGGGAGGTTCGAATGACGACCGCGGTCCTTCTCGTCCGCCTTCTTCCCCGGCTGTCGCCCCACATCCCTTTTCGGCAACTTGCTGGACGCTTGCGGGCTCGCCTTGCGCCGGTCGTTCCGGCGGTCCTGGCGGCGCTCGTTCTTCCGCTTCCCGTGCGAGCGCAGCAGCCGCCGCCGGTCTCCGAATCGGTCGTGGTGACCGCGACGTCCCTCCCGGAAGAAGAGAAGCAAGTCGGCTCGGCCACGACCGTCATCACCCGCCAGGAGATCGAGAAGAGCGGCAAGACGCTCGTGCTCGAGCTGCTGCGCTCGGTGCCGGGCCTCGACGTCGTGCAGTCGGGGACCCCGGGCTCGCTGACTTCGATCTTCATCCGCGGGACCAATTCCACGCACACCCTCGTGCTCGTGGACGGCGCTCGCATGAACTCGCCGTACTTCCCGGGTTACGACTTCTCGGCCATGACGACGGAGAACATCGAGAGGATCGAGATCGTCCGGGGCCCGTTCTCCGCTTTGTATGGGTCCGACGCGGTGGGCGGCGTGGTGCAGATCTTCACGCGGACAGGCACCCGGGGCTTCTCCGGGCGTTTCACGGGCGAGGCTGGAAACCAGGGCCAGGGGCAGGGCTCGGGTTTCGTCTCGGCGGGGGAGGGCCCCTTTTCCGCGACGGGGAGTTTCCGTTACGCGGCCTTCGACGGCGACCGACCCAACTCCGATTGGAGGCAGCGCAACGGTGCGGCCGGTCTGGAGGCTCGTCTTTTCGGAGGCGGCCGCGTCGCGGTCGAGGGCTCCGTCCTGGACGGCGAAGTCGGCAACCCGGGGCCCGTGGGCGCTCCGAGCACCGCGCGCGGATTCTTCCACGAGGAGCGGGTCGCGCTTCCCGGCAGCTTCCCGCTCTCCGCCGCGAACCAAATGGACGTCCTGCTCGCCGACGTGCGCTCGAGGCCCCGTTTTCGCGACACCGACGGCGGGTTCTCCTCCCGGACGGATGCCGAGACGCTGCAGGCGCGCGTCGCGGACACGGCGCGGGTCGGCGCGCATGCGCTGACCGCGTTCGCATCGTGGGAGCGGTGGAAGGTGGACGACGCGAGCAACTTCGGAACGAACCTCGACGGGCAGCGCACGACGCTCTGGGGAGCCGGCGCGCAGGACACGGCGACTCTCGGGCCCGTCAGGGTCGCCGCCGGCGTGCGCTTCGATCACCACTCGGTCTTCGGCGACGCCTGGAGCCCGCGCGGGACGGTGGCGTGGCTCTCCCCGGGCTCCCTGTGGAAGGTGCGCTTCTCCGGCGGGGGAGCGTTCCGCGCTCCCACGGTCGGCGAGCTTTACTACCCCTTCGTCGGCAACCCGGATCTGAAGCCCGAGCGCACGGTTTCCTGGGAGCTCGGATTCGAACGGTACGTCGGCGCCGGACGCGCCGAGGTCTCTCTTTTCTGGAACGATCTGAGGAATCTGATCGTCTTCGATTTCGCTCTGTCGAGGAACTTCAACGTCGGCCGCGCGCGGACTCGGGGCGTTGAGGCGGGCTGGCGGCAGCCGGTCCTGGCGGGGCTTTCCGCCGACGCGACCTACACCTATCTCGACGCGGAGAACCGCGTCACCGGCGCCGCGCTCGCCCGCCGCCCCCGCCACCGCGCCGCCCTGGGCCTCGATTGGACGCCGCTGTCCGGCTTGGATGTCTTGCCGCGGGTCTCCTTCGTGGGGCGTCGTCCCGACGGAGATCCGCTGACGGGTCGCGCGGTCGAAGACCCGTCGTACTTTCGCGTCGACTTTTCCCTGCGCTGGCAGGCGACGCCGCTGCTGGCGCCCTACGCGCGCCTGACGAATGCCTTCGACCGCGAGTACGATGAGGCGGCGGGGTATCCGGCCGCGGGCAGGCTGGTGGCCGGAGGCCTCGAGGTGAGGTTCTGATGCCGCGCATCACGAAGGTCTACACGCGGACGGGAGACGACGGCACGACAGGCCTGGGCACGGGAGGACGGGTCGGCAAGGACTCGCCGCGCATCGAGGCCTACGGTACGGTGGACGAGTTGAACAGCCAGGTCGGCCTGGCGCTGTCCTGCGGCGTCAACGACGTGATCGCGCCGGCCCTGCGCGCGATCCAGAACGACCTCTTCCACCTGGGCTCGGACCTGTGCATCCCCGAGGAGGAGAAGGAGCGGCAGCCGGTGCCGCGCATCGAGGAGCGGCACGTCGCAGCGCTCGAGAGCCTGATGGACCGCCTGTCGGAGGAGCTGGCGCCGCTCGCGAACTTCGTCCTGCCCGGCGGCGCTCCGGCCGCGGCGCAACTCCACGTCGCGCGCACCGTCTGCCGGCGGGCCGAGCGGCTCGTGGTCGCCCTTTCCCGCAGCGAAGCCGTTGGTCCGCACACCGTCGAATATCTGAATCGCCTCTCCGACGCCCTTTTCGTCATGGCGCGGCACGAGAACAAGCGCCGTGGAATCCCCGACGTCCTCTGGAACAGCCGAAGCTAATGTGTCCGGGAGTAATCCAGCCCCCGTTCGCGGCGCGAGAAGTCTCCCGAAGTAACCGAAGGGAGGAGGCTCGCGCCGCGGGAGGCTTCGCGTCGCGAAGCCGACGTGCTAGCGGCGGTCCACCTCGATCGTCTCCTTCTTGCCGCTGTTGGCGACGGACATCATGATCCCGAGGCCGATCGCGATGATCACGCCGATGGCGGTCCAGACGGGGCCGATGGAAGCCAGGACCCCTGTCTTCCAGAGAGCAAGCAGGGCTCCGATCAGGAACACCACGTAGCCGACGAGGTAAAGACCGCTCCACTTCATGGTTTCTCCTCCCGGCCTCGAAAAAGCAAGTTCCGCGCCGCGGCTCCGGGTGTATGAATGGGGCCGTCTTGGAGGAGGGTTTATGAAGCGAGGGCTGTGGACGGTCCTTCTGAGCGTGACCCTGATTCTTTCCTGCGCGAGTCCCCGGCCGGCTCCGCCGGCGCCCGGACAGCCTTCTCCCGGAGGCGCGGCTCCGCCGGCTCCCAATCCCAATCCGGCGCCTCCGGCTCCCGCCGTGACGCCGGCGCCGACGCCGGCACCTTCTGCGTCCGCCGTCTCGCCCGCGCCGGTCGTGGTTCCGGCCTCCGCGTCCGGCGCTCCCCAGCCGGCTTTCGCGCCATACCAGGCGCGGCCCTATCAGGACATCCTGAAGTTGAAGCAAGCTGGTCTCTCCGACGAGTTCCTCCTGAACAAGATCCGGACTGACAACGTCCCCTACGGGTTGACGACGCCGGAGATCGTCGAGCTGCGCACCGCGGGCATCTCCGAGACCGTGCTCCAGGCCATGATGCGCTCGGGACAGCCGGTGGTCGCGACGACAGGGCTGGAAGTCGCGCGCAGGGCAGAATTCTCGGGCCTCGCGCGCGTCGGCAAGGGATTCCTGGTCTTCGGCACCTCGGCCAGAAAGACCGGCCGACTCGTCGTGGACGGCGAGAACGTCTCCTGGTTCGACGCCGAGGACCCGAAGAAGAACTTCTCGATCTACTCGCGAAACATCCGGGAGGTCTTCAACACCTGCCTCCTGCGGCCGGGACAGAACCTCTGCCTGGAGTTCGGCTTCGTGACCCACACCGGGGAGGAGTACCGGTTCCGGGATCCCGGCTGGAAGAACGGCGAAAACAAGCTCGTGACGGAAGCCACGGACTACTTCCGTCAGGCCTTCCCGACGCTGTTCTTCTCACAGCGCGCCGTCAGCGAGATGTAACACCGAGGTCCCTCGGGATCGAGGACGCGGACCGCGGACGAAGGACTACGGACTACGGACTAAGGACCTTTCGCGGCTCTTCCACCAGAGGGCGAGGAGCCAGACCGTCGGGACGACGGCGAGCGAATAAGCCAGCAGGTGACCGATCTTCCCGTCGGGCCCCAGAATCTCGGTCGCGTCGTGGATTGCCTCGGACGCCGGCAGGATGCGCGCTTCCGAGAATTCGTGCACGCCGTAGAGAAGGAGCTGGACCACGAAGATCGAAAGAAAGACGGCGAGGATGTTCAGAAGCGCCTTCAGGTCCACGCCTCGGCCCAGGCGCGTCCAGGCGAAGCCGATCGAGACCGCCGCCGCCAGGCCGAGAACGAGGCCCAGGGAGACCGCCGTCGAGCGAAGCTGGAAGAGCGCCGTCGAGATCATGAGCGCGGTCTCCATCCCTTCGCGGGTGATCATCAGGAGGGTGAAGGCGAAGACTCCCCAGAAGGCTTGCCCGGCCGACGCGGATCGCGCGCGCGCCTCGACGCGGCTCTCGATGTCGGACTTCAAGTGCGCCGAGACCTTCTTCATATAGACGAGCAGGCTCGCCACGAGCACCGCCGCGGCCAGCGCGAGGATTCCTTCCCAGAGCGAGCGGTTGGCGGCGCGTCGGAAGAACAGGAAGGCGACGAAGCACGTCGCGAGAGAAACCGCCGTGGCCGCATACACGGCGCGGGCCAGCGTCTGGCGGCCGGTGCGGGCGAGGTAGGAGAGGATGAGCGCTACGATCAGGAACATCTCGATCCCTTCCCGCAGCGCAATCGTGAATCCCTGCCACATGGTCCGTCTCTCCAGGCCGGGCTTGACAGCGGCCCGGAAGGCGCGGAAGAATACCGCAACTGAGACTGAGTCGCAATCGCATGAGAACCCGGGAACGCGATATCTTCCGCAAGTACCTCGAGCGGCGGGGCTTGAAGCTGACCGCCGAACGGCAGGCCGTGTTCGACGAGCTCTTCGCGCGCCACGAGCACTTCGAGGCGGATGAGCTCCTGGTGCGCCTGCGCGCCAAGCACAAGAAGATCTCGCGGGCCACGATCTACCGGACGCTCGATCTGCTCGTGGACTCCGGGATCGTCGGGCGCGTCCGGATCCGGGAGTCGGGCTATCGCTACGAGCGCCTGCGAGCGGGGGAGCACCACGATCACCTGATCTGCAACGAGTGCGGGCGCGTGCTCGAGTTCTTCGAGCCGCGGATCGAGAGTCTCCAGGACGAAGTCTGCGAGCGGTACGGCTTCCTGCCGCTGTCCCACAGCCACCAGATGCGCGGCATCTGCCGGCAGTGCCGGCCCCGCATGCAGCCCGAGCCCGTTCTGGCGCCGGCGCTGTCCGGCCCCCGACGCCCCGGCCGGGTCCGCGTTTTTCCGACCCGCTGACACCGTGCCCGGCCTGTTCGTCGTCCCGGTCCTCGTCCTCTGGTTGAGACTGAGTCTCTGTCTTAACGGCTCCCCGCTCCCTGCGGAGCGCCTCGGATCGGCCCGGGTCGAGCGGCGCGTGGCTGCCATGGGCACGATGCTCGATCTCGCCGTCTCGGCCCGCGATCGCGCCGAGGCGCTCGAGGCGAGCGAGTCGGCCGTGCGCGAGATCGGCCGCGTCGAAGAGAGCCTCACGACGTGGCGCCCCGGGGGGCCGCTCGACCGGTTGAACGCCGCGCGGCCCGGCGAGATCGTGTGGCTCGATCCGGAGGTCGCGGCGGTTCTGGCGGAGGTGTTCGCATGGTCGGAGCGGACACAACGGGCCTTCGATCCCACCGTTCTGCCGCTCGTGCGCGTCTGGGGCCTGCGCGGCGGAGGGCGTGTGCCTGGCGCTGCCGAACTCTCGCGGGCTCTCGCGGCGACCGGACGCGAGCGTTTCCGGCTCATCGCCGCGACCGGCGAGGCGCGGCGACTCCATGCCGACGCGGGCATCGACGAGGGGGCCTGGGGGAAGGGCTATGCGCTCGACCGCGCCGTGGCGGTCCTCAGAGGAGCGGGGGTGCGCGAGGCGACCGTCGATCTGGGCGGCCAGGTCTCCGTTCTAGGCGGCACGGCCGTGGCCATCGCCGATCCCAACGACCGTAAACGCCCGGCCGTGACTCTGACGGTCGCCGACGAGTCGGTCTCGACCTCCGGGAACTCCGAGCGCGGTTTGGAGGTTGCCGGCCGACGCATCGGGCACCTGCTCGATCCTCACACCGGGCGGCCCGCGCCGGACTTCGGATCGGTGACCGTCGTGGCGCCGTCGGGCCTGACGGCCGACGTCCTTTCCACCGCGTTCTTCGTGCTCGGCCCGGAAAAAGGGTTGGAGCTGTCGTTCCGGCTCCGGAGTCAGGGCTTCGAGAACCAGGCTCTCTTTCTCATCGTGACGGACGGTCGGGTCCGCGCGCTCGCGTCGCCCGGCCTGAAATTCCAGATCGGGAGGGACTGACCCTTGAGAATCGTGGTTGGTGCTGTCTGCCTCTGTCTCGCCGCGTCGATTCTGCTCGTCGCAGCTCCGGCTCGCGCGGACGAGCCGGCGCCAACGCTCGATCAGCGGGTCGAACGGCTCGAGAAGCTCCTCGCCCAGACGCGCGCGGAGCTCGAGGCTGCCCGGGCCGCAGCGGACCCGAAACGCCTGGCAGAGATCGAACGGCAGATCGAGATCCTCGCCCGGGAGATCGAGCAGCTGAAGCTCGCGGAGGCGGCGCCCTCCGCGGCCGATTCGAAGGACGTGCGATACGGCGTCGGGCCGGCGGCCTCGAAGGTCTACGGGAAGAAGGGGGTCTCGATCGGAGGATACGGCGAGTTCCTCTACCAGAGTTTCGCCGGCCACCGCGAGGACGGCGAGCCCTCGGGTCGGAGGAACGAGGCGGATCTGGCCCGTGCGGTCCTCTACTTCGGCTACAAGTTCGACGACCGCTGGGTCTTGAACACGGAGATCGAGGCGGAGCACGCGGTGACCGCTTCGGACAAGGGGGGCGAGGTGGAGGTGGAGTTCGCCTACCTCGACTACCTCTTTTCCAGACCCCTGCGCGCGCGCGCCGGTCTCGTGCTCATTCCGATGGGCTTGATCAACGAGTTTCACGAGCCGCCGACGTTCCTGGGAGCGCTTCGTCCCGACGTCGAGGAGCGGTTGATCCCCTCGACCTGGAGGGAGCTCGGCGCGGGCCTCTACGGCGACGCCGGCCGCTTCTCCTACCGTCTCTACGCCGTCAACGGCTTGAACTCCGCGGGCTACTCGGCCGAGGGGATCCGTGAGGGCTCGCAGGAAGGCTCCGAGGCGGCGGCGGAGAACTGGGCCGTGACCGGACGGCTGGATTGGACGCCCGTCGCAGGCGTCGATCTCGGCGTCTCCTTCTTTTCCGGCGACTCCGATCAGGGGCGGACGACGCCCCCGGGCGAGTCCTTCTCCGGCCGGACGACACTCTTCGACGTCCATGCCGACTGGAAGTGGCGCGGACTGTGGCTGCGCGGGCTCTACGTCCGAACGACCGTGGCCGACGCCGCCGCGATCAACGAAGCCAACGGGTTGAAAGGGAACGAATCGGTCGGCCGGCGCCAGTGGGGCTGGTATCTCCAGGCAGGCTTCGATGTCCTGACGCTCAAAGCCGGCGCGCGCGCCTCCTTGACGCCTTTCGTGCGTTACGAGCGCTACGACACGCAGGCTCGGGTGCCGGAGGGCTTCGAGCGCAACCCCGAGAACGACGTGAAGGTCCTGACGATGGGAGCCGTCTTCAAGCCGATCGAGCCGATTGCCGTGAAGATCGACTGGCAGCAGAGGAAGAACGCCGCGCGGACCGGCGTCGACCAGTGGAACGTAGGCCTTGGCTATCTCTTCTAGGAGGGCGCTCCTCGCTGTCGCGATCCTGACCGCGGCGGCGACGCTTGCCGGGAAGGTCTTTCTCACCCAGGAGGAAGCCCTGAGGCTCGCGTTTCCCGGGGCGGCCATCGAGCGACGCACGATCTTCTTGACCGAGGCCGAAGCGGGAGAGCTGACCAGGCTTTCGGGCGGGCCGCGGCCGTCGGCCCTCGCCGTGGCCTACGTCGCGACGAAGGACGGCCACCTTCTCGGGACAGCCTACTTCGACACGCACGTCGTGCGCACCCAGGCCGAGACGCTCATGGTCGTGGTCGGCCCGGCGGGCACGATCGCACGCATCGAGGTGTTGTCGTTCTCGGAGCCGGAAGAGTACCTGCCGCGCGAGCACTGGTACGCGCAGTTCCCGGGCAAGGCCTTGGACGACGAGCTCGCGGTCAAGCGCGGGATCCGGCCGGTCTCCGGAGCCACCCTGACCGCGCGCGCGACGACGGAGGCCGCGCGGCGCATTCTCGCGCTCCATCAGGTCCTCGCCCGGCGGGTCCGGAAAGCGACATGAAGAACTGGGAAGCCCTGGTCATTCGATGGGGGTTCGGTCTCGTGTCGGCCAGCGGCGTCCTCTACGGCGTGATGAAGTACGTCCTCCCGTCTTCCAATCCCGATTCGCGCGTGGGCCATCCCTGGCAGCCTGCGGTGCTCGCGGCCCATGTGCTGGCGGCTCCCGTCGCCGTCTTCTGCATGGGACTCCTGCTGCGGAGTCACGCGCTCCCGCGGCTGAAACGGGGGGAGCGGGAAGGACGAGCCACCGGTGTCGCGCTGATCGCGATCGGGCTGCCGCTCGTCTTCTCGGGCTACCTCGTGCAGGTTCTCACGGGAGAGACTGCGCGGAAGGCGACCGGATGGCTCCACGCGGCGGTCGGCGTCATCTTCGCTCTCGCGTTTCTGCTGCACATGCCGGCTTCACGTCCTCCAGACGATGCGCCGGAAGCGCCGGCCGAGCCTGAGCGTGACGTCCCGTGACGTGCCGAGCCGCTCTTCGGGGTCCCTGACGACACGCGGCTGACCGGCCTCGTAGACCGAGAGCGCGCCCTCCGCGATCTTGCGGCGCGCCTCCCGCATCGACGCGGCGAGCCCCGCGGCCACCAGCACCCGGGCCGCGGAGGGCTCCTCCGGCGGCAGCTCGGACTGCTCGATCTCCTCCGGCAGCTCGCCCTTCGTGAACGCGCGCCGGAAATCCTCCTGGGCGCGGGCGGCGGCGGCGCCCCCGTGGAACTGCGCCGTGACGTGGAGCGCGAGGTCCGCCTTGACGTCGCGCGGGTTCTCGCGCCCCGTCTCGATGCCGCGGGCGAGCGCCGCGATCCGTTCCGAGGGAACGTCGGTCAGGAGCTCGTAGTAATTCAAGAGGAGCTTGTCCGGGATCGACATCAGCTTCCCATAGATCTCCGCGGCCGGCTCCTGGATGCCGATCGCGTTGCCGAGCGACTTGGACATCTTCTCGGCGCCGTCTAAGCCCACCAGCAAGGGGAGCGTCATGACGACCTGGGGCTCGAGACCCTCTTCCCGCATCAGGTCCCGTCCGACGAGGAGGTTGAAGAGCTGGTCCGTTCCGCCCAGCTCGACGTCGGCCTTGAGCGACACGGAATCGTAACCCTGCGCGAGGGGATAGAACAACTCGTGGAGCGCGATCGGCTGGCGCGCCGTCCAGCGCTTCTGGAAGTCGTCGCGCTCGAGGATCCGGGCGACGGTGATCTTCGACGCCAGGCGGATGAATCCTTCGGCGCCCAGCGGCGAGAGCCATCGGCTGTTGAACTCGATCGCGGTCTTCTTCGCGTCGAGGATCTTGAAGGCCTGCGTCGTGTACGTCTTCGCGTTGGCCTCGATCTCGGCGCGCGTCAACTGCGGCCGCGTGGACTTCTTTCCGGAGGGATCTCCGATCATCCCGGTGAAGTCGCCCACGACGAACACGACGCGGTGGCCGGCGTCCTGGAAGTGGCGCATCTTGCGCAGGACGACCGTGTGCCCGAGATGGATGTCGGGCGCCGAGGGGTCGAACCCGACCTTGACGGTCAGTGGCCCCCGCGCGAGCTTGCGGAGGAGGTCTTCCTCCTCGATGAAGTCGACGACGCCGCGGCGGAGGATCTCGAGCTCGGGGGGCGCGGTCACGGCGGGCCAGAATTATATGGGCCGAGCGGCGATCGAGCTTAAGGAAGAGATGAAACCGGAATAGCGCTCCGACGCGCCGACATATCTGGTTCGTGATGGAGAACGGACTAACCCACCCGAGGACTCCGGGCCGTCCCTGGACGGTCG
>JBKPBH010000055.1:0-47956 GCA_046726795.1 Acidobacteriota bacterium
TGGCGCTGCGCGACCGCACCAGCTCGCCTCCGCACAGGGGGCACTTTCGCCGCAGCGCGTTCATGGACTTGCCCGGAGGATATCGCAGGAAGAAACCGGAGTCGGAAGGCGAGGCCTCCTACCGGGCGCCGCCTCCCGCCCTCCCCGGACGCCAGCGCAGGACGAGGTTCCTGGCCGCGGCGACCTCGTCCACGCGCCGGACGGGTGTCGTGTGCGGGGCCTTGCGGATGATCTCCGGGTGCTCCTCGGCCTCGCGGGCGATCGCACGCATGGCGGAGAGGAACGCGTCGAGCCCCGCCTTGCCCTCCGTCTCGGTCGGCTCGATCATCAGCGCGCCGTGAACGATGAGCGGGAACGAGATCGTGGGAGGATGGAAACCGTCGTCCACGTGAGCCACTCGGCGCGGTAGAGCATCTGGTCGGCGATCGCGGAGACGTAATGGTTGTAGAGGCCGGCACCGAGGAAGAACGCGCCGTCGCGGCCGTTGGCGTTCTTGGCCGCGAGGCTTCCCATCAGGCGGCGGATCTCGATCTCGGACAGGGGGTCCGGCAGGGCGGGCTCCCGGCGCACCGGCTCGGGAATCGACGCGAAGAGCGCCTCGACGGAGGGAGCGCCGATCGCGCGGAGCATGTCCGTGCGTTCGTTCTCGGAAACCGGCAGGAACTTCACTTTCCCTTCTCTTCCTCCCGGACGTACTCGGCGTACTGCTCGGCCGACATGAGTTTCGCGACCTCCTGGTCGGTCGAGAGCTTGACCTTGATCAGCCAGCCGTCGCCGTATGGGTCGTCGTTGACGATGCCCGGCTCCGCCACCGCGCCCTTGTTGATCTCGACGACCTCCCCCGAGACGGGCATGTAGAGCTCGGAGACTGCCTTGACCGATTCGACCGTGCCGAACTCCTCCTCGGCATTGAAGACATGACCGACCTCGGGGAGCTCGAGATACACGATCTCCCCCAGCTCCTTCTGGGCGTGGTCCGTGATCCCGATCGTGCCGATCTCCCGATCCACCCGGACCCATTCGTGGCTGGCCGCGTAATGCCGGTCATCCGGATTCAAGCCGGCACCTCGCTCGTCCTCTTGTAGAAAGGGGGTTCGACGACCCGGGCGCGCGCCCTTCTTCCCCGGATGTCCACGGAGAAATCGGTCCCGGCGGTCGAGATCGCGGGTGCTCCTCGAGGATCCCCTGGTACTGGACCGGCATCTCCCAGCCCCCGAAGTCGATCAGCTTCGCGCCGAGCTCCCGGTGCAGATCGGAGAGGGGTGTTCTCTTGAGCAAAACGGCCTGGGCGGGCGAGGACATGAGGAGGGGAAATTAGCACAAGACTCGGAAGGCGGGAGGCGGGAGGCGGCAGGCGGACGCATCGTCGCAATCGTTCGTTCTCTTAGAATCTGGCTGCTGCTCGGAGGGAACATGATCAACGCGATTGCATTCCTGGCGACCGTGATCGGTTTGTTCGCTTCTCCGCCTCCCGCCTCCCACCTCCCGCCTCCCGCGCGCCTCGTGGCGACCTTCTCCATCGTGGCCCGGGACCCGGCCAACGGCGACCTGGGAGTGGCGGTGCAGTCGAAGTTTCCCAACGTGCGCGTCGCGGTCCCCTACGCAAAGGCCGGAGTCGGAGCGGTCGCGACGCAGTCCTTCTCGAACTCCGACTTCGGGACGAAGGGGCTGCAGCTCCTGGAGCTCGGCGCCACACCCCAGGAAGTCTTGGCCATCATCGGCCGCGACGACGTGGACCTCCAGGACCGTCAGGTGGGGATCGTGGACGCGAAGGGACGCTCGGCCACGTTCTCGGGGAAGAAGTGTTTCGACTGGGCGGGGGGGAGGACCGGAGACAACTACGCCATCCAGGGAAACATCCTCGTCTCCGAGGCGACCGTCGCCGCCATGGAGAAGGCGTTCCTGGAAACGCGCGGACCTCTCGCCGACCGTCTGCTGGCCGCGATCCGGGCCGGCGCCGAGGCGGGGGGCGATCGGCGGGGTCGCCAGTCCGCGGCACTTCTCGTGGTGCGAAAAGGCGCTTCCTACGACGGGAAGTCCGATGCCTATGTCGACATCTCGGTCTACGACGCGAAGGACCCGATCGCCGAGATCTTCCGCTTATACGAGCTGCAGAAGGTCCACTTCGAGAGGAGCGACCCGCGAGACTTGATCCCGATCGCCGGCGGCGACGCGAAGTACCTCCAGCGGCTTCTCGCCAGGAAGGGATTTCACAAGGGGCGCACCGACGGCATCTGGGACGAGGCCTCGACCAACGCCCTCGCCGACTACATGGGCTGGGAGAACTACGACACCCGGATCCGCCGCGACGGCCGGATCGACAAGAAGATCCTGGACCTGATCAAACAGAAAGAAGGACCATGAACTAGTCTTTCTTCAAGTCTAGCTTCACCCTCGCCACTTCTCTTCCCGCGTTGGAGGAGACCAGGATCCGGATCCTCTTGGGCTTGTGCCCCGGGGCCGTCAGCATCAGGTCGTGCACCGCCGGGCCCGACAGCCGGAGGGGCGAGCCGGGCGCGAACGCGGACGCCGGGCCCAGGATCCGACTCCCCTCCGCGATCTCAGTCTCTGGAGGATTCACGGTGAACTCGACGGGGCCCACCGTTCGGTCATCCAGCTTGGGGATCTTCGGGTAATCGACCCTGGCCTCCCGCTTCAGGTCGTCGCCGATGTCCACGGTTTCGTCGCTCGCGGTCGGCGTCTCGACGATCTCCAGATTGAGGGTCCGGTAGCCGGGCAGCTCCAGACGGACCCGGTGAGTCCCTTCCCGGCCGAGCGCCAGGGTCTTGCCCCCTCCATGGTCGTCCCAGTCGTCGGCGATGCCGACGTAGCGCCCGTCTACGAAGATCCGCGCCTGGTCGGGGCTGACGCTGAACTTGGCGTACTTTCGCGTTCGAAAGATCTTGTCGGACGGCGGGCTGCTGGAGACGAAGGCCTCCGGAGGCTCGGGCGCCGAAACCGCGGCCTGCGCCGGCGCGGTCCGCCCCGAAGGGATCGGCCGGCGTGCTGGCGCTGGCCCCCCCGCCCTCGGCGCGCCGACGCTCGCGTCGGCCGCCTCTCGTGGACCGCGACTCGGCAGGGGCGCCGGTGTGGCCGCGGGAGCCGGCATGGCCCCGGACGCGACCGCAGTGGCCGGGACCGCTCTGGGAACCGCGGAGGAGACCGACTCGTCCGGCCGAGCGGGGGGCGAGCTCTCCGTACCCCTTTCCGTGCGGCGCCAGATCGCGAGGAGGATCGCGGCCGCGAGAATCAAGGCCGCGAGGCCGAAGAGGTATGTCACGCCCCAGGCCCGCGGCGCCTGGGGCTCCGCCGGCGGTGAGGCGAGCGCGCCTCCCTCGACTTCGGGAGACGAAGGCCGCGCGGCGGTGTCCGCTTCCGCTGCCGGGCCGGCGAGGCCCAGGGGATGGGTGCGCAAAGCCGCGATGTCCTGTTCGATGACGCCGACTTCCCGGAGAAATTCCTCCGCTCCGGCGGGACGCTTCGCCGGCGATTTCGCGAGAAGCCGAGCGAAGACCTCGCGGCTGGAACCGGGCAGGTCCGCCCTGAGCTGGAGGGGGTCCCTCGGCTCAGTGTGGAGGATCTGGTAGACCAGCGTCGTGATCGTGTCCCCCGGGAACGGACGCGATCCGGTCAGAAGCTCGTAGAAGACGACACCCAGAGAGAAGAAATCGCTCTTGCCGTCGAGCGTCTCCCCGCGGATCTGCTCTGGCGACATGTAGGCCGGGCTTCCGATCACCTGTCCGGGCCGGGTCAGGTCCCCGGTCCCGGTCAGGAGCTTCCCGATCCCGAAGTCCGCGACTTTCACGCGGCCGTCGCGTGTGATGAGGATGTTCCCGGGCTTGACATCGCGGTGGAGCACGCCGCGCGCGTGGGCGTGCTCGAGCGCGAGGGTGGCCTGCCGAACGACCTCCAAGCGCTCGGAGAGCGAGAAATCGGGCCGGGACAGCAGCCGGTTGAGCGCCTCGCCGTCCACGTACTCCATCGCGATGAAGTCCACGCCCTGGTGCCGCCCCGCCTCATAGATGGTCACGATGTTCGGATGCTGGAGTCGCCCCGCGAGCTTCGCCTCCTTCAGGAAACGGGTTGCGACCTCCTGGGCCTGCTGGCCGTACAAGTCCGGGCGCAGCGTCTTGACGGCGACTGGACGTTCGATCTGCGGATCGTGAGCGAGATAGACGGTCCCCATCGCCCCCTCGCCCAGCACCCCCGTGATTTCGAATCGCCCGAGCTTCGAGCCGAGCGAGAAAGTCATTCGGTCTTGCTGCTATCCGAGTCCGGATCCTCGTCGCGGAATTCCCTTTCACGGCGTTCGAGCAGGGCCCGTGCGTCGGCCGCCCTTTCGGGAGGAACGAGGACCCGGCTCACTCCGAAGGCGCCGATGTTCTCGGGCCAGGGAGATCCTCCCGACGGCCCCTCGACTTCGCAGGGAATCTCCTCGGACTTGAGCAGCCCGGCGATCAGGGAGGCTTCCTCGTCCTGGCCGGTCGAGGCCACTTCGACCCATTCCTCGTCATCGCGTTTCGCCATCCATCCTCCTCACGGACTCATTTGTACACGCGCAGCAGCTTCTCCCCGCGTTCGACGACGCGACCGACCACGGAAGCCTGGGAAGCACCGCCCGCCCGGCAGCGGTCGGCGTAGGCCGCCGCCTCGTCGTCCCCGAGCGCCACGAGCAGCCCGCCGGAAGTCTGGGCGTCGCAGAGAAGGAGAAAGTCTTCCTCGGAGACGCCCGCCGCGCTCTCGACTCGCGGCTTCAGGTTGCGCACGTTGACCCGGGAGCCGTCGGGCGCGACCCCTCGCTCGGCCAGGCGCCGCGCGGCCGGAAGGAGCGGAATCTTCTGGACCTCGATCTCCGCTGTGGTTCCCGAGGCGTCCATCATCTCGTGGGCATGGCCGAGCAACCCGTAGCCGGTGACGTCCGTCGCCGCGTGGATCTCGAACCCCTCCATCGCTTCGGCCGCCGGGCGGTTCAAGGCGGTCATCACCGCCACGGCGCCGGCGAGCTCCGCGTCGGAGAGGAGCGGCTTTCGGAAGAGGCCTCCCAGGCCCTCGGAGGCGAGCGTGTCGGCGCGCGCCGCGCAGACGGTCACGCCGACGCCGAGAGGCTTCGTCAGAACCAGAGCGTCGCCCGGGCGCGCGCCGGAGTTGCGCGTGATCCGCGACTCTTCGGCCAGGCCGGTCACGGCCAGCCCGTAGAGGGGAACGTCATGGTCGATCGAGTGGCCGCCGCCGACGACCGCGCCGGCCTCGGTCACTTTCTCGACTCCTCCGCGGAGGATCTCCTGAAGGACCTCCGGCGGTAAAGCAGACGTCGGGAAGGCCGCGAGGGCCAGCGCGAGAACCGGCCTGGCCCGCATCGCATAGACGTCGGACAGTGCGTTCGCGGCGGCGATCTGGCCGAAGAGGTAAGGGTCGTCCACGACGGGAGTGAAGAAATCCACGGTCTGGACCAGGACCTGTCCTCCGCCGACCCGATAGACGGCCGCGTCGTCGGCGTGGAGGTTCCCCACCAGCAGGTTCGGGTCCGCCGGAGAGGGAAGCTTCGCGAGAAGCGCGGACAGGTCGAACTGACCGATCTTGCAGGCTCAACCCGCGCTCGACGCAAACGTCGAGAGCGCGGGATACCCCGCTTTCCTGAATGTCACGAGGGGATTATATGAAGCGGACAGAGACCCGGGAGCCGGGAGCCGGGAGGCGGGAGGCGGGAGGCGGGAGGCGGAAGGCGATGCGGGAAGCCGGGCCTCTGGTCCCCCTGCCGCCTACCGCCTGGCGTCTGCCGAGGTTCTCAGTCGTCTCCGCCGCGAAGGACGAAACCGAGAAGGAGACCGATGCCGAGCGAGATCGCGAGTGCCGTCCCCGGGTTGTCGCGGACGTAGCGGCGCACGTCTTCCCAGACGTCGCCGTAGTCCTTCTCGAGACGCTTCGCCGCGGACTTGACTCCCTTGCGGACGTCCTCACTGACGTCGTCGAACTGCTCACGTGCCTTCGTGTAGGAATCGCCGAGCACTTCCTTGGTCTCGTCGATCTTCTCCTCGACGAAATCGCGGGCCCGGTCGAACGGAGTGTCTTTGGCCATCCTTCACCTCCGGTCTCGAAAGCCGGATCATATACCCTTGCCTGTCATGGCGAGGTCGCCGTCTCCCGCGCCCGCCCAGCCCGACCGGGCCTCTGCGGCGGCATCGCGGCGCAGCCCGCGCGGTCTCTGGACAACCGTGTACAACGTCTGCCAGGAGACCTTCCACGGCTTCCGCGCGGACCGGGGCGTGGACCTGGCCGCGTCCCTCGCGTTCACGACCCTGCTGACCGCCGTGCCGCTGCTCGCGACGTTCGCACTCTTCCTGGCGACATTCTTCAAACAGAACGTCACTACGATCTTCGACCTCGTCAACCTCGTCCTTCCCTACCACACCGCCCAGGTCACGGAGAGCCTGCGGGACTTCATCGCACAGTCCACGACGATCACCGGGATCGGTCTGGCACTCGTCTTCGTCGCTTCGCTCCGGCTCCTCTTCATCGTGGAAGGGATCGTCAACACCGTCTGGGGCGCTCCGCGGCGGCGGGCTCTTTTCCCGCGCCTGGTCCTCTACACGGTCGGGCTTTTCGCGCTTGCCCTTCTGATCGGCTCGATCGCGCTCGGCGTCCGGTTGGTCAAGCGCTTTGCGATGGCCAACGAGATCCTCTCTGCGCCGGCCACGGACTTTCTGTATCCGTTCGCGGTCGAGTTCGCGGCCCTGAGCCTTCTCTACAAGTACCTGCCCAACGCCTTCGTCCGCTGGATCCCCGCGGCGGCCGGCGCGGGGGCAGTCGCCGTCGCGCTGGAGCTCCTGCGGTTTCTGTTCGGCCTGTACGTCAAGGCCCTCTCGCGGGTGAACCTGATCACCGGATCGCTGACGCTCATCCTGCTGACGCTTCTCTCTGTGTATTTCGTCTGGGTCCTGATCCTCCTCGGCGTCGAGCTCGTCCACGTCCTCCAGACGCATGCCGCCGGCCGCCGGACGATCGGCGGTCCGCGCGCGGGGCCAGCCGAGAACGCCATTCGCATGCTCCTCCATCTCGCCAAAGGGGGCACCCACGGCCTGCGGGAGCTCTATGCGCAACAGGAGGAATCTTCGACCGAAGCCGAGAGAATCCTCCTGCAGCTGAAGGACGCGGGCCTGGTCGCCGGAGACGTGGCCCAGGGGTTTTCACTGGTCCGCCCCGCCCGCAAGATCACTGTCGCCCAGGTCGTGGACGCCGTGTCTCCCAACCTCTATACGATCACGCCGGAAGAGGGGGACAAGGTCGTCGAGATCCTCGAACCCCTTTTCGAGCGACTCCACGCCGAACGGCGGGCCCTCCTCGGCATGACCCTCGCGGATTTCCTCACACGCTAGCGGGTCGGGCCGCCCGTCCGACGCCGCCGGAGAACGCCTTCAAGAGCGGCGGAGCCAGGAACGTGGTCGCGAAGACGGCGATCACGACGGCGACGAAGATCCCTTCAGGCAGGGCCCCTGTCGCCTTTCCAAGAGACGCGAAGATCAAACCGACCTCTCCGCGCGGCACCATGCCGGCGCCGATGAAGGCGCGCCGGACGCCGCCCCAAGCGCAGAAGCCGGCCGCGAACTTGCCAAGGAAGCCGATCACGGTCAGGCCCAGCGCGAGCAGGAGCGCCGCCCGGTTCTCTGCGAGGAAGGGGTTGAGGAGCGCGACGTCTACCTGCGCGCCGACGGAGACGAAGAAGAGCGGCGCGAAGATGTCGACCACCGGCTTGACGGCCTCGTGAATGTCGTACCGGCGGTTGGTCCGGGCCAGCATGATCCCGGTCGCGAACGCCCCGATGATCTCGGCCGAGCCAGCCTTCTTAGCGGCGAAGGCCACCAGAAGAGCGAAAGCGACCGCCGCAGTGACCAGAACGCCGCGGACGTTCGCCCATCCGGCGACCCGGACCAGATGGCGCGCCAGCGGGATTCCGAGCGCGAGCGCCAACGCGAGGAACCCCACGGCGAGCGCCGTCGCGCGGAGTACCATTCCGGCAGAGGCGCTCCCGCTCTCCGCGATCCGGGCGACCACCGCGAGCACGACGAGCCCCAGCACGTCGTCGGCGACGGCGGCTCCGAGGATGATCTGCCCCTCGCGGGTCGCCAGTGCCTTCAGTTCGGTGAGGACCCGCGCCGTGATCCCGATCGAGGTTGCCGTTAGGGCGGCGCCGACGAAGATCGCGGTCAGAGTTTCATGCCCGAGGGCGCGCGCAAACAGAAGGCCGCCCAGAAACGGGAGCGCCATCCCGGCGAGCGCCACCACGAGCGCCGGTGTTCCGACGCGCACGATCTCGTCGAGATTCGTCTCGAGGCCCACCTCGAAGAGGAGCAGGATCACACCGATTTCGGCCAGGAGGTAGACCCCGGCGGTGATCGGGACCAGGCCCAGAACGGAAGGCCCGAGCAGAACTCCGGCCAGAAGCTCCCCGAGGACGGACGGCTGCCCGAGCCGCTCCGCGAGCTCGCCGAAGAGCTTGGCCCCGATCAGGGCGCAAGCAAATGCGAGCAGGAGGGAGGTCAGATCGATCCCGTGGTCCACGCTGCTGCGATGCTATCGGAGCTTCGGCCGCGGGCGCCCGCTCTCCCGAGCGGCGGCCGAGGGAGTTAAAGACCGAGGCGAGCCCGTGTTATTCTGCGCGCCCTCCCCGTGGGGCTGTAGCTCAGTTTGGGAGAGCGCCTGAATCGCACTCAGGAGGTCGCCGGTTCGATCCCGGTCAGCTCCACCAGTAGTCACACCAGCCGGATTTCGCCGCAAACTCGAGAAGTCTCTCTGCTGACGGATCGAATCGGCAACCTCCTCGGGGGTCCGGGGGCGAAGCCCTCCGCTAAAAGATGACGCGGGGGGCCCGCTCGCGCGGCGAGCGGGCCGGTTCGATCCCGGTCAACTCCACCAACATTTCTCGAAGCGAAGGCCTTGCACGACATCAACGGTCGCATGGCGATGGCGCAAGGGAACGAACTCTAATTCAGCTCGATCACGCATGTCTCTTTGAAAGACTCTCATTTCCCAAACCGCTCGAACCGGTATGCCAGTTCCGGGCCCCCCTTTCCCTCGTACGCGAGCTGGGCGACGAGCAGCGCGAACGGCTCGGTGTAACGGGCGACGCGTAAGGGCCCAGCGTCCACAGGATCGAAACCCACGTCGCGGATCAGGTCAGCAGCGATCCCTTTGCTCCGCGACTCATCTCCGCAGTACACGAGGCTGGGCCTCGCGGCTTTGCGGCGGGCCCCAAAGACGCCAACAAGCACTTCGCTCGGCACAGTGTTGAAGGCGGAAACCACCTGACTCTCCGGGACTTTCTTTGCAAGCGCCTCAGCGCCTGAGAAGGTGTGGGCAAGAACGAGTTCCGTGTTGGCAGCATTCATCGGGAGCGAGCAGCTCACGATGACCTTGCCCGCCAAGTCGCCTGCCTGTTTCAGCACGTGGTCGACTCGGGACCAGTGCACGGCCAGCAAGAGCACGTCGGATTCGCGGGCGGCCTCACCCGGTGTGCCAGCCCGCGCGGCGCCCCTCGCCTCACGCGCGAGCCTCTTCAACTTCTGCGGGCTGCGGGCGTAGCTGAACACCACTTCGTGCCCAGCACGCGCGAAGAGCGTCCCGAGCTTGCCGCCCATCAGTCCCGAACCCAGAATGCCAACGCGCATGCTGCTCCTCACTTAGCAGGCTGCTGAAAAATGGATGCCGGCGTCGTGTCTGGCCTTTTGCATGTCGCGATGCAAATGACATCGTCTGGAGGAAGTTCTTCGCTTGGAAATACATCGCGTGCAAAAGGCCAGCCACCGCAAGCGGTTGCGGCGGCGCCCGCACCCTTTTTCAGCAACCTGCTAGGCATCGAGGTGCCGGTATTGATCGTCGCTGACCTTTTCCATCCATTCGACGGTCTTCCCGTCGAGCTGCTCGAGAATGGCGATATGCGTCATGGCCGTGATTGCCGTGGCGCCGTGCCAATGCTTCTCACCGGGTGGGCACCAGATCACGTCACCCCCCCGAACCTTCTCGATCGGGCCGCCCCAGCTCTGTACCAGCCCGCAGCCAGAAGTCACGATCAGGGTCTGGCCAAGCGGATGGGTGTGCCATGCCGTCCGAGCGCCGGGCTCGAAGGTGACACTCACGCCGAGCGCGCGCGCCGGATCAGGTGCCTGGAACAGGGGGTCAATCCGTACCGCGCCGGTAAAATGCTCCTGCGGCCCTCTGCCGGAAGGCTGTGAGCCACTTCTCTTGATGTCCATTTTCTGAATTCCTCCACTCTACTGTCTTCGTTGATCATCCAGAGGGAGCTTAGAGCTCCTGGCGCGTGGGTCGGAACAGGATCTCGTTCACGTCGACGTCCTCCGGCTGGCGCCCTCCGCGGAGAGCAACCGTGCGGCCGCCTCCTCCAGTCCGCTGCTCGCGCCCGTGACGACAACGACCTTCCATTCGATGTGATCGCTCATGATCTGGACTCCTGCCCGTGATCACGGGCTGCTCAGCGACCGGTCATTCGCTCCAGCTGTTCGGGGTATCGGGCCCCTGGACGGCGTGCGCGCGGCGGATCGTTTGCACGCCTGCTTCAGAAAGGCCGAAGTGTTTGACCTTGCCCTCCCGAATCAGGTCCCTCGCCGCCCCCGCCACGTGTTCGATTGGCGCGTCCAGGTCAACACGGATCTGACATATCCGCTCTCCTGGTCGCCGTCGTCCGGTGTCTGTCCGTGCAATCCTGCTCGGTCGCGACGCGCTGGCGCGGGATCAGGCGAGCGGTCGAGCCCCTTTGGGCGAGCCGCTCGCCGGTGCGCCCAAAGGCGCAGATCCCCCGCCAGCGCGTAGCGACGGTCACAGCGAGGTGACGCCGGAACGGGCATGGCGGAGAAGGACGACCGATCCGACGAGGATCAAGACGACGCCATCCAGGATCAGGACTCGGGGCGCGGTCAGGAAGGTCGCCAGGGCGCCGGCGACCAGGTTGCCGAGCGGCATCGCTCCGCGGAAGGCGAGCGAATAGACCGAGACGACCCTCCCCCGCAGCCGGTCGGAGACGTGCGTCTGGACGAGCGTCATGAACATCGCGAAGACGACCATGAGGGCAGCTCCCGCCGCGAACAGGATCGCGTGGGAGAGGAGCGCGCTCCTCGAGAGCGCGAAGGCCACCATGAGAGCGCCAAACGCCGCCTGCATCGCGACCGCGAGGATGCCCTTGCGGCGGACGTGGCCGAAGCCGGCGATCCCGATCGCGCCGGCCACCGCGCCGATGCCGAAGGCGGCGAGCAGAGTGCTGTAGCCCTTGGCGTCGCGGTGGAAGATCTCGCGCGCGAAGACCGGAAGGAACGTCACGAGCGGCATCGCGCAGAAGCTCCCCACGAAGGCGAGAGCGATCAGTCCGCGAAGCGGCCTCGCGTCCCGCACCGCGCGCAGCCCTGCCTTCAGGCTCTCCAGAAACGGCTCGGGTTTCTGTACGCCCTTCTCGAGCGCCCCGCGCTTCAAGGCGAGCAGCGCCCCGATGACCGCGAGGAAGGAGAGCCCGTTCAAGCCGAAGCAGGCCGCGGCACCGAGCTTGTAGAAGGCGATGCCGGCGAGCACCGGCCCGACGACGCGCGCGAGGTTGAACTGGATCGAGTTCAAGGCCACGGCGTTGCCGAGGTCCTCCTTGTCCACGAGCGTCGGCACGAGGGCCTGGTACGCCGGCCCGCCGAAGGACTGCGCGAAGCCGACGACGAAGGAGAGCGTCAGGATGATCCAGACATGGATCGCTCCGCCCCAGATGAGACCGGCCAGGAGGAACGCGGAGGAGAGCTGCACGATCTGCGAGGAGAGGAGGATGCGGCGGCGGTCCACGCGGTCCGCGAGGACTCCGCCGAAGAGGGAGAAGGCGAGAAACGGCGCGTCCCCGAGGAAGGCGTCGAGGCCGAGCAGGAAGGCCGAGCCGGTCATCGTCAGGATGAGCCAGTTCTGAGCGACCTCCTGCATCCACGTCCCGACGCTCGACGTGAAGGCCCCTGCCCAGAGCAGGCGGTAGTCGCGGTAGGTGAACGCGCGGAACGTCCGCAGAACCGCGGACGGGGCAGAGACGATGGCGGCTTCGCCGGAGACCGGGACCCCGGCGGTCGGATCGGGCCGGCTCACTCCGGCGCCGGCGGCGTTTTCTCGATCTCTCCGGTCATCGGGACGAAACGCACGGGGATGATGTCCTTCTCGGAGATCTTGCCGTCCTTGTCCTTCGAGAGAACCTTCAGCTCCTGGAAGAAGCTCCCGACCGGAATCACCATGCGTCCGTCCGGCGCGAGCTGGTCGAGCAATGGCTGCGGGATCCGGTCCGGGGCCGCGGTCACGATGACGGCGTCGAAGGGGGCGTGCTCGGGCCAGCCGCGATAGCCGTCCCCTTCCCGGACCGTGACGTTGACGTAGCCGAGCTTCTTCAACCGCTCGGCCGACTGGCGCGCCAGCTCCGGCACGATCTCGATGGAATAGACCTCCTTGGCGAGCTTCGAGAGCACGGCGCTCTGATACCCGGACCCGGTGCCGATCTCGAGGACCTTGTCCTGAGGCCCGATCTCCGCGAGCTCCGTCATCAGCGCGACGATGTAGGGCTGCGAGATCGTCTGGTTCCCTCCGATCGGCAGCGGGTGATCCTCGTAGGCGCGTACGCTCTCGGAGGGGTCCACGAAGAGGTGCCGCGGCACCTCGCGCATGGCTGCGAGCACGCGCTGATCGCGCACGCCTCGCGCCACGATCTGCGTCTCGACCATGCGCGCTCGCCTCTCGGCTTCGTTTTCGCGCGTCGGAGTCACTCTGGAGGCAGCAGCCCTGCGGTCGCCGCAAGCCGGGGACGAAAGGGCCGCGAGCAGGAAGGATAGCGCCGCGAGCGTGTGCCGGGCCCCGCTCAATGCGCCCTTCCGGCAGACATCGGACCCGCGGCCCCGTGAAGTCCCCCGCCTTCGAGTCCCCGGCCGTAGGCGATCCGCCCTCCGACGACCGTCAAAACGGGCACGATCCGGGGGATCTCTTTCTCGGGTGCCTCCATCGGATCGCGGTCGAAGACGGAGAGATCCGCATCGAAACCCGGAGCGATCCGCCCGCGCCGGTCCTCCTCGAAGGCCGCGTAGGCGGCGTCGGCGGTGAAGAGCGCGAGGGCTTCCCGTCGGGTCAGCTTCTCCTGCGGACGCCATCCTCCGGCCGGCTTGCCGTCGAGATCCTGCCTCGTCACTGCAGCGTAGAACCCGAGCAAGGGATTCTCCGATTCCACCGGAAAGTCGCTTCCGCCGGCGAGTCTGGCCCCGGCCTTCTTGAGCGACCGCCAGGCGTATGCCCCGCCGATCCGCTCGGGACCAATCCGTATTTCCGCCCACGGCATGTCGGAGGTCGCGTGCGTGGGCTGGATCGAGGCGATGACGCCTTCGCGACCGAACCGCGGGATGTCCGCGGGCGCAACGACCTGCGCATGCTCGATGCGCGGCCGGGTCCCTCCTGCCGGAGCCACGCGCTGGGCGGACGCGGCTTTCGCGAAGGCGTCCAGCGCCAGCCGGTTGCCCCGGTCTCCGATGGCGTGGATCCAGAGCTGCCAGCCGTTCTGCCGGGCCTGCCGCGCGAGCTCCTCCAGGCGGTCGGGAGGCGTCACGAGGAGACCGCGGTTGCCCGGTTCGTCCGAGTAATCGGCGAGGAGGGCGGCGCCGCGGCTGCCGAGCGCTCCGTCGGCGAGGGCCTTGATCGCACGGACCGTCAGGAAGTCGCTCCCCTTCCCGACGCGCGGGCTCTTCGAGAAGAAGGCGGCGAGCTCGCCAGCGGAGCTCGAGACCGTGGCGTAGATGCGGATCGGGAGCTGCCTCGAGTCCGCAAGCCGGGCAAGAGAGGCGATCTCCGCGCCGGAGGAATGGGACGCCTCTTGGACCTCGGTCAGACCCGCTTTTGCGCAGGCCCGCGACGCGGCGAGAACGCGTCGCTCGAAATCCCCGGCCCTCTCGGCGGGCAGGACGGACTCGACGAGACCCGTGGCGCGGTCCACCAGCACTCCGGAGGGAGACCCATCCGTGCGGCGCAGGATGCGGCCTCCCTGGGGGTCTCGCGTCGATGGGCCGATCCGCGCGGCTCTCAAGGCGGCCGAGTTGACCCAGACAGCGTGGCCGTCCACGCGCCGCGCGATGGCGGGGCGGTCGGGCAGCAGAGCGTCGAGATCAGTGGCGTCGGGGAACTTCTGCCCGGGCCAGCGGTTCTGGTCCCAGCCCCGCCCCTCGGCCCAGGCTCCCTGCGGGAGCGCCGCCGCCACCGCCGCGATGCGCCGGGCGGCCTCCGCGGCGTCGGAGGCGCCCTTCAAGTCCGCCGTCTCGAACGCTCGTCCGAGGCCAGACAGATGCCCGTGCGCGTCCGCCCAGCCGGGAAAGATGAATCTCCCGGTCAGGTCCACGCGGGCGGCCCCGGGTGCGATCCGGCGCGCCTCGCTCGGATCGCCAACGAAGGCGATCCGGTCGTCTCTCAACAGGATGTCCGCGCGGCGCGGCGTTGCCTCCGCGGAAACGTAGACGGTTGCGCCCTCGAGGAGCAGGCCGGAGTCGGCTTCCGGTCCGGCGGCTGCGGCCGCGAAAGACAGAAGCAGACCGCAGAAGAAACTCACCCGCGAATCCTAAGTCAGGTCCGGCGCAGCAGAAGGATGGTCTGGTCGTCGTACTGGGGCATCTCGCGGGCGAAGTCGGCGACGTCTGCCAGAACACGGTCGCAGAGCTCCCGCACGGGCTTCTCGCGCCCGCCGGCGAGGGCCGCGGAGAGCCGCTCGAGGCCGAACTCCTCTTCCTGCGCATTGACCGCTTCGGTCAGGCCATCGGTGTAGACGCAGAGAAGGTCTTCCGGAGCAAGCGTCGTGGTCTCCTCCTTCCAGGAGGCTCCCGGGAACATGCCCAGGGGCACTCCTGTCGAGCCGAGGGCCTCCAAGAGACCCGAGCGACGTACCAGGAGAGCCGGGTTGTGCCCCGCCGAGACGTAAGCCAGGCGGCCGCTGTCTGGCTCGAAGAGACCGAAGAAGAGCGTCAGGAACTTGCGCGTCGCCGCGTACCGGCGCAGATGCCGATCGATCCGCGTGACGAGCTCGGTGATGGTCTTCGCTTCGTCGATCTGAAGGTGGACCGCGGCGTGAACGGTGGACACCAGGAGCGCCGCGGGGATCCCCTTTCCCGACACGTCGGCCACGAGGAAGCCGAGTCGCCCGCGCGAGAGAGGGAAGAGGTCGTAGTAATCGCCTCCGACCTGACGGGTCGGCAGGCTTTCCGCCGCCAGCTCCACTCCGGCGATCTCCGGCAGCGAGCGCGGCAGGATTTCTCGCTGGATCGCGGCTGCGAGCTCCAGCTCCCGCTCGATCCGTTCCTGCTCGATCGCCGCGCGATGGAGGCGCGCCGTCTCGATGGCCGCCGCGGCCTGATTCGCGAAGAGAGAGAGGAGCCGCGCGTCGGCCGGCGTGAAGTCGAGCACGCCGCCTTCGCGCGACTCCTTGTCGGCGACCGCGAGAACTCCCAACCGTCTCCCGGAGACGGAGATCGGCACCGCGAGGCACTTGACGCAGGACGTCAGCCTCGCGCCGGCCGTCGGGACGGACGCGGCGGCGTTGTTGATGACAGCCTCCCCTTCCGGCAACTGCCAGGACGAGAACTCCTGGGCCTCGAGGAGCTGACCGCCGAGGCTCCTTTCGAGCATCAGCCTTCCGTCCTCGTGGAACAGCACGAGCGTCCCCTTGCCGGCGTCGGTCAGCGAGATCGACCGGAAGAGGACCTCGTCGGCCAGGGACGCCAGGTCGAGCTGTCCGATGAGCGAGAGGCCGAAGTCGTAGAGGGACTCGAGCTCGACCAAGCGCGTGCGGACCTCGAAATCGGCTTCCTTGACCTGGCGGGAGTAGCGATGCGCTCCGAGGAGTCCTCCCAGGACGACGCTCAGGAACGGAACGAGCTCGGCCGCATCTTCGGATGAGAGGCCTTCCAAAACCAGCCGACCGTGGATCTCGCCTTCGGCGGCGAGAGGGACCCAGAAGATCCCTTCGCGGGGAGCAATCGCCGCGGCGCCCGAGGATTCGGGAGGCTCGAGGCTCTCCGCGTCGGCGCCGGCCAGCCCGGCGCACACCCAGTTCTCCTTGTCTCGGATGTAGAGCGCGCCTCGCCGCGCTCCGGTCCACGAGACCGCGGCACGAGCCAGCCGCGTCGGCAGCGGGGCGTCTGTGCCTTGGAGCGGTCCCTCGAGAGTCTTCCAGAGGACCGACAGGCGAGGAGAAGCGGCGGGCGGGGCGTCCGTCACGCGGAGGCCACCCCTTGGACGGCCTCCGCCTCGGTCGGATAGATCGCCGCGTACTGAGCGAGACCCATGATCCGGAACGTTTTGTCGATCGTCGGCGTCAGGCCGCAAAAGGCGAGCTGCCCCTTGCGGTCCATCACCTTCTCGAGCACTTCGATCAGGATCGAGATCCCGATCGAGTTGACGATCCGGGTCTTCTCCAGGTTCAAGACCAGCGCGCGCGCTCCGGTCTCGAGCTGCGCGTAGGCTTGCCGCGCGATCTCCTCTCCCCCCTGGTTGTTGATGTACCCGTCCGTCGAAAGGATCGCCACGTCTCCTCGCCGCTCGGCGGCCACTCTGCAGACCTCGCTCACTTGTACTTCCTCATGACGATTCGCGTCCCCCCCTCGCCCGACGTGATGGCGACCGAGTCCATCAGGCTACGCATGATCTGCAGGCCCCATCCCCGCTTCTGTCGCCCCGAAAAGGTCTTCTCGGGGGACGGTTGCTCGATCGACGCCTGGTCGAAACCCCTTCCCCGGTCCAGGACTTCCACCTCCAGGAAATCGCGCGCGTCTTCGCGCCCTACTCGGAAAATCAAGTGCAAGCGGTCGTCCCGGGCATGCGCGTGCTCGAATGCGTTGATGCACGCTTCCACCAGGGCGAGCTTGACCTCGTCGATCTTATCCCGAGACATTTCGATGAACTCGCCCACGGCGGCCGCCTGGGCCGTCGCGACGATCTCCATGTCGGGCGCGACCGGTATGGTCAGGGAGATCTCCCGAGCGCCCATCGCGTCGAGGCTCATCCGGGCCGATTCCCGCCGTGCCATCAGTGGCTTTCGATGCCTCCGCGATCGGTCGACATCGATCGCGAGCCAGAGAATACCCCGTCGCGACACGTTCCGCCGGCGGGTGCGACACACGTCGCGGGCGCCTCTCGGGAGCCGATTCCGGGCATGGCGACCTAGCCTAGAACCGCAGGAAGAGCTGGAGCGAACGCACCAGGACCGTAGGAACCCGATCGAAGGAGAAGAGGAGGAGCGCAGTCGCCGCCTCGGCCAGCAGAAGGGCCCAGGCCAGAGTGGAGGCCGGAGCAGCTTCGAGTGTCAGGACCTGCGCCTTTTTCATGTTCGCTCGGCTGAGCCAAGCGCAAGGCTCCTGCCATCGCTCGTACCGGAGGGAAAAGGACTCTAAGCGACTCCATGAAAAGGGCTTGCGGGAAGAGGAGAGAACAATCAGGCCACCGCATTATAGTGACATGGTGGCACATATTCAATCCATGTGACACATCGCATAGTAAATAACAGATTTTCTTTCAGATGCTTTATATGCAAATGTGTGACTCTTTGACCCTGCGACTTATCGACCCATGACTTTCTTTCTATAGAGCGTCCTCCGGCTGATTCCCAGAAGCCGCGCCGCCCGGCTCTTGTTACCGCCCGCCATCTTCAAGACTCGGCGGATGTGGCGCTCTTCGAGCGCCCTCAAGTTGGGTACGTCCCCGGCGTCCGTCTCCCCCGGCCCTTCCCGACGCTCCGGTTCCCTGGCCGGAAGCCACTGCAGGTCTTCTAACCGGATGACCCCGCCGCGGCACAGCGAAGCGGCGCCCTCCAGCAGATTCTCGAGCTCCCGGATGTTGCCTGCGAAGTCGTGCCCGAGAAGGGCCGCGAAGGCTTCGCGGTCGATCGTGGGAGCCTCACGTCCTTCCCGCGCCGCAAACCGATCCAGAAAATGCCGGGCGAGCTTCGGGATGTCCTCCCGGCGTTCCCGCAAGGGCGGCAGGGCGATCTCGACGACCCGCAGCCGGTAATAGAGGTCCTCCCGGAACTCGCCGCGGGAGATCTTTTCGGGCAACCGGGCGTTGGTCGCCGCGAGGACCCGCACGTCGATCGGGATTCGCCGGCGCCCTCCCACGCGCTCGATCTCGCGCTCCTGCAGGACACGCAGGAGCTTGGCCTGCAGCGGCAGGGGCATGTCTCCGACCTCGTCCAAGAAGAGCGTGCCGCCGTTGGCTGTCTCGAACCGGCCCGAGCGCGCTTCGACACCGGTCGCGACACCGCGCTCGATGCCGAAGAGCTCGGACTCCAGGAGCGACTCCGGCAGCGCCGCGCAGTTGATGGCGACGAAGGGCTTCTCCGCGCGGTCGCTGCGGGCGTGGATCATCCGGGCCACGAGCTCCTTGCCCGTCCCGCTCTCGCCGGTGATCAGCACCGACGTCTTCGACGGCGCGATCCGGCCGACGACATCGAGGACCCGGCGCGCGGCCGGTGAGTCCCCCACGAAGAGACGTCCCGCCGCCGCGCGGCCGGTGTCGTCCAGCAGCCGGCGGTTTTCTTCCTCCAGGCGCTCCCGCTCGCGCGTCAGACGCTCGAGGTGCCGCCGGTTCTCGATCGCCATCCCGCAAAGGCCCGCGAGCGAGATCAGGAAGCGCGCGTCCTCCTCGTCGAAGGCGGTCTGCCCTCCTCGCCGCAACTCCTTGTCGGCGAGCACGAGAACTCCGACGGCTCTCGCGCCGGATCGGATGGGAACCCCCACGGCCGTGGATACGGGCACGCGCAGCAACCGGAAGCTCTCGCGCCGGAGCGCGGTCTCGGCGCGCGCGAGGTCGCGCAGGAACTCGTCTTGTGCGAGGAGAGACTCGGAGGGCCGGCGCGGGAACCCGACCCTCGCTTCGGCGCGGCGGGCTCCTCCCTCCCCGAACGTGGCCAGGTAACCCCGGGACGCGTCGAGCACGCCGACCGCGCGGCCGAGCACGTCCTCGACCAGGGCTTCTTCGTCCGGGAGGGAGCCCAGAGACAGGCCGGCGTCGTACAGTGTCTCGAGAAGAAGCAGCTTGTGCTGAGTCTGAAAATCCATCTAAGCCCCGGTCATCTCAACCCCGGTCATCTCAGCCCGGTCGCGGCGCGAGTAGTCTCCCGAGCGAAGCGAGGGAGGAGGCTCGCGCCGCGGGAGCGTAGCGCTTGCGCGGGATCAGGCGGGCGGTCGAGGCCGCATCCGGCCGAGCCACCCGCCGGTGCGCCGAGGGCGCAGATCCCGCGCAGGCGCGCAGCGACGGTCACCTAGCGCGGCGCCGCCGGGGCGCCGGAGGCGCTGAGCACTCTCTCGCGGCGCAACTGCGCTACGGCGAGCTCGGCGGAACGCGTCGGCGCCCAGCTCGGGTTCCACTTCTGGTTCTCGGCCAGAAGCTTCTCGGCCCTGTCGAGGTCTCCCTTGCGCGCCAGCAGCTCGGCCAGACGCGCGCGCCCCTCGTAGACCCAACGCCGCCCTTCGAAATTGTCCCACGGGTTAGGGGGATTGGCGTTCAACTCATAGAGGGCGATCGCCTCCTCGGTCTTTCCCTGCCTCGTCTTCACGAGGGCCATCAGGGCGTTCCAGGCCGGGAAGTGGGACCTTCGCTGCCCCTCCTTGCTCTCCCTCTCGTACATCGCGACGAGCTTGGGTTTGAGCTCCGTCAAGCGTCTTTCCGCGTCGCCCGTTCTGTCCTCGACGAGGTCGACCGCCACGTCGGCGTAGGTCCTCCAGACCTCGGTGTTCTTCCCCTTCGGCAGGTCCGCGACGCGACTCGCAGCGTCGCGCGCCCCGGCCCGATCGTGCGCCACGATCGCCGCGCGCAGCGCCGCGCCGAGCAGCTCCATGCGCCGGCCGTCCGTCAGCGCCTCGCGGGATGCCTGCTCGTAAGAGTCGATCGCCTTCGCATAGTTCCCCTGGCCTTCGTACACGACGCCGAGATGGAAGGTGGACTCGAAGAAATCGGGCTTCAAGGCGAGCGCCCGGTTCAGGTTGGCGATCGCCTCCTCGTAGCGGCCGGAGTAGGCCTGCACTTCTCCGAGGCTGTCGTAGGGATTGGCCTGGTCGGGGGCCATGAACTGATACTTCTTGAGGTTCTCGATCGCCTTGTCGTAGTCGCCGCGCCAGGCGTAGTAGTAGCCAAGCTGGTTGTAGACCGCCGCGTTGTTGGGATCCTGGGCCAGAAGCTCCGAGTAGATCTGGAGCGCTTTCTCCGCATGCCCCTGAGCCATCTCATTGCCGCAGAGGAACATCGCGGCGTCGATGTCGTAGGGCCATTTCTGATGGATCAGCCGCGCGATCCGCAGGCGCTCTTCGAGGGAGCCTTTCTCGGCGGCGGTGGCGAGGTCCACGAGGAGCCGCTCCCGCTCCGTCAGGCGGCCGCGCAGCCGACGCGCCCGCTCGATCAGGGCGTGAGCCTGGTCGTGGTTGGAGAGCCCGGCCAGCCGGAGCATGGCCATCGCGAAGTTGGGGTCGAGCGAGAGGGCGCGCGCGAAGGCGACCTGCGCCTCCTTCTTGTAAAAGCGGCGGTCGTTCTCGACCCCCTCCCGGTAGGCCTCGTAAGCGGCCGCGGAAGACGTCGTGACCTCCCGGTGACTCGAGGTCAGATACAGGGCGGCCAGCCCTCCCGCAACGAGCAGGAAGACGACCGCCACCAGGGACACGGCCCGGCGGGAGATGCTCATCCTCTTGATCATACGGCCGGAGGGCCTCCGGGTTTCCGGCCTACCTCCCCTTTTCCGGCCTCATTCGGCCCTCAAGAGCAGGAAAGTCATGTCGTCGTACTGCTCGGCCCCGCCGACGTGGCGGCGGATGTCGCCCAGGATCCCATTGGCCAGGTTCTCCAGGCTCTCCCCCTGCCGGGCGGCGAGCGACCTCATGAGCCTCTCCTCCCCGAAGGGGTTCATCGCCTCGTCCATCGCCTCGGAGAACCCGTCGGTGTAGAAGAAGATCAGGTCTCCGCGCTTCAGGTAGATCTCCCGAGTGTCGTAGGGCACCTCGCGGAAGGCGCCCAGCGGCAGCCGGTGCTCGGGCGGGTCGAGGGGGCGCGGCCCGCCATCCCCCGATCGCAGAAGGATGGGAAGGGGCTGACCGCCGATGGCGTAGCGCAGACACATGGCCTCGGGGTCGAGGACGAAGTAGCCGAGCGACACGAACATGCGGCGCTTGATCGAGTAAATGCGACGGTTGGATTCCTGGAAGAGGAGCCCCGGGTCGCGCGTCGTCAGCGCTCGCGAATAGACGATCTCCTTCGAGGCGACCATGAGGAGCGAGGCGGGCACCGACTTGCCCGAGACGTCGCCGATCACGACCCCGAGGGAGTGATCCTCGAACGGAATGAAGTCGTAGAAGTCTCCTCCGACGACCTTGGCGGGAAGGCTGCCGCCCAACAGCGTGAACCCCGGCACGATCGGCACGCCACGGGGCAGCAGGCTCGACTGGATGTCTCGGGCGATCTCGAGATCGCGCCGGAACTCGGCCTGCCGAGTCATCTCGTCGTGGAGCAGGGCCGTCTCGATGGCGAGCGCCGCCTGGTTGGCGAGGGTCGAGAGAAGCGACCGGTCCTCCCGGTCGAAGCGTTCGCCGGAGAGCTTCTCCTTCAGCGCGAGAAGGCCCATGAGGCGCTCCCGGTACACGAGAGGGACGACCAGCCGGAACCCTTCGGCCGAGAGGCTCTCCCGGAACGTCCGGCTCTCCTCGTCGGCGAACGTCAGGGCCAGCTCGTCCAACCCGACGGGCTTGCCCTCCCGCCGAAGCACCCGCCGGACGTCGGCGTCGGGCGAAAGGCGTTCGTCGCGCCGGCCCCTTCGCTCGAGGAACCCGTCGCGCTCTCTCAGCCAGATCGAGGCCTTCTCCAGCCGCATCGTGGCGGTCACGCTCGCCGTCAGATAGTCGGTGATCTTGCCCAGGTCGAGCTCTCCCGTGATGGCTTCGCTCATCTCGAGCAGGGCCGTCTGGTAATCGAATTTCTCGCGGAAGAAGAGCTTGTCGAGCGGGGTCTGCAGGCGGCGCCGCAGGAGCTCGAAGAGGGGAACGACGACGAGGAAGAACCCGAAATTGAAGAGCGGCGAAGCCGACAGCCTCTCCGCGAAGAGGGCGTTGGCGGTGGCGATCGCCGCGATGTAGAACCCGAAGAGGATCGCGGTTGTGCCGGCGTAGAGAAAGGTGCGCCGCACGACCAATCGGATGTTCAGCATCTGGAACCGCACGATCGCGTAGGCGAACGTCAACGGGATCAGGATCATCGGCACGATGCCGTAGAAGACGTAGTCGTCGTTGTTGAGGAGGGACGGAAGCACGATGCCGAGCAGAACGAACGGCGTCGTCCCGAGGATTGTGCCGATCAGGACGTGGAAGGCCTGGCGCCTCTCCGCAGGCTCCCGCAGAGTGAAGGCCGAGTGCGCGAGGGCCGCCAGCCCCAGGATGAGGTAGTCCCCGAGGAGGACCCAAGAAGAGAGGGGCGCGCCGGACAGGATCGACACCCGGCGGCCCTGGAGCTGCCGGAAGACATCGTAGAGAAAGACCATCGGGGGAATCGAATAGATGAGGTAGAAGAGCCCCGGGCTCGCCGAGAGGAATCCCTCGAGCCAGCGCTTCCAGCGCGGCGGCGGCTCCTCCGTCCACTCGTCGGACCTGGCGAAGGAGAACCGCTTCGGCCGGGGGAAGATCAGAAAGAAATGGAGGAATACGGCGGGGAGCAGGAACAGGCTGACGGTCCCCGTGTTCTGCACGAACACATCGATCCACCAGTAGGAGGCGGGCCGCAGCCGGCAGACGAAGAAGAGGAGAAAGAGGACGCAGAGGAGGAAGAAGATCTGAGCCGCGCGGTCGTCGGCGCGCTTTCGGAAGACGAAGAGCCCGATGAAGAAGAAGAGGAAGCCCAGCACCGCGGCGTAGAGGTAGGTCGTCCCCCCGAGACGGATCGCGGAGAGCTGCACCGGGACCGTGCGCATCTCTCCGGACGGAGCCGGGCCCGAGGGGGCCGCGCAGGGCCCGTGGCGAACCAGGTACGGCACGGTCTCCCCGATCCGGTGCCGGCGCAACTCGCGTGAGGCGTCCGAGATGGAGTTGACAAGGCGCGACCCGATGCCCAGGATGCAGTCCCCCGCGACGATTCCGGCCTTCTCCGCGGCTCCGCGAGGGGCGACCATCCGGACTTCGATCCCTCCGCTGCGATAGGGAACCGGGACGATGCCGTCGTTGGGGCGCGCCGAGAACATGTCCGCGATCGAAGCGACCGCGATGGCGAGACCGACGAGGCCGATCGCGTAGAACCATCCCCGGAAAGAGCCGCCGGCCCCCCGGAGGTCGTCCTGTGGCGGAGCCGAGGTCATGGCCTCCATCGGTTTGGATACGTCCTCAGAAGACCAATGTTACAGGCGGTATTCTTCCTTCGATGCCGTTCGTCACGTTCGAGGGAGTCGAAGGCTCCGGAAAGTCGACGCAACTGCGCCTGGCGGCCGAGCGGTTACGCGCGGCGGGGCGAGACGTCCTGGAGACCCGGGAACCGGGAGGAACTGCGATCGGGCACACTCTCCGGGAGATTCTGATGGACGCCGGGAACACGGACCTCGACCCCGTGACGGAGTGGCTCCTGCTCGAGGCCGATCGCCGACAGCATGTCCGCGAAGTCTTGAAGCCGGCTGCCTCTCGGGGCGCGTTCGTTCTCTGCGACCGCTACTCGGACACGACCGAGGCCTATCAGCAGATCGGCCGCGGCCTCGACGCCCGGGCCGTGCGATCCGTGGACGCGATGGCCCGCGACGGACTCGTCCCGGATCTGACGCTCCTCTACGACGTCGACCCGCGCGACGGACTTGCCCGCTCCCGCGCGCGCGACGGCGGACGGTCCGACCGCTTTGCGGCGGCAGGCCTCGACTTTCACCAACGAGTGCGCGAAGCCTACCTGGAGATCGCGCGACGGGAGCCCGAGCGGGTCCGGGTCATCTCCACCGACGCGCCTCGAGACGAGGTCTCGGCGCAGACCTGGCGCGCCCTGTCGGAGCGTTTCTCGCTGTGAGCGCGACCGCTCGGCTCGAGGCCTTGGCCAGGCGGCCGGACCGGTTTCCCGGCGCCCTGTTGCTGACCGGCTCCTCGCGGCAACGGCTCGAAGACGAGGCCCGGCGGCTCGCGGCGGGCCTTCTCTGTCCCGGAGAAGACCCCGACCGGCGCTGCGACTGCTGCCGGCGGGCGGAGGCGGGGTTGCACCCGGACCTGCTCAAGGTCGAGCCACAAGGAGTTCAGATCCGTATCGACAGTATTCGTGAGGCCCTCGCGTTCGGAGCCGGGAAACCGTACGAGGCGGGCCGTCGCGTCGCGATCGTGTCGCGCGCCGAGCAACTCGGCGCCGAGGCCGCGAACGCCCTGTTAAAGAGCCTGGAAGAGCCCGGGCGGCATTTCCACTGGATCCTGACGACGACACGGCCTGAGACGCTCCTGCCGACGATCCGCTCGCGTTGCGTCGCCGTCCCCCTCGCGCCCGATTCCCGTTCCGACCGCGTCAACTCCTGGCTTGCCCGAGGCTTTTCCGGCGAAGACGCCTCGGAACTCGCCGACCTCGAACCGGCCGAAAGGGGGGACGCGCCGGCACTCCTCGAAGAACACCGGCTGCGGCGCGCCTCCGTCCTGCTCGCATTGCAGAACGGGATATCGCAGCGGCGGATCGCGCCGCTCCTGTTGCTCGCCGAGGCCCTCGCCCAGGAAGAGCCTGCGCGCGCCCGTCTGCTCCCGGAGCTTCTCGCCGACGCCGCGGTCGCCGGAGCCGTGTCGAGCGACCTCTTGAAGCACCGCGCGGTCGCGGGAGGGATCCTGGAGCTGGCTCGCCGCCTCCCGCCCGAAACCCTCAGGCGCGCAGCCTTGAAGGCGACCGACGCTCCGCCGGACAACCGGCGCGGAAACAAGCGTCTCCACTACGAAGCCGTGCTGCTCGGGCTGATTGAAGGATTGAGAGATTGACGGATTGATCAGGGTGTCAATCCTTCAATCGTCAATCCGTCCTCCGTCAATCGTCAATGGGAGAGAGAAATCTCGAGCTTGCCGGTCTCCCCGTCGCGGACCTCGATCTCGGAGGTCTTCTCCCGGTAGCCGGGGCGCGAGATCGTCACGGTGTGACGGCCGGGGGAGATCGAGACGCCCTGCTCCAACGAGTTGACCTCCTCCGCCGTCCCGATGAAGCGGTTGTCCACGTAGACCGCGGCGTCCGGAGGCTCGACGGTCAGCCGCAGGCGGGTCCTGGCCTGACCTCGGTCGCCGCGACCGCCGCGCCATTGTTCGCCGTACTGGTCACGCCGGTCGAGCCGCGGCTGCGGGGCCGGCTCCGCCTGATATCCGTCACCGGAAGGCGGATTCTCGCCGCCGATGTAGGTCGAAGGTTCCTGCGGGGCGGACGGGTCGATCGCGACATTGCTCCCCCGGCGCTTCGCAAAAAACCGCCGGATTCCTCCCTCGAGTTTCGGAGC
The DNA here is from genome assembly GCA_046726795.1 of Acidobacteriota bacterium. Classification (GTDB taxonomy): domain Bacteria; phylum Acidobacteriota; class Thermoanaerobaculia; order UBA5066; family Gp7-AA6; genus JAWOLE01. Next base: position 25,481 of record JBKPBH010000055.1, read on the forward strand.
CTCGTACGAGCCGCGTTGCCTGGCTCCCGGGACTTTCGGAAGCTTGTCCTTGAAGTCGAGGTACATCCCTGGCTGCGCGTCGACTTCCTTCGTAATCGATTGGTAGCCCTCCAGCCGAAACTCGATCCGATAGTGCCCCGGACCCAGATACAGGTAATCGGGATTGCCATCGAAGTCATCGGCAGTCCCGACGTAGCGCCCGTCTAGGTAAACATAGGCTTCTTCCGGCGAGATATCGGTGTCGATCACCGCCCACTGCGATCGCGCACCGTAACCGGGGGCGTAATAGCCGGGATAGTAGCCGGGATATCCGTACCAGCCGGGCCAGCCCCAGCCCCATCCCCATCCCCAGCCGCCGCCGACGATGACAACTCCATGTCCCCCGCGCCCACCGTGGCCACCGCCGCCGCGATGCTGGGCCTGCATGGACGCGGCCGGAAGCAGCAAGGCCAGGGCCAGCGCCGGCAGAAGAATTCGGTTCAGTCGCTTCATAGCAAGTCGCCTCCGAGTGAATGGATAGCAAGACCAGGACCAGCAGGACCCAGAATGTCCGGGACGCAAGATGCTTTGGCTTCAAAGAGTTGGAAATATCGGCGGAAAGACCCGGCGGGCCCGGCTGACCTCCCCAAGGGTCATACCGTCATCCCGATGTACCGCTTGCCCGGGTCGCCGTACAGCGAGACCCGCTCAGAGCACGCCTCAGACCCCTCAGGTAGTCGTGTCGGAGGACGCGATCGAGGGCCTTTCGCCCGCCGGGGATCTCCCAGGTTTCACAAAGCGCCGCCCAGAGGGAGAACATCCAGCCGCTCAGAGGACTGTCCTCCCGGAACTCGAGCGCCTGCGGGACCGCCAGAAAGCCGCCGAGCTCCGGGTGCTTCTCGAAGAAGATCGCCGCCGCTTCTCCCGCCTTCTCCTGACGGCGCCGGAACGAGGCGAAGGTGATGTCGTGGTAGTGCCGGGCGACGGCCTGCGGGCGGTAGAGGATCTTCATGCCCATCCGGGCCATGCGATAGGCGGCCTCGATGTCTTCCCAGGCGGCGTGCGGAAACGTGGTGTCGAAGAGCCCGGCGGTCTTCAAGAGGGCGCGGGGCAGCGAGATATTGGAAGTGTAGAAGAAGTTGAAGGGCACACATTCGGGGTCCTCGATCAGCCCGTAGCCGAACTGGAGACCGTACTCGTTGATGTGGTGAAGGAACGGCGAGACGCGCCGGTCGCGAGGCCAGGTCGTGTAGCCGAGAACCGCCACCGGATGCTTACGGACCTCTCCGTGCGCTGTGGCGTGGACGGCCAGGAGACCCGGCTCGGGAACCGTGTCATCGCCGAGAAAGAGGAGGTGTCGCCCCCGGGCCTCTTCCACTCCGCGGTTGCGGGCGGCCGCCGGGCCGGAGTTCTCCTGCCGGAAGAAGCGGAAGGGATACGGGGGGGAGACCGAGTCGAGCAGCGCGGGAGTGCGGTCCCTCGAGCCATCGTCCACGACCACGACCTCGAAGCCGGGAGGGGCGTCCTGGCGGCCGAGGGCCTCGAGCACGCGGGCGAGCGTGTCGGGCCGCTCGAAGGTCGGGATCACGACCGAAAAAGAGGGCGTCACGAGAAGATCTCCGACAGCGTCGTCCGCACGAGCTCCGGCGTCTCCGGCAGGAACTCCCGGAAGAATTCGGAGTCGAAACGGGCGTCGCCGGGATATGTCGGCACGATCCGCAGCGGGAAGCGCCCGAAGATCTCCGAGTCGGGTCGCCGGCGCGAGGCCTGGACGGCGCGCCGCTTGGCGGCGAGCGTTTCGTGGTTTTCGTGGATCCAGAGGAGCGCCTTCAAGTGCGCGACCGTCAAGGGGTCCTCCAGAGTGACCCGGGCGGCCCCATTGCCGAAGATCCCGAAGAAGCGGCGGGTCCATCCTCGCCCGGGATCCGGTTCGCGGTACGGGTCGCGCTTGAGCTCCGCGGCCCCGGGGTTCCGCGTGCCGAGCATCTCCGAGACGCGTGACAGGAACGCGGCGAGCACGGCCGGCATGAAGGCGTGGAAGTGTTCCTGGTCGAAGTTCTTGTACGCGGTCGCGAAGGCGTTCCTCTCGAACAGATATCCGCGGGAGTAGATGCCGAGCGCCTCTCCGGTCGCGCCCCCGCGGTGCCTTGCGACCGCCCGTGGCTCGGCGACGATGCGGCGTCCCCGGATCCACTGCCGCCAGCCGAAGTCCACGTCTTCGAGGTACGCGAAGTAATCATCGTCGAAGCCCCCCGAGCCGAGGAACTCCTCCTTCCGGACCGACATCAGGCCCCCGCAGGCGAAGAGCCTCTCCTCTCCCGGGATCGCGCGGGGCAGTGCCGCGACAGGGCGTCCGACGTCGCCCTGGAACGCGTGGCCGTCGAAGGTCAGGAAGCCGTCGGAAAAGTCGTTCTTTTCTCCCGAGAGATCCACCAGACGCCCGGCCGCAGCGACCACGTCTGGAGGAGCTCCGGAAAGAGCGGAGGCGAGCCATCCGAGGGCTCCCGGCAGGACGGCGGCGTCGTCGTTGACGAAGGCGACCAGAGGGGCCCGCGCGGCTGCGCAGCCGAGCCGGCAACCGGCGGCGAAACCGGCGTTGCGTCCGGCGACCACACGACGCAGCGTCGGATGCCGGCGGAAGACCTCCTCCATCGGCTTGCCCGCGGTGTTGTCCACCAGGATCGTCTCCACCGCGAGCCCCTCCGACGTCGCGGACAGGGCATCGAGGGATTCGAGCAGGTGCTCCCGTCCCCGGTGGTGCACCACCACGACTGAAAGATCAGGCCGGCTCATGCGCGCGGAAGACTACCGCAAGGTATCAGGTGATCCCTATCGCCTATCACCGACTACCAATCACCTTCTTCCGAAGCCGGCGCCAGAGTGGCCGGGGCTCCTGGAGCGGAATTGGAAGCCGTCCCGGGTCGACGCGGGCTTCGCGGCACCAGGCCGCCAGCGGCGCCGCGACCGCCGGCCACGACCTCGCGGCGGCGAAGCGGCGTGCGGCCGCGCCGCACTTCTCCCGCTCGTCCGGATCCGACAACATCTGAGTCACCGCGTCGGCCAGGGCGGAAGCCGTCCTCGCCACGCGGCGCCCGGCGCCGGCCTCTTCGAGCTGCCGGGCGATCGGCCCTCCGGCCACCGAGACCGCGCAAACACCTCCCCAGGCCGCGTCCAGCAGACGGGTCCGGAAGGCCAGGTCGCGCTCAAGACCCTCCGAGGAGATGGAGACGAGCAGGTCCACAGCGGCGTAGAGGTCGGCGCGAGCCGAGTACGGCATCCACGAAGAGAAGAGGATCGATCGGCCCTGGGGATCGATGGCGCGCGCTCGTTCCCGGGCGCGCGCGTAGACGCGCTGCGGAGTCGTCGCCGGATTGGGGTTCTCGAAGAAGAGAAGCTTCGCGTCGGGATGGCGGGAGAGCACGCCCGGCCACGCCTCGAGGACGAGGTCGGGCTCATACCAATCGTAGATCCCGCCGAAGAACACCAGCGGGCCCTCGGGGGCGACATTCAAGAGCCGCCGTCCGGCCTGCCGGTCACCGGCCGCCGGCTCGGCCGGCACGCCGAAGGGGACCACCGCGACGAGATTCTGGAGAGTCGGGTCCACCGGGAAGTTGCGCGGACCGACGCGACCCGCGGCGTAAAGGGCGCCGGCGTAGAAGAGCCGCTGCTCGGCCGAGGCGCAGAGGAAGAAGTCCGCGCGAGCCAGGGCGAGCTCGAGCGTGGCCCGGTCATGAAGAGCCGTGGACTCCCCGAGAGTCGCGGCGTAGTGGAGGTTCTCCACGAAGAACGGGTCGTATAGGTCCGCGGCGACCGGGACGCCGGGCACCTGGTGATACCACCAGTTGGCCGCGTGGCCCGAAACGACCGCCGCATCGGCGTTGAGCGCTGCGGCGGCGAGACCTCCCGGAGGAGCCGGAACCACCGGGACGTCGCCGGCCGCGCTGGCCGCCTCGGCCGGATCGTTGCCGACGAGGAGCCTCACGTCGAACTCGGACCGCAGCGTCCTGGCCAGCTCGAGCGCGCGGATGCCCATCCCGGCCATCTTCGGCCGTATCGGCTCCGGCGCCAGGATCACGACGCGACGCGTCACCGGTCCGAGCTACCGGCGGCCACGCAGCCGCTCGGCCAGCAGGTGCAGCTTCCAGCTCTTGGACCGATAGATCTGGGAAAGGATCCCGTTCAACCGCTCGATCTCCGCCTGGTACGCGGCGGTCTTGCGGTAATACCCCTCGTTGCTGGCGAAAAGCTCCCGGACTCGTCCCTGGACGAGCTCGTTCTCGGCCAGGAGCCGGTTCCTCTCGGTCTCGACCTCGCGCAGGGCCGCTCGGGCTCGATCGAGCTCCGCGCTCAACCGGTCCCGGTCGGCGAGTCCCTCGGCCCGCGCCAGCCTGGCGTTCAAGACACGATGGCTTTGTCTCTGATATCGGAGCTCTCCCTGGGACACGGCGTCGCGCCCCGCCCAGAACGCGATCTGGGAACGCAGCCGGTCGATCACCCGCGCGAGCCCCTGCTCCGAGCGCCGGTCCGCGTAGCGCGCGTAGATCTCGGAGCGCGCCTTCTGGAAGGCCTCTTCGCCGGCCCCGACGTGGCCGGATTCAGCGCCGTCCGTCTGGAAGACGCGGTATTCACAGGTCACGGCGCGGACGTGGCGAAACGACGTCTCGAAGGAGAGCCGGATCAGGAAATCCCAGTCCTCCGAGTACTCGAGCTTCTCGTCGAAGCCTCCGGCAGCGGAGAAAAGCGCGCGCGGCAGCATCAGCGTGTGAAGGGGAATGTAATTGGCCAGGAGCAGATAGTCCGGGTCGAAGTCGAGCGAGTACTGGAGAGTGCGCTGGAGCGGCTCGGGGCTCTCGTCCCGGCGCCCGTAGACCGCGGTGACGGCGTCGGAGTACACGACGGGCTGGGGGCCGCCGCGCTGGGCCCTTACCAGGCGCTCCAGGTGATCCGGGTAGCTGACATCGTCGTCGTCGAGAAACGCGACGAGCTCCTGGCGCGCCAGCGACACGCCCCGGTTGGCCGCGTGGGAGCGGCCGCGCCGCCCGGGCAGCTCCTCCAGCGTCAGGTCGAAGACGCCACGGAAGGCCGCGGCCACCTGGGCCACAGACGCGCCGCCGTCGTTGACCAGCACGACCTGCACGGGGCGCGCCGTCTGCGCGCGGAGGCTCTCGAGCGCCTCTCGCAGGAGCGCCGGGCGGTTTCGCGTGCGGACCACCACCGAGACCGGGGCGGGTCCGCGCTCGCCGTCGCGAACGAGAGACGGCCCGATCGAGCGCCGGAATTCCTCGAGCGAGCGTGTGGAGGCCTCCCCGTAGTCCACGACACGGAAGGCCTCGACGGGCCCCTGGCCTTCGAGGGTCAACCGCCGGTACGTGTTCAACCCGCCGACGGCCCCGGCGTAGTCGCGAACGGCCTGCTGCGTGACGTAGGCTCCGAGCGCCTTCTCCTTGCGGAGCGCGACGGGTGAAATGTCTACGAGCGTGTTGGGCAAAAGAGGATGCGAGATCTCGTAAAAGGCCAGGCGGAGATGGGCGTAGAGATCGTGGTCCGGATCCGTGGGGCGCGAGGCGGCCAGGTGCCCGTAGGCGGCTTCGGCCAGGGCCCGGTGGTCGGGATGGATCTCGACGGGCGACGGGCAGAAGACGAGGTCCGGCCGGAACTCCCCGACGAGTTTCTCGATCTCGCCGGCCACGACGGCCGCCCGCGCGCCGAGCTCGCGATCGGGCAGCGAGCCGAAGGACGGCGGGTCGAGGCCGAGCGCCTCGGCTGCCCGGCGCGACTCTTCGCGGCGGCGCGACCCATAGTCCTCCGCGGACTCGGAGCCCTCCTGACGGACTCCATCGGTCGCGATCCAGATCCGGATCGCTTCGGCGGTTTCCGCGGCGAGCGCCAGGGCGCCCCCCGCCCCCAGGATCTCGTCGTCCGGATGCGCGGCGAGAACCAGGATCCGCCCCGCCGAGAGTTCACTCGCGCGGTGCGGGATCAGCGAGGACTCATCCATCGATCCAGCCGTCCGTTCGCATGCGTTTGTTCCAGCAGTTTATCCGTTTCGCGGAGTCGCAAAACGCAAGGGGTAAAACTAAAACACGGCTCCCGCGGGCTCGTCCTGTCGACGACATCGCGTCTCGTTTCACGTCTGACGTTTCAGGTTTGACGGGCTCTCAGACGACGTCGTAGAGCGCCGGCGTCAGGTGTGCGCGCGCGCCGAACCGGTCCGTCGCTTCATGATCGAAGGAGCGCACGACGAAGGAGAACCCGGCGTCTCGCGTGTCTCCGGGAAGATCCGCCACGGCGGCGTGCCCGGGCGCGCCGGGAGTCTCCCAGAAGACGAGGCGAGTCGCGCCGAGACGCCGTGCTTCGGCGGCCGCTGTCGCGAAGAGACCCGCCAGGTCTCGGCCGTCCGGCCGCTCCGAAAGGAAGTCGGCCACGAGGGCTTGCTCGCCCACGACCGACAGGACCGCCCAGCTCCGGATCCGGCCCGCACTCTCACGCCAGACCATCCTGTAGTACCGGCTCGGACGCGCGTGGAATCTCCAGTTTGCCCGTGCTCGATCGCGGACGGCGGCGTGCGTCAGGAAGCGTGCGGCCTCCGCCCAGAGCGGATCGAACTCCTCGCCGACGAAGTCCCCCGCGCCCGCATCTCCCGGCTCCGGAGGAAAGGAATCGCAGGCAACGTGGCGTTCCCGGATCGCCCGGAGAGGCCGTGTTCCGGCGATGCGATCGCTGACTTCGAGCGCACGGGCGTTGGGGAAGCCGAAACAGAACGGGATGCCGCGGGCCTCGACCGTCTCGTAGAAGAGCTCGGTCATCGACCGGTAGACGCCGCGGCGCCCTCCGAGCGTGCGCACGGCGGGATCAGTCGCCACGTCTCCGACGGAGTAGACCAGCCGCTCCTCTCCGTCGAGACGCAGACGCATGGCCCAACCGGCGTAGTTGCCGACGATCTCTCCGTCGAGAACCGCAACGGTTCCGAACCATCCGTCCGGGTCGCGGGAGAACTTCCAGTCCCACTCCTCGGCCGACATCTCGCGGCCGAAGACTCGGCGGAAAAGACGGCGGATGCCCGGCGCGTCGTCCGGCCTGGCCGTCCGGACCTCGAAAGCCGTCATGAGGGCTTTTCCCAGAAGAATCTCTCTATGGGCTGTCCATCGTCCTTCCGGAAGACCGTGAAGTGCCATGTCCCGGGGGGAAGGCCCGAGCGAATCTCCTCGGGGAGACGGAACTCCTCGGCCAGGTCCGCCGCGGCGAACGGGAGGCCGGAGCGGTTCGGCGAGAGTGCCAGGGCAGCTCCAGCCCTCGCCCCGAACCGGGGGGGATCCCCGGCGACCCTCTGTCCTTGGGGCTCCGGCTCGGCGAGCCTCGCCGCCCGCTCGAGCAGGGCCTGGCCGGCGCGCCCGTAGCGACGGCGCCGGTACAGGCCTTCCGAGGCGACGCGTCGGCTTCGTGTCTCGGGGCTGCGCGAAGCGCTCACCGCCCAGAGGTGGCGCACGCGCGCCTGCGGAACGAAGAGAAGATCGAGCCCCTCCGACCGCACGCGATCTTCCCACTCGGTCTCCTCGTACTCGAAAGGGAAACGCTCGTCGAAGCGCCCCGCCGCGTCGAAGACGTCGCGGCGCGCGGCGAGCACCGCTCCCGAGAGGTGACGCGCCCGGCCTCCCTCCTCCCAGAGGCGCCGCGTTTCGCGGGCGAAGCGAGCGAATCTCCAGTCGTCGAGAACGCGGAAGCGTCCGGCGGCGAGCTGCGCGAGATCTCGAAGGAATCCTGGCGCAAACCCGGGCGGCAGTTTCACGCGTCCTTCCGCGTCCCAGACGGAAAGCGGCGCCGCAGCGCCTGCCCGTTTGCCGCCGAGCGCGCGGAGGAGCCGAGTCACCGCGCCGGGAGAAAAGACGACATCGGCGTTGGAGAGGAGCAGGGTGTCGGCCCGCGCCGCCGCCAGACCCGCGTTGAGTCCGCCGGAATACCCGCGGTTTTCCTCGAGGAGGAGGTGGCGGTCCGCCGGGATCTCCAAGAGCCGCTCGGCCTCTTCCGGTCCCGAGCCGCAGTCCACCAGGAGGATTTCAGCCGCGATCCCCTCCTCCCGGAAGGCCCGACGCAGGGAGGCGACGCAGTGGGCCGCCTCGGCGGCGCTGCGATGGGTGACGATGATCGTGGAGAGCTCCGGCGTCATCGGGCCACGCCGGAAGAGAGGGCGCGCTCGAAAGCCGCTTCCAGTCTTGCGGCGACCGAGGCGGCCGCGAACCGCGACGCGGCGCGCGGCCCGCGGACGCGTGCGAGCGCGCGCGATGGGGCGCCCACCGCCGCCGGCAGCGCGTCGGCCAGACCCTTGGGGTCGCCGTCGGGGAAATACCACGCCGCCTCCCCGGCAATCTCGCGATGTCCCGGCGTATCGGAGAGGAGGCAGGAAAGCCCGCAGGACAGAGCCTCCAGGACGGGCAGCCCGAAACCCTCTTCCGTCCGGGCGGCTCCAAGGAAGAGATCGGAGGCGCGGTACGCGAACGGCATCCGTTCCGGGGAGAGCCGGTGGTGGTACTCCGAGATCAGGCCCGCCGCCGACTCCTCCTCCCGCGGCGGATGAGTCGATACGCGCCGCACCCGGAAGACTGCCCCGCGCTCGCGCCAGAGGCGCAGACCCTCCAGTGCGATTCCGATGCCTTTGACGTCCGCCTGGGAGGGTCCGATGACCAGAACGACGGGACCCGCTTCCGAGTGCGCGCGGTCCCGGGCGTCAGGGAAGAACTCCCGGGAATCGAAGGTCTGTCCCACGTTCTCGGCGGGGCCGAACCCGAGTGTCACCAGTCGCTCGGCCAGCGTCGCGGAGACGGTAAGCCTCAGAGTGGGGGCCCTGTACGCCGCCTCGATTTCCCCGCGGCGGTCGGAATAGAAACTGAATCCGCCCTCGTAGCCCTGGCAGAGGTGAAAGACGGGCCCGGTGGCTCCTTCGAGGGCGGGAGCCACGGTCGTCCAGAACGTCGCCACGCGAACGTCCGCTTGTGCGAGCTCCCGCGATTCACGGAAGGAGGAGCGCTCGAACCGGGCCCGGGACAGGGGCAGCCAGTCCGGTGCGGGGCCGGCAGAGACCACAGCCGCGCGGTGGCCTCGGCGAGCGAGCGCCTCCGCCTGCTGCAGAACGACCTTGACTCCTCCGGACAGGTCCGTGGACTCCAACAGGTACGCGATTCTGATCGGGTGATCGCGTGATCGGGTGATCGGGCGATCGGCCACGTCTACGCCTTTCTCTGAGGCATCTGATCGCACCTCATCCGATCGCCCGATCCGGAGCGGGGACCGCGACGGCGATCCACTGATACGTCGCGAGGCTCTCCCGATCGAGGCCCGGCCACCGCGAGAACTCGGAGAGGAACTGCTCGCTCCCGGCAGGAGCAACTCCCGCCCAGGGCTCGATCCTCAGAAGCCGCCAGCCCGTTTCGTCCAGGGCGCTCTCGAGGGAAATGCGCGTGAACCAGCGCAGGTGCCCGGCGTCGGCCAGGCCCGCGGGGACCGGGTCGAATCGCCCCAGCACCAGGTCGCGCACGAGCGAAAGGTGGCCGGCATTGGGCACGCTCGCGACGAGCGTGGCCTCGCGCGCAGCAAGCCCGCGCGCGGCGCGGAGCGCCCCGGTCGGGTCTTCCAGGTGCTCGAGAATGTCGGCAAAAAGAAATCCATCGAAGGTCTCGCCGTCGCGGGCCAGCCGACTCAGCACTCGCGCGGCATCCCCGACGAGGACCCGATCGAGCCTCCCCTGCGCACGCCCGGCGGCACTCCCTTCCCGTTCGACGCCCGTAACGTCAAGTGCCGGCGAGCGGCTCTTGAGCGCCGCGGAGGAGCCTCCCGCGCCGCACCCCACGTCGAGCAGACGCCGACAGTCGGGAGGAAGGTGGCGGGTGAGCTCCGGGCGCTCGGACTCGGAAGGGTCGCCGAAGGCGAAGGCGCAAAACTCCGCGGCGCGCTCCTTCGCGACGGAGTCGCCGAGAAGCCGGTCGAGGAATCCGGCCACGGTCTCCTCCGGGCCCGGACGGAAGTCCTCGGCGCGGAACGACAGCGCCGGAACGTGGCCGGGCGGGAAGCCCTCGGCCGGCGCTCCGGCCCACCCGGATGGCGGGAGAGACTCGAGCTCCCGCAACGTGTGTGCGGGTATCCCCGCGGCGCCGGCCGCGACGGCCACGAGGACGCGGCCGGCCGCGACGGGAAACCGCGCGAGCGGCCGGGGCAGTGCTGTTTCGTCGCGCACGATCAGCCAGGCCTCCGAGCCCGCGAGGACTTCCCGGGCCGGATCCCCCGGAGAGAGCTCGACGGCGCGGGAAGCGGCAACGGCGCGGATCCACCGCAGCCTCGAGAGGCGGCGCCCGAAATCCGGCGGATCGGAGCTCCGGAGGAAAGCGATCGCGCTGTTCAAGACCCCATGGCGGAACGCTCGACCGGAACTTCCACGCCCGGCTCTTCCTCGGCGATCGCCCAGAAATGCCGCGGGCGCAGAATCCCGACCGCGTAGTCGGACGCCACGACCGTGAATCCGGGCTTGACGACTCGAAGGTCGTGCAGGTGAAGCGCGGTCTCATCGCCCAGGAAGACGTAGAGCCGGAATTCCCCCTGCGCGATCGGCAGGTCGGGAAAAACCAGGCGGAGGCGGTAGCGCCGGCGTCCCGTCAGTGGAGCCCACGGCTCGCCCCGCGTGTCCACCGCGAACGCCTGGACCCCGTCCTCCCGGTCCGCCCCCACGCGCGCGTGGAACGCCAGGCTTGGATCCTCGGTCTCGAAGGCGAGATCGACCGCGACGGTCTCTCCGGACGCGAACTCGACGCGGGGATATCCGGACCCGTCGTGGACTAGAACTTCGGTGAGCCTGGCCGGACGGCGCCCGTTGGTCGCGGCGGGCTCGCCGGGCCGGTCGGCGTCCCCAGAACGGCGACGCTCCTTCTCCTGGAGGAACTCCTCGTAGGCGCGCACGACGGGCAGGGCCGTTCCGGAGGCGGCTACCTGCCCTTGCTTCAACCAGATCGCCCGGTCGCAGAGGAGCGCGACGTAATAGAGCGCGTGGGAGCAGAAGAGCAGCGTCCCGCCTCGCTTCTGGAAAGAGGTGATCCGATCGATCGACTTTTTCTGAAAGTAACCGTCGCCGACCGCCAGAGCTTCGTCCACGATGAGCACGTCGGCGTCGGCGTGCGTCGCAACCGCGAACGCCAGACGCAGCGCCATCCCGGAGGAATACGTCCGCACGGGTCGGTCGAAGAAGTCTCCGAGCTCGGCGAAATCCTGGATCTCGGGGAGACGGCGCCGGATATCGGGTCCCGTCAGGCCGAGCAAGGCGGCATTCATACGCGCGTTTTCGCGCCCCGTGAACTCGGGGTGGAAACCCATCCCCAGCTCCAGGATCGAGGCGACGACCCCCTGACGGGAGATCTCTCCGGAGGTCTGTCGCGTCGTGCCGGCGACGATTTTGAGCAACGTGGACTTGCCTGCCCCGTTCTCACCGATCAACCCGAGAGCTCCTCCGCTGGGAAGCTCGAAAGAGACGTCGGTCAAGGCGTGGAAACCCCGATGCGAAGGCCTGCGCAGAAGGAGCTCTCTGATTCGGTCCGACGGGGAGTCGTACAGCTTGTAGGTCTTGCAGATCCTCTCGGCGCGAACCGCGATCGAGAATTGATTCATTGATTCATTTGTCCATTGATCCATTGATTCGCTTCATTCAGGGCAATGAGCCAATGAATCAATGGATCAATCATCTGATTCTTCTCATTCTCCCAGGGCGAACTCGCAGCGGCGGCAGAGGAAATCGGCCGGCGCCTCCTCGACACCGTAGGTCCAGCGGCGCAGGCGCGCCATCGTGTCGCCTCCCAGGACTTCCGCGACCGTCTGCGTCTTCAGGTCCCCCAGGGTCAGGCGTTCGTAATAGTCCTGGCAGCAGAGAACGGCCTTCGCCGTGGCCGTGACGTGGAGGTGCTCGAAGGGGCGCGATCCCATCAACTCGCACCCTTTCAGCTTCCTCTTCGGCGGCGGCTCCGGAACGAACGTCCCGCTCGCGGGACGGCTGCGGATCCGGAAGGGACGGATCTGCCATCCCCTCGGCTCGAAGCGCTGACGGATCTCCTGGATGTCTTTCCGGTGCGCTTCGTCCTGGTCTCCCAGAACGACGATCGCGGTCTCCTCGGCGAGCGCCCGCGCCCGCATCGCGTCGATGTTTGCCAGCACGCGGGAGAGATCCCGTGTGCCGTGGAGCTTCTGATAGCGGTCGGGGTCGAGCGTGGGCAGGTTGATGCCGATGTATCGGAATCGTCCGGCCTGCTCGAGCCTCGCGGCTCGCTCGGGCGTGAATTGAGACGCGTTGGTCAGCACCGACACCGGCAGCCCGCGTCGGAAGAGGGCGCGGCACCGGTCCTCGAAGAGCGGATCGATCGTCGGCTCGTTGTAGTTGGACAGGAAGACCACGACTCCCTTGCCGCCGGCCTCGACCACCTGGTCCACGATCGACTCGAAGAGCTCCTGGCTCATGACCTGTCGCTCCCTCGGGTCCACCGACACCGGGCAGAAGGGGCAGCGGTGGTTACAGGCCGTGCAGGTCTCGAGCGAGAGGAAGAGGAGGTGAGAACGCCGGGTCTCCGTGTCGAGGTCCTCGATCAGGAAGCGGGAAGCCCGAAGGTGCTCCAGAGCGGCCGCTCCGGCTTCGACCGGCAATCCCTGGCCGATCCGGGAGAGGAGCCGGTATTCCTCCCCGTCCTTGGCGATCGAGACTCCGGTGATCGGGTTGTACAGGACTTTCCCGCGGTTGTGGAGATAAGGGGACACCGTCTCCGCCTCGACGAGGGCGGAAGTGCTCCGGGAGGCGGGAAACGGACTGTCACTCATTTCGGAAGGATCGACTCATCTCGGCTGAGGCATTCTAGCCTTTGTACGGCAGGCAAGCCCCAAACATCCTCGACGGACACAAAAAGGCCCCGGCCGGCGGCCGGGGCCTCGAGTCTCGAGCGGACGAGGCTAATTCTGGGGCAGGGCCTGGATGAAGTTCGTGTCGAGCGTGAACTTGTCCACGGTGAAGACGTAAGCGCCCACCCGGCCGCCGCTCAGTTGATCGATCCGGATCGAGACGGGGACGCCGGGATTCTTGAAGTTCATGTTCGCGTCCGCAAGCGAGATCTGGCCATAGTGCGGGCTCGATCCTCCCACGCCAAAGTTCAGCGAGCCGACTTCGGAGCCGTCGGGACCGACCGCCACGATCCGTCCGGTGACGGGTCCCGGGTCCATGGCGAAGACCCCGATCCGGGAGGCGTAGCGCTCGCTGTCCTCCGCGCCGGCGAGGAAGAGCTGCTTGCCGGATCCCGCCGCCTGGTCCAGGGTGTAGACCGACAGCTGCGAGCCAGCCGTGCCGCTCGGTTCGTCGTCGTAGTTGCGCGACCCGATGACGAGCGGACGCGTCGAGGACTCATCGTCTTCCGCGTAGAAGATCCGGAGGATTCCGGCGGTGTTGCCCGAGAGATCGGATTTCGTATCCAGAGCGAGAAGCGAGCCGATGACGTCGTCGTAGGTCAGGAGCTGGCCCGCCGCGATCGGGCGGTTGGCCACCTCCGCCACATGCTCCGTGATCCCGTCGGAGGTGTAGGAGTACTGGAAGGAGAGGTTCCGGGCCTTGGAGCCGCGGTTGAAGATCCGCAGGTCCGTCCGCCAGTGGGCGTATGTGTCGATCTTGGAGACGCCCGCCACCCAGTAGGACACGATCCCGCTCTCGGCGGGAGAGGCCTGGCTGTCGTCGGTGATCTGGACGAGGTCGTTGGTCTTCCGGTCGAGCGCCGTTCCGAACGCGAGAAGCGTTCCCTTCGTGGAGGTCGCTTTGAGCACGTAGTGCTTGCCGCCGGCCAGGTCGGCGTCCCTGAAGAGGTCGGTGTCCCTCAAGTAGACCTGCTGGTAGGGGCTGAGGTTGTTGAACTTCCGCGAGGCCACCAAGTTCCCCGAGTCGTCTTGAATCAGGACGGACGAACCCTGGTCGTCCGTGGCCTTCAGCTCGAAGTTGCCGGAGGTCCCGGACGCGTTGAAGAGGGTGACGACGAAGCGGTAGCGGGGGTCGGACCGCAGGCCGATCAGGATCTGATCTCCCTGCGGGGACGGCGCGGAGAGGGACGAGAAGGTGGCCGTGGCCGACGCGTCGGCCGACATCGTGACGACGCAGGAACCGGTTCCGGAGCAGGCCCCGCCCCAGCCCGCGAACGTGGAGCCCGAGCCCGGCGTGGCCGACAGGGTCACGGCCGTTCCCTGTGAGAATGCCGCGCTGCAGGTCGCCCCGCAACTGATGCCCGACGGAGAGCTCGAGACCGTTCCCGAGCCAGTGCCCGTCTTGCTGACCGAAAGCGTGGAATTCGAACCGGGCGGGGGCGACGAGCCGCCGCCGTCGAACTTCGCGGTCACGCTCCTGGCCGTGCTCATCGTGAGGGTGCACGTCCCCAGGACGTAAGCGTCACAGCCGGTGATGCCGGCAAACGAGGACCCGGAAGCCGCCGAGCCGAACAGCGAGACGGTCGTCCCGATCGGGAAAGTCGCGCTGCACTGAGCTGGGCAGCTGATGCCGGCCGGATCGCTTGTCACCGTTCCGGAGCCGCTGCCCGTGATGGCGACAGCCAGGGACACATCGAGCGTCTCCGCTTCGGAGTCGGTCGTAAGCCCGCCCGGCGACTGCGCGAGAGCCGTCGAGACAAACCCCTGGGCCGAGATCCTTCCAGAGCCATCCACTTCGTAGGCCGGGATGCCCGAGCCGTAGGAGATGTTGCGCGGATTGACCTTGGGCTGGAAGTAGACGCGGGCCGTGACGAGAGGTGCCTGGGAGCCCCCCTTGTACTGGATTACGAGCGTCCCCTTGTTATTGCCGCCGTTCAAGGCCGTCACCACGTCGCTGACCGAGTAGGAGGCGCCCGGCCCGAGAGGGACCGCGGAGCCGTAACTCAATTGTGTGAGATCCAGCGAGGCCGGGGCGTCCGACGCGAGTGGCACGAAGGCGAGACTGATGTTCATCGAGCTCGTCCCGCTGTTGGTAATGGAGACGTCAGTGCCCCAGGTCGTCGTCCCGTCGTCCAGGTGTGCGACGCCCGGGACGATCGTGGCGCGGAAGCTCGCCGGCGTGATGTTGATCGCGATGTTCACGCTGGCCGTGCCTGAAGTGTTCGTGCCGTCGCCCGTGACGGTCAGGCGCACCGTGCGCGGTCCGACTGAGCCGTAGCTCTTGGTGGCCGACCTGCCGGACTTGGTCTCGTCACCGAAGTCCCAGGAGAAGGCGGTAGCCTGCGTGGCGCCGGCCGTGAACGTGATCACCAGGCCGGCCTCCGCCGTGTAGGTGTCCGTCCCGGTCTGCGTCGCGCCGGTGATGGTGTAGACGGTCGAGGGCCGAGGCGGTCCCGTGATGTCCACGTTGATGGTCGCCGAGGCCGTGCCCGAGTTGTTGGTCTCGTCCCCCTGGACCGTGAGCACGACCGCGTAGGGGCCCGAGGAGGGGAAGGTGTGAGTGGCCGTCTTCGTGGACGCCGACGTGCCGTCGCCGAAGTTCCAGGCGTAGCTGCGGGCGTTGTTCTCGGAGGCGGTGAAGGTGATAGGAGTTCCTGTCGGAGCGTTGTACCGACCGTTGAAAACGTTTTGACCCACGCCGCTCCCGGTGACGGTGTAGGCCGAGGAGGGCGACGGGGGGCCGGCGATCGAGACGATGAAATCCGGGCTCAGTCCGCTCACTCCGACCGAATCTCGGACGAGCGCCTTGACGTTGTGCGTTCCGGAAGCGGAGTAGGAGCAACTCGCGGTCTGCCCCTGCTGCGTAAAGCCGCCGAGCGGGTTGTAATCGCACTGCCACTGATAGGTGTAGGGCGGGGTGCCGCCGAAGGCGGTGGCCGTATAGGTCAGTGTTGTTCCCTTCGAGCCAGACGACGGGCCTGACACGGAAACGCTCAGGCCGCCACCGCCGGAAGGCGGTGTGGGGATCGGAGTCGGCGCCGGTGTTGGCACTGCACCGGAAATATTGACCGGCAGAGTTTTTCTGACGCCATTGACCGTAACTCCCAGCGTGCAGGAGTTGCAAACGCTCGCCGGGATCCAAGTGATCGCCACATTGGCATCGGCCGAGGTGCCGATCGAATTCCCATTTAAGTCCCACTGCGCGCCGGGATGCGGACTGACTGGAATGTCTTCGGAATCCGAAAGACTGTAACTCGTGCCGATCTGCGGACAGAGCGTGCTGCCGCAGAGCGGGACCGGCGAGATTGAGGGCTGCGGGTTCGCCACCCAGTCCGTCGCAGTGAAGGAGTTCGAAACGATCTGAGACTGCTGGGGGGATCCCGACGGCGTGAAGTTGTATCGGAGGTAGATGCAGAAGCCTCCTTTGGTGCCGGGAGCCTGCGGGGTTGCCGTTCCTCCCGCGGTCAGGAAGGAGGAAGCCAACTGCGGCGCGCCGGTGAAGGCGCTGAAAGTGGAGTCGCACGTTCCCGGGTTGATCACGTAATCGACGGAATTGAGCGTCGTCGTCGACGCCTTCTGCATCTGGTTGGTGAGCGTGAGGGGCGTGTTGATCAGGACCGGATCGGGGGCGAGGGAGAAGGCCGCGACGAGACTCGCCTGGACGATCGTGCCGGAAGCGGTGGCCTGGTACCCGCCGGGGTACGTGATCGTCAGTGTGAAGCCAGTGGCCCCCGACGGCACTGGGACGACCGCGCTCGACGCGCTAGCCGGGTTGGGCCCCGTGAAGGTCCAAGCGTACGAGGCCTCGGCGAGATTTCCGGACGAGCCGCTGGCGTTGGCGTTTCCGCCGATGAGCACGTTCAACGTGCCCCCGCTCTTGGCGCAGACGCCGGTGAACCCCGTGAAGCCCACGATCTTGGGCTGCGGACAGGCAACCGAGACCGCGGAGGAAACGAAGATGTTGGCACTGGTCCCGTTCGCGTTCGCGCTCTGCTCGGCGAACTGGTAATTGCCCGATGTGGCCGGGTTCGTCAGATTCAGGCTCTGAATGCAGTTGGCGCCGGTGCGGATGTTCCCGCTGACCGGCCCGCTGGGGTCGCAGGGGAAATAACCGGTGATGGTTCCCTCGGTCGAAGGAGAACCGCCCTCGTCCCTGGCGTAGGTCCCGTTGTAGTTCAAATCCCAATCGACGTTCGTGATCGCGCCGCCCGAAACGGAAGAGTCCTGGAGCTGCCACTTGTCGCCGTAGTAGTTCGTCTTGTCGGTGCGGGTGGCGGCCGACTGATTGACCGCCGACGCGGCGGCGGTGGGAGGCGTGATCGTGCTGCCGGTGGCGGTCCAGGTGAAGCTCGAGAGGCTGTTAGGCGTCGCCTTCCAGGTCCGGCCCTGGGGATCGGTCGTCTGGGTCGAGTCGGCGATGTCGGTGTTCGTGCGGCCCAGGTACTCCCAGGTCCCGAGACGGAAGGCGAACATGCCGGTGCCTCCGTCGGGGTCGCGGTTCCCGCTGCAGCCGTCGGTGGCGGCGCCGCACTGGCCCGAGAGCTGTCGCGCCAGCACGGTGTTGCCCGAGGAGGACACGTTGGTGATCCCGTTGCAGTCGCCGATGACGTAGAGACCGGTCACGGAGGACGGCTGCCCGGTGCCGCACTTGGCCTCGACCTGAACGATCCCTCCCTGGAGCGCCACGGTGTCGAGCCAGAGGAAGCCGAAATCTGTCTTCTGGATGACGTATTGGCCGTTGTAGACCGGCGGGACGCCTCCGAGGCTGACGATACCGCCTGTGGAGACGGTGACCGTCTGCGCGGACAGATAAGCGGGAAGAAGGAGCAACACGGCGGCAACCGCCGTGGCCAGTGTCCTCGAAACTCCACGCGATGCGATCTGTGGAAAACCATTCATGAGAGAGGAATCCTCCTGGAGTGCCCTTTGGCGGGTTGAGATGGACTGCATTTTGGTCTTATCCGAGCCGGATTTCATATCCCTGGCCGTCGGCAGGGTACGGCGAGGAATCTGAGATCGGGCCGGTGGGAATCCGAAGAGCTATGTCTTTGGCTTGCCCGGATTGACCTTCCTACAAGACCTTCCGATCAATGAAAAAAAAGTGGGCGGGACTTTCGTCCCGCCCACTCCAGAGAAGCCAATTATGGACCGGTCCCCACGATCACCGGGATGGCCGGTGCCGTCGTCGTGATGGCACTCGTCGGTACGAGCAGTGGCTGACAGTTCGTCGGATCGAGCTGAGCCGCCGGGATTCCGGCCGAGAGGAAGACACCCGCGCCCTGGAAGTCGTACGTCACGTACGCCTGATCCAGGACTCCGCCAATCGGACCCGTGTTGTTGAAGAACTCCATGCTGACCCAGCCGGCCGGCCAGGTCGGGTGCGAGAAGGCGGTGATGGACGTGCGCTGCGTCTCCAGCGGGAAGTTGAACGTCGGCTGCGTGCACGGCGACGGGCAGACGCCCTGAGTGACCGTGTTCTCGTCTTCGTCGAAGAAGGTCAAGGTCACGGTCGGCTCGGAGGTGTTGCACTTGCCGACGGCGAACCCGAGCAGGTCGGCCAAACCGCCGCTGATTGCGCTCGAGCCGGCCGATGCACGCCACACGTTGAAGTTGGAGGTCACCGAGGGAGCCGCATCGAACCACCGGGCCGCGTACTTCAGACCGAGAGGCTCGCGCTGGTCGCCGCCGCCGCAGTCAAAGGCGTTCTGCGGGGCCGGGAACGTGTTCAAGCATCCGGCCGGATCCGCCACCGTCACATAACGGCGGTAGAAGGTACGGCGTCCACCGAAGGTGGCAGTGGGGCTGGTCGGAGCTGCCGTGACGTCCGCCAGCGAAGCATCCGCCTCGATGGCGACAGCCGCAAAGCCCTCCGTGCCGACGCCCGCGCCCGAAATGAAGATGTAGTCGCCCCAGAGATTGTTCTCCATCCCGATCGCGTCGTTGGTGTAGTACGCCGGGTCGGACGGGTTGGAGAGGTTGCAGTAGTTCGCGTGATCGATCGTGATGTACCCGTGGATCGGGTTGGAGATCACGTTGTCCACGCCGCCACCGCAAGTGTTCGTGTCCTTGGTCGTATCGAGCGAGTCGAGGACCTGGAACAGGAACGCGGTCGGGAATGGACCCGCCGGATACGCGACGGTGGCAAGCGAGTTGTCCAGACCTGTCGCTGGACTCGTCGGTCGCACCCGCAGATAGCCGCCCGCGGCCGGGTAGACCGGAGCGCTGGCGTTGCGCTGGCAGACGTCGCCGGTGATCGTGACCTGGACACCATCCTTGACCTCGGGCACGTGCGAGATGTTGACCGGGGTTATCGGCAGGTTCCCGCGCAGGATCGAGGCGACCGAGAACGACTGGATGTCGAAGCCGGTCAGGGCGATGTTGAAGTCGAGGACGAGCTCGGTGCGCTCGTTGAACACGTTGACGTGCGCCAGCATCGGCGCCGATGAGGCGTTGCCGATGGTCACGAGCGTGTCCAGAGAGCTCGCGGCCGGCAACCCGAGGATCGTACCGTCGGCGTTGAATGTCGCCTGGAAGTACGGAATGAGCAGCGTCGCAGCAGGACGCTGGTCAATGGTGCACGTGATCGCCCCCGCGCTCGCCGCAATGGCGAGCAAGGCGACGACCGCCATGCACGTCAGGAAGGTTTTCTTCATTATTGAGATCTCCTCGTTACAGTTAAGTGCGAAAAAGACACGCTTAAGTTCCTTCCCCTCGCGCGATCCCATCACCTCCCCTATTTCTCTTTTTTAGTTCCTGAACTTTTTTTTTGGTCAAAGCGATACCGGAGCTTCCTTCACCTCCGTTGATTGCAGGCATCTTCGGCGCTTCCCAAGCGGCTGTCAAGAGGAAAAAACCAAAAATATGCTCCGAAATCATGGAATCGGTCTGAAACCTTTTGTTTCCAAAGGCTAATGCCTCCCTAGCGCCGGTTCAAGTAAACGCTCCAACCTCCTCGATCGTTCGGCCGGTAGGACGCCACGGTCTTCGACACGATGATGTCGAGTCTCCCGTCGCCGTCGACATCCGCCAGCCGGATGCACTGGCCCGGCGAATCCAACGCCGGCTCCTCGTTCTCGGCCAATTCAACAAACGTGCCGTCCGGCTTCTGGAAGAAGATCCTCAGCCGGTTGAGCTCGCTGTCGGCGAAGACGACGTCGTCCAAGCCGTCGCCGTCTAAGTCCCCCATCGCCAGGGCGTACTGGAGCGACTGGCCCGACTTCTTGCGCCAGACCCGGTGGCGGGTCCAGTTCCCGTTCTCGAAGGCGTAGATCGTGATGCCTGTGGCGCGGGCGTTCTCGGGTTGGTTGGTGATCATCTGGTAGGCGTCGGCGAAGGCGCTCGCCCTCGCTTTTCCGAAGGTCCCGGGCGCGGTGGCGAAGTGGTAGGAGTAGATCTCGACCGCCGGGAAACTCACCGGCTCGAACCGGCCATTCCCCAGATTCTTCCAGAGCAGCGTCAGGGCTCCGATGAAGTGGCTGCCCGTCAGGACATCGGTTTTGCCGTCCCTGTCGAAGTCCCAGGCGTGGAGGCAGTTCGAGTAGAAGGCGCCGAGGATGCCGTCGCGCTTGTACTCCCACCCCTTCGCGCCCCGATAGAGATAGACGCGGACCTGATCCTGGCTCTCGGAGCGGCCGGTGACGCCGTCGGCGGAGGCGATGATGTCGAGCTTGCCGTCTCCGTCGGCGTCGGCCAGGACGACGGCCTGCGTCGAGAACTCGTTGCGGATCGGGAGCCCGGTCCGAACGATCCGGAACGATCCGTCGCCGTTTCCGAAGAGGGAGACGAGGCCCGTCGTGTGAGAAGCGGCCACGATGTCCAGACGCCCATCCCCGTCGATGTCGCCGACGGCCACCCCCCCGTAGTCGAGCGAGAAGGTCGGGTCTTCTTTCCCGTTCTCGATGAAGCGCAGCGGCCAGGCGGAGAAGCCTCCTTTGCCGTTGCCGATCCAGACGTGAAGCCTGGCGTCGCCCAGGCGCGAGGGGGGCGCGATGATGTCGGGGATCCGATCGCCGTTGATGTCGGCCACGACGAAGGAAGCGCGCCAGAGTCCGCTCTGCGGCAGCCCGGTCGCCGCCACGGCTTGCAGCCGGAGGCGCCCGGATTCGCGGGCGGGCGTGATGTCCTCGAAGTCCGAGAGGGACGGGCCCGAGGGGGTCGGCACGGCGCCGACCGGAGTCGGGGACGGAGTCGCGAGCTTGCGCAGGCCCTCCTCGATGGCGGCGGTCTCGGCGTTTCGTTTGTTGGTGTAGACGTAGTAGTACTGATCGTCCTCCTTGTAGAACTCGACGGCCGGCCCCACCAGCGGATGGCGGATGTGCCGCTCGTCCACTCGGATGTAGTCTGCCTTGGGCAGCCGCTCCACGAAATGGAGCTCGTCCTCCTCGACGATATTCGGGTTCGTGCGCGAGAGGGTCATGGGGGTCGGCGTCGGCGGCGCCACCGTCGCCTTGGGCGCCGACGGGCCGGCGCAGGCGAGCGGGACGAGCACGGCCGCGACGGCCGGAAGGAATCGAATGAGCTTCACGGGGCCTCCTCCTTCGAGTTTTTCGGGGCTTCCAACGCGCCCGCCTTAACCGCCCTGCCGCGGGGATTCTTCCTCTCTCTCAGAGCAGATCCGCGAAATGGGGCCTGGCGCGAAAGAAGAGCGCGGCGCCGAGAATCGCGGCGGCTCCGGCGAAGAGAGTCAGGTACGCCACCGAGGACGGCTCGGGAAGAACGTGCAGCGTGAAGACGCGGCGATACCACTCGACCAAGTGCGCGATGGGATTGATCGCGAGCAGGAAGCGGTAGCGCGACGGGATCATCGCGGCCGGGTAGACGATCGGAGTCGCGTAGAAGAGAACGGTCAACGCGATGCCGATCCCGTGGGCAACGTCTCGAACCAGCGTCGTGACGGTCGCCGCGAAGCACGCCACTCCGAAGGTCAACACCGTCTGGACGAGCAGCGCGGGCGCGGCCAGAAGGAGCCAAGGCAGAGACAGGTGCCCGAGCCACGCCAGGTAGATCGCGAAGAAGGCGAACGCGATGACCTCGTTGACGACCGCCGCGAGTACGACCGAGAGCACCAGCGTTTCGACGGGGAAGACGGTCTTCTTGACCATGGCCGCGTTGTCCGTCAGGGCCGAGGAGGCGCGGGAGATCCCCTCCTGGATGGCCATCCAGGGCAGCAGGCCCGCCAGCAGAAACTCTGGAAAGTTCGAAAACCCCTTCTCCACCGGGATCCGGAGAATCACGCCGAAGACCCAGGCGTACAAGAGGATCCAGAAGACCGGCTGCGCGAAGGCCCAGGCGATCCCCAGACGGGAGCCGGCGTACCGCGCCCGGATGTCCCGCAGCACCATCTCCTTGACGAGAAAAAGCCGGGCGGAGAGCCTTTTCCTGTTGCTTGACACTGGCGGCGGGATTATAGTTACCGAAGTTTATGATGCAATAGCATTTTCAAAATCTCATGTCTCCAACCCATTCGCCGCGCAAATTGAACCTGGTCGGGTCCCGCATACGAGAGCTGCGCAAGGGAAAGCACCTCACACAGACGGAACTGTCCGACCGGATCGGCATCGCCCAGTCCGATCTCTCCCGGAT
>JBKPBH010000056.1:0-12867 GCA_046726795.1 Acidobacteriota bacterium
CTGGCCGCAGCAGGACAGGACCGTGCTCCAGGGCGCGCCCGCATGGGTCACGGACACAGACGGCAATCGCGTCTCCGGCGCCACCTTGACGATCACCCAGCGCGGGCGTAACGTCGAGATCACCGCGCCGGAAGGCGGCAAGACCGAGACGATCCACAAGACGCGCCGCTGAATTGACGTCGTGAGCGAGATTCCAGAGACACCGGCCGGCCGCCCCGTCCTCGAGGCCCATGGCCTGATCAAGACGTACGGGGGCCGCGCCGTGGTCCAGGGGGTCTCCCTCGAAGTCGCTGGAGGCGAGATCGTGGGCCTGCTCGGTCCCAACGGGGCCGGCAAGACGACGACGTTTTCCATCGTGGTCGGTCTCGTGCGCCCGGACGCCGGCGTCGTGCGCTTAAACGACCGCGACGTGACCGACCTTCCGATGTATCGCCGCGCGCGAGAGGGCATCTGTTACCTGCCGCAGGAACCGTCGGTCTTCCGGAAGCTGACCGTGGAGGAGAACCTCCTCGCCATCCTGGAAACGCTCGACCTCTCGCGTGGCGAACAGCACGAGCGGGCCGACCGGCTCCTGGCCGAATTCGGGCTGGAGGCGCTCAAGACCCACCGCGCCTTCACTCTCTCGGGCGGAGAGCGCCGCCGCGTCGAGATCGCGAGGAGTCTCGTCGTCTCTCCGGATTTCCTCCTCCTGGACGAGCCCTTCGCCGGGATCGATCCGCTCGCCGTGCTGGAAATCCAGGCCATCGCGCGCCGTCTCGCGGCCTCGGGCATCGGCGTCCTGGTCACGGACCACAACGTCCGGGAGACTTTGTCCATCGTGGACCGCGCCTATATAATCAATGCCGGCGAGATCTTACGGGCGGGCACGCCCCTTGCTCTCTCGAGCGACGCCGTTGTCAAGAAGATCTACCTGGGGGAGGCTTTTCAGCTGAACTGAAGAAGCAAGGAGATGGAAATGCCCGGATTCTCCGAGGCTCGGGACCGCCGACGAGGGGAGCCGGACCTCGGATGACAGGACCGCGACCACATGGGTCTTGAACAGAAACTCAACCTCAAGCTTTCACAGCGGCTGGTCATGACCCCGTCGCTGCAGCAGGCCATCAAGCTGCTGCAGATGTCCAAGCTCGAGCTCGAGGAGGTCCTGACCCAGGAGATGGTGGAGAACCCCGTCCTCGAGGAGGAGCAGGAACAGGAGGAGGCGGTCCGGGAAGGGGAGGTCGCCGAGGCTCCGATCACCGAGGCGTCCGAGGCGCCCAAGGAAGAAACTGTCCCGGCGGCGGCCCCCGCGCCCGCGACCGACGCGCCCACCGAAGCCGAGGCCCTTCCGGAGCGGGAGCGGGACTCTTTTGAGGAGATCGACTTCGATTCCTACTTCGAGGATTACCTGGACACTGCCTACAACCCGCGCCAGTACGAGGAGACAGAGCAGACCCCGCTCGAGAACACCCTCTCGAGTACCCCGGGCCTCCAGGAATATCTGACCTGGCAGCTCTCCATGTCCGACGCCAATCCCGCGGTGCGCGAGATCGCGACCTACTTGATCGGCAACGTGGACGAGGACGGCTACCTGAGGGTCGCTCGGGAAGAGATCCGCGCCGCCGGCTTCGAGAACGACGGGGACGTCGAGAAGGCGCTCGCCCTGGTGCGCTCCTTCGACCCGCCCGGCATCTGCGCCTTCGACCTTCCCGACTGCCTGATGCTCCAGATCCGGGGTCTCGGGATCGAAAATCCGCTGATCGAGAAGATCGTGACCGAGCACTGGCCGGAGTTCTTGAACCGTCAGTTTCCGCAGCTCTCCCGGACCCTGAGCGTCGGGATGTCGGAACTTCAGGCCGTCGTTGAGATCATCAAGAACCTCGAGCCCAAGCCCGGGCGCAAGTACTCCAACGAGCGCACGATCTACGTCGAGCCCGACGTGGCGGTGCGCAAGATTGGAGACGAGTACGTCATCCAGTTGAACGAGGACGGACTCCCGAAGCTGCGCATCTCCGCGGCGTACCGCCGAATGCTCCGGGGCGGCAACGGCGCGATCGGCCAGGAGGCCGCGGCTTACCTGAAGGACAAGATGCGCTCGGCCGTCTGGCTGATCAAGAGCCTCGACCAGCGGCAGCGGACGATCTACAAGGTGGCGGACTCGATTGTGAGGCATCAGCGGGAGTTTCTGGACAAGGGAATCGAACACCTCAGGCCGCTCGTCCTGCGCGACGTCGCCAACGACATCGGAATGCACGAGTCCACCGTCTCACGCGTCGTCTCGAACAAATACATCCACACACCCCGGGGCCTCTTCCCGATGAAATACTTCTTTCATAGCGGGATCGACTCCTCCACCGGCGCCGACGTGTCGTCCCTCTCGATCAAGAGCAAGATCGCGCGCTACATTGCCGACGAGGATGCGCGGCGCCCCCACTCGGACGCCCGAATCATGCAGAGGCTGCGAGCCGAGGGGATTCAGATCGCGCGGCGGACCGTGGCCAAGTACCGCGAGGAGCTCCGGATCCCTTCCTCCTCGCAGCGCAAACAGTCTTTTTGAGGACCAGGAGGTGGCATGAGCGTCGAGTGCACAGGCCGCAACGTCGAGGTCACCCCGTCACTCGAGGATCTCGCGCGGCGGCGGACCCAGCGTCTGGAGAGGCATCTGGGAGGACCCGCCACGGTCCGCATCGTGCTCTCCCAGGAGAAGCACCGCGTCGGAGTGGAGATCATCGCGAGCCATAGGCGGCGGCACTGGAAGGCTCAGGAGGAGACGGCCGGCAACCCCCGTGCGGCCGTGGCGCTGGCCTTCGCCAAGATCGATGCCCAGGCCAAGCGCGATCTGGAGAGACGCCGGGACCGCAAACATCGGGGGGCGCCCGGAGAGTCGATCCGCAAGACTCCCCCCTCCGCCGAGGGCGCGGCCTCAGCCTCCGGGGAGGCCCGAGGCGCGGCGCGCATCGTCCGGAGCGGCCAACAGAGGCTCCCCGCCAAGCCCATGAGCATCGAGGAGGCGGGGATGCGCCTGGAGAACTCGAGACTCGAATTTCTCGTCTTCCGCGACTCGGGCAGCGAGAAGATCTCCGTGCTCTACCGGCGGCGCGACGGCGACTTCGGGCTGATCGTGCCGGCATGCTGAGCCAGAAGCGCGGCCCGGCGCCGGGGACGCGCCTTTGAACGGCGGCGAGTCGCCTCTCCAGGGGCTCCTCGATCCTCGGTTTGTCTTCACGGACCTGCGCGGGCCGGGGATGGAAGAGGTCCTGGGCGAGATATCGAGACGGTTGGCGGCCGCAGGCGTCATCCGGGACGCCGCGGAGCTGACGAGCCGCCTGATCGAGCGCGAGCGACTGGGCTGCACGAGTTTGGGAGGCGGCGTGGCGATCCCTCACTGCAAGTCGAAGGACGTCGGCGACGTCGTGCTGTCGATCGGGCTCGCTCCGCAGGGGATCGATTTCCATTCTGCTGACGGCGTGCCCGTCACGCTGATCTTCCTGATCCTCTCACCCGCGGACCAGCCCGCCCTCCACCTCCAGACGCTCGCTCGGATCTCCCGCCTCCTGCGCGCCCCCGGTGTGGGCGACAGTCTGCGGCGCGCGGCGACCAGGGAAGAGATCCTGGAAGCCCTCCAGGGGCCGCGCGGGAGCCTGACGACGGCGGGGGCATGAGCGTTCCAGAGGAAAAGGGGCGGACTGCCGGTCTGACCTCGGAAATCCTCCGATCGCCCGTTCTGTCGGACCTCAAGCTGCGCACCGTGGCCGGCGAGCCCGGATTCTCCCGACCCATCTCCTGGGGCCGCATCCAGAGACCCGGCCTCGCCTTCGCCGGCTTTCTGGCCTTCATCAAACCGGGCCGGATCCAGATCCTCGGGGAGAGCGAGCTGAATTACCTCGACACGATGCCCGACGACATCCGCCGTGAACGCATCGCCTCGATCTGCGCTCTGCCGGTCGCGGCGTTCGTGATCACGAAAGGCCAGCACGTGCCGGAGGACCTGGCCCGGGAGTGCCGAGCGCGAGCCGTTCCGCTGCTGGTCTCGGACCAGACCACCTCGGTCGTCATCCAGAACATCACGCGCGTCCTCGAGGACGAGCTCGCGCCCTCGGCGACCGTTCACGGCGTGCTCGTGGATGTTTACGGCATGGGAGTCCTCCTGCTCGGCGACTCCGGCATCGGCAAGAGCGAGTGTGCGCTGGATCTCATCCAGCGCGGCCACCGGCTCGTGGCCGACGACGTCGTGGAGATCCGCAAGTACCCCAACGGGGCCCTCGTCGGGCGCGCGGCCGAGATGATCCGCTACCACATGGAGCTGCGTGGCATCGGGATCATCAACATCAAGAACCTCTTCGGCGTCTCCGCCGTCCGAACTTCCAAGTCGATCGAGCTGGTGATCGAGCTCGAGCGCTGGGACCCGTCGAAGAAGTACGATCGCCTGGGCTTGGACGGCGAGACCTACTCCATTCTCGGAAAGGCCCGCCCCTTCCTGCGGCTCCCGGTCGCCTCGGGCCGCAACCTGGCCCTCTTGATCGAGATCGGGGCGCGCAACGAGCTGCTCAAGATGCAAGGCTACGACGCCGCCAAGGAATTCGCGCTTAAGGTGGACGAGCAGATCGCGAAGAACGCGCAATCCCCGGCGCGCCGGCGCTGACGGTCGCCCGGGTTCAACGATGAGCGAGAAGACGCCCGCAGTCGGCGATCCCGGCGCCCGCTCGCTCCCCGAGAGCCTCGTGATCGCGACCGGTCTCTCGGGGTCCGGAAAGAGCTACGTGAACAAGTGCCTCGAGGACATGGGTTACTTCTGCGTGGACAATCTGCCCCTCGAGCTCCTCGAACCGCTCCTGTCCCGTGTCTCCGCGCCGCGAGTGGGGGTCATCCTCGACGTGCGCAACCCCGACTTCGCCGGCCGCTTCCCCGAGATCCTCGGGCGCCTCAGGGCGAGAGTCCCGGCCACCCGGCTGCTCTTCCTCGACGCCTCGGAGGAGTCCCTGATTCGGCGCTTCTCCGAGACGCGCCGGCCTCACCCGCTGTCGGGCGATCGGTCGCTGCTCCAGTCGCTCCGCAGCGAGCGCGCGATGCTCGAGGAGGTCCGCTCCGTGGCCGACGTCGTCGTCGACACCTCCGAGATGACCGTCCACGAGCTGCGCTCCTTCATCCAGAAGACCTTCGTCGGCGACCCTTCGCGGGCGCGCATGGTCGTCTCCGCCACTTCCTTCGGCTACAAGTTCGGCGTCCCGCACGACGTCGACCTGCTCTTCGACGTCCGGTTCCTGGCCAACCCGCATTTCGTTCCGGAACTGAAATCCAAGACAGGCTCGGATCCAGCCGTGGCCGCCTACATCGAAAAAGATCCGGAGACCGGGGCCTTCCTCTCGCGCCTCGGCGAGTTTCTCGACTATCTGCTACCGCTGTACGAGCGGGAGCACAAGAGCTATCTCTCGATCGGCGTGGGGTGCACCGGCGGCAAGCACCGCTCCGTCTACGTCGCCGAGCGGCTGGCGGCGATGATGAAGGAAAGAGGCTATCCGGTGCGCGTGTCGCACCGGGACGCCACCCGGGAATAGCCGAGGCAGACGGCCTGGCCTTACAATCCGAGACTCGCCTCATGATTGGAATCCTGCTGGTGACTCACGGGAGGTTGGCGGAGGAGCTGCGGGCCGCGGCGCTGACCATCCAGCCCGACATCTCCTCGATCGTCGCCGTCGCGCTGGAGTGGAGCGAGATCGGCGAGGACGCCCGGGAGCGGATCGCCGCCGGCCTGGCCCAGGCCGATCGCGGCGACGGCGCGGTGATCCTGACCGACATGTTCGGGGGCACCCCGACGAACCTGACCCTTTCCTTCCTGAAGAGGGACCGCGTCGAGATCGTGACCGGGGTCAACCTGCCCATGGTCTTGAAGTGCGCCACCCTCCAGGACAGCGGAAAGCCCGTCGGCGAGATCGCGCGGCTCGCCCGGGACCGCGGACAGCGGTCGATCTGCGTGGCATCGGACCTGCTCGCCAACGAGGAGTCGGCTTCCGGGGCGGCGTCGGAGCCGCGCGAGCCATGATCGAGAGGGAGATCGCCATCCGCAACCGGCTGGGCCTGCATGCCCGCGCGGCCGCCAAATTCGTCCAGACGGCCAGCCGCTACAAGTCCGCGGTCAAGATCCGCAAGAACGGAGAGGAGGTGGACGGCAAGAGCATCCTCGGGATTCTCCTGCTCGCCGCCTCCCAGGGGACTCGAATCGTGCTGACGGTGAACGGCGAGGATGAGACGGACGCCTTCGCGGCCGTGGAGGACCTGATCGCCCGAAGCTTCGACGAGGAGGAGTAAGACGAGGTGTTAGGTGATAGGTGTTAGGTGATAGGGGAAAGCCCCCGTCCCTACCACCCACCACCTACCACCCACCACTTATGTTGCAAGGCTTGCCGGTTTCTCCCGGAATTGCGGTGGGGCGCGCGGTCGTGGTCCGATTCGGCGGCACGCCCGCCTTCCGCCGCGCCGTGCATCCCGACCAGATCGAAGGGGAGGAGAAGCGGCTGCGAAAGGCCGCGGGGGCCGCGACGGAGGACTTCCTGGCCCAGTCGCGTCAGTCGAGCGGCGACATGAGCTCGGAACTCGCGGCGATCCTGGAGGCGCACGGCATGATCGCCTCGGACGAGTCGCTCCTGTCGGCCGTCGTCGAGAGGATGCGACGGGATCGGGTCAACGCGGAATGGGCGCTGGCTGCGGTCTCCCGCGAGATGGCCGAGAGGCTGGAGGCCGCCGCCTCGGCGGCCATGCGCGAACGGGCCGCCGACATCACGGACGTGGCGCGCGAGATCGCGCGCCAGCTCTCCGGCGGCGCGCCCCTGCAGTACCTCGAGCTGCCACGTGGCTCGATCCTCGTCGCCGACGAGCTCTCTCCGGCCGACACGGCGCGGCTGGACCCCCGGCGTGTCCGCGCGATCGCCCTCGAGCGAGGAGGCCCGACTTCTCACGCCAGCATCATCGCGAGGTCCTTCGGACTCCCGGCCGTGGCGGGCATCGCCGGCCTCTGCGACGCGGTTTCTCCCGAGAGGCCGATCATCGTGGACGGAGACCGCGGGATCGTCGAGCGGTCTCCCTCGAGGGAGAAGATCCGCCGAAGCCTTGTCAAGATCCGCGAGGCGCGCGAGAAGACGCGGCGCCTGCGCGCGAGGACGGCCGGAGCCGCCGTGACCGCCGACGGAGTCCGAATCGTCCTGCGGGCGAACCTCGAGCTCACCGAGGAGATCCCGGCGCTCGAACGCTGGCACGCCGAAGGCGTTGGGCTCTTCCGATCCGAATTCCTCTACTTGAAAGCCGCACCCGCAACGCCGAGCGTTGAGGAACAGCGCGACGCCTACGAGCGGCTTCTCGCCGCGGTCGCTCCCCACCCGGCCATCGTGCGCACCTACGACCTCGGCGGAGAAAAGGGGATCGGCCCGGCTCCCGGAGAAAACCCGGCCCTCGGCCTGCGGGGGCTGCGCTATTGCCTGGCGAACCCGCAGATCTTCGAGGAGCAACTGACCGCCCTCTGCCTCGCTTCCCGAAAAGGAGAGCTCCGGATCCTGCTCCCGATGGTGACCGGCGTCGGAGAGTTGCGCGCCGCGCGCCGGCACCTCGAGACCGTCTGCCGGGAAGTCGGACTGCAGACGCCTCCGCCTCTGGGCGTGATGATCGAGGTGCCCTCGGCCGCGCTCCTGGCCGACCGGCTGGCCCTCGAGGCCGATTTCTTTTCGATCGGAACCAACGATCTGGCGCAGTACGCCCTGGCTGTGGACCGCGCCAATCCCGACGTCTCGGCGCTCTACCGTCCGCTTCATCCGGCGATTCTCCGGATGATCCGGTCCGTGGTCCAGGCGGGAGCCGCCTTGGGCCGGCCCGTTGCGGTCTGCGGCGAGATGGCCGCCGACCCGCTCGGAATCGTCGCGCTGGTGGGACTCGGGATCCGAGAGCTCTCCGTGACGCCGGTGGCGATCGCCGCGGTCAAGAGCACGCTCTCGGCGATCTCCTCCGAACGCGCCCGCGCTCTCGCCGAGCGGGCCTTAAACGCGTCGGACGCCGCGGAAGCCGAAAAACTATTTCGCGCGCTGCCGCGGTCCGAAGATGTCCTCGCGGAAAAGCGGAGCACTCGGGTCGAGAGAGTCGAGAAACGGGAGCCCGCCGGATGAGGAGAGTCACCAAGCCCTGGGGACATGAGCTCGTCTTCGCCGAAAACGAGCGCTACGCCGGAAAGATCCTCCATCTGGAGCCGGGCCACAGCCTGTCGCTCCAATACCATGAAAGAAAGGACGAGACTCTCTTTGTTTTGAACGGCGAGGTGACGCTGTCGGTGGGTGCGGAAGGGAGCATGGAGCAGATACGGCTTCGGCCGGGAGACGCGCACCGGATCCGGCCAGGAGTCCGGCACCGGATGTCGGCCGACGTCGCCGCCGACCTGGTCGAAGTCTCCTCTCCGGAGCTCGACGACGTGGTCCGGCTGGAAGACCGATACGGAAGAGCGGGGACGACGGAACCATGAGATTTTCGATTCTCGATTCTCGGTTTTCGATTACCAGAGGCCGAAGCCCTCGTCGGTCCCTCAATCCAAGATCCAAAACTCAAAATCCAAAATTGTTGTTGGCCGCAACGGCGCTCCTCGCCGGAGCGATGCCGATGCCGGCCTTGGGGGCTGCGAAGGCGACTCCGACTCCCACGCCGAGGAAGCTCTCGGGAGGATTCGGGCGCGGCGCTGCGGACGCCGTCGTCACGCCGGCCGTGGCGTCGGCGACTCCCGCGGCCGGGCAATCTCTGGCCGACGCCGTCCGGGCGGCTTCCGCGGGCAAGAAGAAGGAGCCGAAGGGGAAGATCGCGATCACCAACAAGACGCTGGTGACCGATCCGAAAAAGGGGAGGTTGACGACCGCGTCGCCCCGGCCGCCCGCGCCGACGCCATCGGCCGTCCGCGAAGAGGTCAAGCCGACGCCCGCTCCCGCCGAGGAGGCGGAGGCGTACTGGCGCGAACGGATGCACACGGCGAAAACTCGCGTCGAAGAGCTCCAGGAGCGCGTCCGCCGGTTCGAGCAAGAGTCGAAGAAGCTCGAAAACGACTTCTATTCATGGGACGATGGCCAGTACCGGGACGGCGTGATCAAGCCCGCCTGGGACAGGAAACGGGAGGAGCTCGAAACGGCCAGGAAGGACCTGCAACAGGCGGAGAAGGATCTGGCGGACCTGCCGGAAAAGGCCCGCAAGGCGGGGGCCCTGCCGGGTTGGTTGCGCGAATGAGCGCCACGGTCCCTTCCGAGCCGGGTGCCCGCGGCGGCTCGTACCGAGTCGAGACGTGGGGCTGCCAGATGAACGTCCTGGACGGAGAGCGCATGGCCGGAGCGCTCGAATCGCTCGACCTCACTCCAGCCGGCACCGGCGAGGCGGACGTCGTCATCCTGAACACCTGTTCCGTGCGCGAGAAGGCCGACGCCAAGGTCTACAGCGCGCTCGGAGTGCTGGCGGAAAAGAAGCGTGAGAACCCGAACCTGGTCATCGGCGTAGCCGGCTGTCTGGCGCAGGTCTCCGGAGACCAGATCCTGGAGAGGGCGCCCTGGGTGGATTTCGTCCTGGGAACGGGTAACGTCGAGCGGGTCGCCGAGATCGTGGAGTCGGTGCGGCGGGAGAGACGCCAGGTGGCTGCCCTCGCGCTCCCTCAGGAATCTCCGGTCTATCAGTTCCGCCAGATCTCCCGCGGCTCGCGGTTTCAGGCCTACCTGACGGTGATCGAAGGGTGCGACCAGTTCTGCACTTTCTGCATTGTGCCCTTCACCCGGGGCCGGGAGCGCAGCCGCCGCGCCGCCGAGGTCCTGGAGGAAGCTTCCGGGCTCGCCGCGCGCGGGTACTCGGAGATCACGCTGCTCGGCCAGACCGTCAACGCCTACCGCGAACCCGAGACGGGCTCCGGGCTGGGAGAGCTGCTGACGAGCGTCGCGGCCGTGCCGGGAGTCCGGCGCCTGCGATTCCTGACGTCGCATCCGATCTTCTTGGACGATCCGCTCATCGCGGCCCTGGCGGCCGGAGGCTGCATCGCCCCGTACCTCCACCTGCCGGCGCAATCGGGCTCGGACCGAATCCTTTACCGGATGAAGCGGCGTTACGACCGCAAGGGCTACTTAGACACCGTGGCGCGGGTCCGCCGGGCGGTCCCCGAAATCGCCCTTTCCTCCGACTTCATCGTCGGCTTCCCGGGGGAGACCGAGGAGGATTTTGAGGCGACCCTGGATCTCGTCCGTCGAGTCCGCTTCGCCAACCTCTTCGCGTTTGTCTACTCCCCCCGGCCGGGCACGGCTTCCGCGCGTTGGGGGAGCGAGCAGAGCGTAGCCGCCGAGACCGCCTCCGAGCGGCTGCAACGCCTCCTCGCCGCCCAGGAGGAAATTCAGACCGAGATCAATCGAGGCCTCGTCGGACGGACCTTCGAAGTGCTCGTCGAAGGAACGGACCGGCAGGGACAGAGCCGGGGGCGCACTCCTTGCAACCGCATCGTTCACATCCGGGGAGCGGAGAGCCTCCGGGCCGGCCAATATTCCGAGGTCAGAATCGTCCGGGGACTACCGAACTCGCTGCTGGGAGAACCGGCGGCCTGAAAGCCAGAGGGGCATTCATGGTCAAGATGGAAATCAAGGGCCTCCTGATGGACCCCGTCTCGAACATGCCGGTCGTGATCCTGCGGGACGCCGGCGACGGGATCTTCCTTCCAATCTGGGTGGGGATCTTCGAGGCCAACGCGATCGCCATTGCCATGGAGAGGATCTCGACACCCCGCCCCATGACCCACGACCTCTTGAACAACCTCGTCAAGGAGCTCGATGCCCGGGTCGAGCGCATTGTCATCAATGACCTGAAGGACAACACCTTCTTCGCCCGGATCCATCTGTCGCGCGCCGGCGCCACCTGGACCGTGGACAGCCGGCCGAGCGACGCGATCGCGCTGGCGCTGCGCTGCCAGTCCGAGATCTTCGTGGAAGAGGAAGTCCTGGAAAAGAGTAAGACGCTGCGCTCCGAGGGGGGCGACCCGGACCCCGAACGCCTCAAGAAGTGGCTCGAGGAAGTCAACCCCGAAGACCTCGGCAAGTACCGGATGTAGCCGTCGGCTCTCCGTCTTCAGTTCTCAATTCAAGCACGCCGGACTCGAAACTAACGGCGGATAACTCATAACTGACAACGGATAACTCGGCTACACTCGTCGCGTGATCATCTGCATCGCCAACCAAAAGGGGGGCGTCGGCAAGACGACCACGGCGATCAACCTGGCGGCGGCCCTGTCGCAGAAGGGGATGAAGACGCTGCTGGTGGATTTGGACCCCCAGGCCAACAGCACGATGTCGTACGTGGACCGCCGCACGGTCGAGAAATCGATGTACGACGTGCTGACGGACCCGTCCATATGGTTCAGGCAGGTCGTTCGGCCGTCCGGCCTGCCGAACCTCGACATCGCGCCGGCCCGCATCGCGCTCGCCAAGATCGAGGCGAAGCTGATGGGGGAGATCGACGGGCACTTCCGTCTCCGCGACAAGATCGACGGCGCCCGGAAGCGTTACGACGCGATCCTGATCGACACGCCTCCCACGCTCGGAATGATCACCGTCAACGCGATGGTCGCCGCGACCCACGTCTTGATCCCGATCCAGTCCTCCTATTTCGCGCTGGAAGGGACCGACGACCTGCTCGAGACGATCGAGAAGATCAAGGCGCGGCCGAACCCGGCGCTTCAGCTGCTGGGCGTCGTCGTCACCCTCCACGACAAGCGCACGGTCATCGGCAAGGACGTCTACCGCCAGATCGCGCAGGTCTTCGGGGACAAGGTCTTCAAGACCACGATCTCCAAGAGCGTGCGCCTGGAGGAGAGCCCGGCCCACCGGGAGTCCATCTTCACTTTCGCGCCGCGCTCGGCCGGCGCCGCCGAGTACTACTCCCTCTCCGAGGAAGTGTTGTCGCGTGTCTCGCCGGGATAAACCAGCCCCGTCCTTTTCGCTT
Organism: Acidobacteriota bacterium; assembly: GCA_046726795.1. Lineage (GTDB taxonomy): Bacteria > Acidobacteriota > Thermoanaerobaculia > UBA5066 > Gp7-AA6 > JAWOLE01. Next base: position 11,956 of record JBKPBH010000056.1, read on the forward strand.
GAGGGAGAAGCCCGATTGCGGGATCATTCCATCTTCCATGCCGGCTAAACGCGGTCTGCCGTCCGAGGCTCGGATGCGGCACGACTCTCACTTCGTCGACTCCCTCTCGGCGCGCTTGGGGGCCGCGGTCGGGCGCTGGATCCCGCTCGACGAGATCGAGACCAACCCGGACCAGCCGCGCATGAGCGTGGGCGACTTGACCGAGCTTGCCCGCTCCATCGAGGCTCGCGGGGTCCTCGAGCCCATCCTCGTCCGCCCGCTTGCCGCCGGCCGCTATCGCATCATTGCGGGGGAGAGGCGGTTCCGCGCAGCGATGGAAGCCGGACTGACAGAGATCCCGTGCATCGAGCTCGACGTGCCGGAGAACGAGGTCATCGAGATCGCGCTGATCGAGAACCTCCACAGGAGGGATCTCCATCCCTTCGAGGAAGCCGAGGGGTACGCGGGTCTCGCCAACCGGCACGGATACACACAGCAAAGAATCGCGGACGCCGTCGGGAAGTCACGGGTCTCGGTCACGGAAGCAATGTCTCTCCTGGATATCCCCGAGGACATCCGGGAGGAATGTCGGCGCGCCGACATCCACGCCCGGTCGGTTCTTCTGGAGATTGGCCGGTTGAAAGATCCCGACGCGATGCGCGAGGCAATTGCCGAAGCGGCGGCGGGCTCCACGCGGGACGACTTGCGTCGAAAGAAAGGGGAGCCGGGAGGGAAGAGGCCCGGCCGGTTCTCCTTCATCTACAAGCCCAAGGGCGGCCCCTTCAAGCTGAACCTCTCCTTCCAGAAGGCTCGTGTCGAGAAGAGCGAGTTGATCGAAACCCTCCGAAACATCATCAAGCAGCTGGAAGCTGGCGAGATCAAGCTGCCGAAGAGGTAGCCAGCGGGGATCGGTACCTCCGGAAGCTCCGAAGC
>JBKPBH010000057.1:0-8681 GCA_046726795.1 Acidobacteriota bacterium
CTTCGCCTGGCTCTGGCCGCGTTAGGCGCTACTTCTTTCGCAGCTCGGTCAGGACCTGACGGGCCGCGGCTTTCAGGGTGTTCATGACTCCCAGACCGGTCTTCGCCGTAGCCTCGAAGGTCGGCTCTCCCTTGATGTTCAGGCGGCGGTACATCTCGTCCACGGGGATGGCGGTCGGCAGGTCCCGCTTGTTGAACTGGAGCACGTAGGGGATCGTGGCGATGTCGTATCCCTGCTCCCGCAGGTTCTTGTCCAGGTTGCGGATCGATTCGACGTTGGCTTCCATGCGGGGCTCCTGAGAGTCCGCGACGAAGATGACACCGTCCACACCCCGGAGGATCAGCTTGCGAGAGGCGTCGTAGAAGACCTGGCCGGGCACGGTGTAGAGATGGAAACGGACCTTGAAGCCGCGGATCTCGCCCAGATCGATGGGGAGGAAATCGAAGAACAGCGTCCGGTCCGTTTCGGTCGCGAGCGAGATCATTCTCCCCTTGGAGGCGTCGTTGGTCCGGTCGTAGATGTACTGGAGGTTGGTCGTCTTGCCGCCGAGACCCGGCCCGTAATAGACGATCTTGCAGTTGATCTCGCGCGCGGCGTAGTTGATGAACGTCATCGCGTTGCCGGGCTGGCCGGAGAGCCCGGAAGCTACTCCGAGAAGAGCCGGTCGATGTCCTCGTCCGTGATCTCGGAGAAGGGGCCCTCCAGCTCCGTCGCGACCGCGACCTTCTGGCCCTCGATCTTCCGGCCGATCTCCTCGAAGACCGCCTCCAGCTCGGCCGTGGCCCGCCGCACGCGCAATCGCACCAGGCCGAGGGAGGCCCGGTCGTCGAAGATGACGACGAGGATCACGCGGCGTGCCACGATCGAGATGTGGATGTTGTCCTTCTCCCCCTCGTGGAAGAGGATCGAGAACTCCTTTTCACCGATCAACCGCGCCAGGCCATCGGTCGCCGCGACATTGCCGGCCGTCAGCGAGGCGAGCGAGGTCGTATCGAGGGAGCTCATGTCTCCGACCGCGGCGATCTGCTGTCCGTTCTTGTCTACCAGAAACACGAGCTTGGCGCTCGCGTCTTCGAGCAGACGCTGGAGGGCCTGGCGGATCTTCTGGAACTCCTCGTCGTAGAGAACGAGATCCTGAGGGATCATGGAGTTAATTGGTTCTCCTGGTGAGATTTATTCTAACAGAGCGAGCGTCGTCACCTTCCAGGCGGTCGGTTGATCGGATCATCGGGTGATCGGGTGATCGGGTGATCAGGATGCAGAAGTGTTCCTCCGATCAGCCGATCGCAGATCACCCGATTCCTACAGGTCCCGCCGGTTCTCGAGAGACCGCGCCATCGTGACTTCGTCCGCGTACTCGATGTCTCCGCCGACCGGCAGGCCGAACGCGATCCGCGTCACCCGGACACCGGAGGGTTTCAACTTCCGGGCGATGTAGAGCGCGGTGGCCTCCCCTTCCACGTTTGGATTGGTCGCGAGGATGACTTCCCGGACTTCCGCCGTGACGCGTTTGACGAGGCCTTTGGCGTCGATCTCGTCCGGCCCGATCCCCTTCAAGGGAGACAGCGCTCCCCAGAGCACGTGGTACCGGCCTCGGAACTCCCGGGTCTTCTCGATTGCGACGACGTTGCCCGGCTCCTCGACGACGCAGAGGAGTGAGCCGTCGCGCTCCGGGTCCGTGCAGACGTCGCAGGGATCCTCTTCGGTCAGCGTGTTGCAGATCGAACAGCGCTGGACCGCCTCACGGGACTCGGCGATGGCCTGCGCGAGGCGGTCTGCCTCCTCCTTGGGCGCCCGCAGGAGGTGATAGGCCAGACGCGCCGCGCTCTTGCCTCCGATTCCCGGGAGCCGTTGCAACTCCGTGACCAGCCTCTCGAAGGCTTTGGGGACACCCCTCATCGGGGCAGACCTGGGGCCGTGAAACGTAAAACGTAAAACGTGAAACGAAGCCTCGAGAGATTCGCTGCCGACGCCACGTTTTACGTTTTACCTTTTACGTTTTACGTTTACGTTTACCGGATCATGCCGCCGAGCATGGACGCGGTTTTCTTCTGCACGGCTTCGTCCACCCGGCGCGCCGCTTCTCGGGAGGCGGCGAGGATCAGGTCCTGGAGCGTCTCGACGTCTTTCGGATCGACGCAGGCGGGGTCGATGCGCACGGCAAGGATCTCCTTGGTGCCGGACATCTCGACCGTGACCATGCCGCCTCCCGCCGAGGCCTCGAGCCGGAGCGCTTCCAGCTCCTCCTGCATCTTCGACTGCATGGCCTGGGCCTGGGCCATCATCTTCTGGATGTTCATTTGGTAGTGTAGTCCGGCGTTCGGTTCTTCGTAGTCCCTCGTCCTTGACTCTCTTGGCCGCCGTTCGCGGAGCGAACGCCGCGGCCAAAAGCCAACTATTCTTCCTCCTTCACTTCGGTCAGCTCCGCGCGGAAGAGCTCCATGGCGCTGCGCACGACGGGATCGCCTTCGGCGCGGTGGCTGGCACGCTCGCGCGAGAGGGACTCGCGGGGAACCTCGCGCGCCGCCTGGCCGAGATCGCCGTCGGCCGGAGGGCCGGTCTTCAAGACGACGCGCAGCGGCCGGCCGAAGGCTTCGCGCGCGACCTCGGCCAGGACCTTGCGGACGGCCGGCTCCTCCAGCGCCTCCTTGGCGGCCGCCTTGTCGATCCCGAAGCGGAGCACAAGATCTTCTCCTTCGATGGTCGTCGACTCGGCGAGGCTCGCCTGCGCTCCCCTCACCCGGCTCCGAGCTTCGAGCAGGTCGCGGAATCGCGAGATCCCGCCCCCCGAGGACACTGGCGGCGTGGCGGACGCCCCCCGCTCGGCCTCGACCGAGACGAGCGACAGGATGCGCGGGCCGCGCGATTCGGCTCGCGGTCCGGCGGGCGATGCCGCCGGAACCGGAGCCCGGCCGGGCGTCGAAAGAGCCTCCTCGATCTTCCTCAAACGCGGGAGCTCGGCAAGCTTCAGGACGAGCATCTGCAAGATGATGCCGGCGTCGTCGGCCCTTCGAGCGAGCGCGTCCGAATCGATCGCGAGGGAGACGGCCCGAAGCAGGTTCTCGTAGGGCATCGTCTGCGAGAGGGCCGTCAGGCGCTTCAAATCTGCTTCGACGAGGTCCGCGCGCGCGCCGGCGGCAAGCATCAGGAGTCGTCGCAGGAGAGCCAGCAGCTCCTTGAGCACGCGGCGAGGGTCCTCCCCCGCGTCGAGGAGCTTGCCGAGCGCGGCGATGGCCGCGCCGCGGTCTCCCGAGGCCGCGCCCGAAAAAACGCTCTCCAGCAGCGCGCGGTCCACGAGCGCCAGGATCTCCGCGCACCCGGCTTCGTCCACCGATCCGCCGGAGAGGGTCGCCGCCTGGTCGAGCAGCGAGAGCCCGTCGCGCAGGCTCCCTTCGGCCGCCGCCGCCAGCATCGCCAGAGCGCCCGGCGTGACGCGGATCTTCTCCTCTCCGGCGACTCTCCGGAGCTGGTCGGCGATTTCGGCGACGGTCAGAGCTCGGAAGGAGAAGCGCTGGCAGCGGGAGACGATCGTCGCCGGGATCTTGTGCAGCTCGGTCGAGGCCAGGATGAAGCGGGCGTGGGGGGGAGGCTCCTCCAGGGTCTTCAGCAGCGCGTTGAAGGCTTCTGCCGTCAGCATGTGGACCTCGTCGATGATGGCGATGCGGAAGCGGTCCCGCTGCGGCGCGTAGCGGACGGTCTCGATCAGCTCCCGAGCGTTCTCGATCTTGCGATTCGAGGCCCCGTCGATTTCATGGACGTCGAGAGAGTCGCCGCGGGCGAGGATCTCGCGGCAGGAAGCACACTCGCCGCAGGGGCTCACCGTCGGACCCTTTTCGCAGTTCAGGGCCCGGGCGAGGATGCGGGCGGTCGAGGTCTTGCCGACGCCGCGCGGGCCGGTCAGCAGGTAGGCCGGGGCGACGCGACCCTCGGCGATGGCGTTGGAAAGCGTCCGCGCCGCGGCCTCCTGGCCGATGAGATCGTCGAAGGTTCGGGGACGCCATTTTCTCGGAAGGGCGACGTGCATGGATGAGAGGCCTCGAAAAACCCGGCGGCGAAAGATGAGTTCAGGTTTGCCTGCGGCGCACGGGGACGCCTCCTGATCGCTGCTTCCTTCCGGATCTGACGAGGTTCGGAGACTTCCGTCGCACAGGGCCCGAACCCATCTTCCGCCGCCGGAATGTTGATTCTATCCCAGGACTGGAGGCGGCGTGCAGTGTGCGGTGCGCGAGATGGGTGCGCGGGATCTTCAACCGCGAACCTCACGCTGCCTACCGCACACCGAGCGCAACCTCAATCAGCCGAGGACTTCGATCTCCGCGGCCAAACGAGCAGGAGCAGCAGCGCCACTCCTCCCACAAATCCGGCCCAGAGGTCCGTGTCGTGGAGGGCGCCGGGGGGCAGACGCGGCCACCGGTCGTACCAGGCGGCGATCGTGAAGAGAGTCGAGAAAAGGGCAAGGGCGAGAGCCGAGAAAAAGACCGTGCGGACCGGAGAGCCCGACTTCACCGTTTCTCCGTCTTGCTGCGCGCGCGCACGAACGCCATCACGGTCTCGGCCAGCGCGGGAGGGATTTCCCGAGGCTTCAACATCTTGAGCGTCTTGCCCGTCGCACGGTAGGTCGTCAGGAAATTCATGCAGGGCGGGCACATCTCGAAGTGCCTCTGGAGATCCCGGTGCTCCTCTTCCGGCATCGAGCCGTCCTCGTACTCGAAAAGGCAGTCGAGGATGAGCTGCTTGCAGGTCTTCTCGTCGTGGCTCATCCCGCGGCCTCCGCCGCTGGCCGGGTGCTCGAGACTTCGGATAAGCGCTGGCGCACGTACAGGCGCGCCCGGTGAAGCCGGGACTTGAAGGCCGGGATGGAGATCTCGAGGGTCTCGGCGATGTCGGACGATGGGATCTCCTCCACGTCGTACATCCAGATCACGTCCCGGTAGGCGGGGGGCAGCTCCGCGATGAACTCGCCGGCCCGCGCCGCGAGCTCCCGCGCCGCCGCCTCGTCTTCGATGGCCACACTCCAGTCGGGGACATCGGCTGCGAAGTGCCCGTCCTGGGCGAACCGGGGCATCCGGTCCTCGATGGCCACCGTCGGAAGCGACGGCCGGCGGCGCGCGCGGCTGTAGGCGGCGTTCAAGGCCACGCGGTAGAACCAGGAGAAGAACTTCTTGGATTCATCGAACGTGCCGATCTTCCTGTAGAGCGTCCAGAACGCGTCCTGAGTCGCCTCTTCCGCGTCCTCCGCGTTGCGCAGGACGCCGTATGACAGCGAATAGACCCTGGCGTGATACCGGCGCACCATCTCCTCGAAGGCCTCGTCCTCGCCGGCCTTGATGCGGCGAACGAGCTGGAGATCCGCGGTTGCCTGTTCGTCAACCATTCCTACCTACGTCCCCTCGGCCCCGGTCGATTCGTCCCCCGGCTTCTTTGTGGCGGAGAGGGGGGGATTCGAACCCCCGGTACCTTTTGGGTACACACGCTTTCCAAGCGTGCTCCTTAAGCCACTCGGACACCTCTCCGGGGGGCGCCGAGGATAGCAAAGAATCGGATCAGCCGCCCTCCTCGGCCAATCGCCGCAGCGTGTCCCAGGAATAGATGCCGTCGTTGTGCCGATCGGCCCAGTCGATCTGGAGGGCATACGCGCCGACGCGCCGGTGCGCCGTCACCTGGAAGGAGGCCGGAGTGTAGGGGCGCTCCTTCCCCTTGTAGACGTTCCCGAACATGTCGGTCTCGCCTTTGCACATGGCACACGGGCAGGCGCGCCGCAGCTTTTCGAGGGGGATGTAGTCCTCCCGCCCGTCCTCCCACACGATCGCCAGCTCCCTGCCCACGACCATCACGTCTTTCGGAACCGGAACCGCCATGTCAATCCAAAATCCAAAATCCAAGATCCAAAATCATTTCACTCCCTCGACGAGGAAGAGCTCCGACAGGATCCGCGCGTAGCTGTAAGCGTAAGAGCCTCCGTCGGGGCTCGGCCAGACCGTCGGAACGTCGATGACGCCCGCGGAATCCGCGGGCACGAGCTCTTTCCAGAGCTCCTTCTTCCCGCTCGCGATCTCCAGCCGATAGACCTTCGCCGGCACCTCGCCGCGGCGGAAGAAGTAGAGGAGGCGGCCGTCGGGGCTCCATTGGATGGGAATGTCCAGACCCGTCAGAGCGGGCACCGCGACCGGCTCGCCCCCTTCGATCGGGTAGAGATAGATCTTCTGGTCCGGTCCGCGGGCGGCGACGAACTTCCCGTCGGGAGAAATCCCCTTCGGGAAGGCTCGGTAACCCTCGGGGGACAGGGCGCGCGGTTTTCCCCCGGCGACATCTTGGATGTAGATGCGCGTGCCGCGCCCGGCCTCATTGGCCGTGAACAAGACTCGATTCCCGTTCGGGAGCCAGCTGGGCGGCTGCAGGGTCAGTCCGGCGCGCGGCAGTTTCTTCGGCTCTCCGGCGCCTGTCGGCAGAAGAACCAGCTGGGGTTCGGGGGCGCCGGAGAAGACCGAGAGCGCCCAGCGACCGTCCGGCGAGAGCTTTCCCGCCACTCCCTCGCCCAGCCGCACCGCGGGCGATCCGTCCGTCTTCCGCAGATAGACGGAATAGCCCGCCCCGCCGCCTTCGCCCGACTCGTTCAGGAGCAGCCTTCCCTGATCGGCCGAGAAATCCGAGAGGACGGACCAATCGAGCCACGACAGGTCGCGCTCCTTATCCTCACCGGCCAGGCGGACGAGAGCGCCGATCCGGGTGTTGTCCTGAACGAGGAGAATTCGGCCGTCGCGCGATACATCCTGAAGCGTCAGTGGGGCCGTGACGCGCGCCAGCACCCGCAGGTGCCCGGAGAGCGTGACCGCGTAAAGAGCGCGATTGCTCCCGGCCACCGCCGCGGTAAACCAGACCTCCCCGCCTCCAGGCGACCACGCAAGTCCCTGCGCGCTCGCGAAGTGGCTCGTGAGCGTTCTCTTCGCGCCCGAGAAGTCCACGACGGCCACATTCCCGCCGTCATCCCCGCGGACGGGATGGTCCAGAAAAGCGATGTGGTCGCCCCTCGGCGAGACACGAGGTTCCGCGACCCAGCCGGCGGTCTCGTAGAGCACCTTGCCGATCGGAAACTCCAGACGGTCCCGGCCTCCCGCCTCGCGAACCACGGCCAGGTTCGCGCTGTCGGGCGCCCAGTCGGCCAAGCGCACGTCTTCGAGGAGCTCCCGTGGAGCCCCGCCGCCGGCCATGCTCATGCGGGCGAGCGTTCCACTCCTCATGAATGGCCCGACGGTATGTCGTCCGAGAGAGAGCAAGGTTTCGCCGGCGGAGGATATGGACAGGATCTCGGCACCCGCGAGTCCGAATGGCCGCGACTCCGGGCTTTCCGGGCGGGCGACGAAAACCTCGACCGGCTTCCCTACCCAGGAAGCGGAGTAGAGGATCGTCTGCCCGTCCGGCGCGAAGCGCGCCGATTGGATCCAGCCTCGCCGGAAGGTGAGCTGATGGAACGAAGGCGGAGGACGAAAGCCTTTCCTGACGCCCGCGAAATAGGCCGCCGCAACGATGGCCCCGACGAGCAGCAGACCGGCCACCCTCATCCATTTCTGCGTTCCTGGCCGGGTCGGAGCGATCAGGAGGGCTCTCCCGCTGGGAGTGGACACGCCCGAGAGCGTCTCCAAATCGAAGGCGACGTCGTGCGCCGAGTGGAACCGTTCCTCCGGGTTCTTCTCCAGGCAGTGCCGCACGATCCGCTCGAGGCCTGGGCTGATGTCCTTATTCGTGACCGAGAGCTCCGGCGGCTCCTTCATCAGGATCGCGCTCATCGTGTCGGCCGCCGAGGCTCCGGAGAATGCGCGCTGGCCCGCAAGCATCTCGTAGAAGATCGCGCCAAAGGAGAATATGTCAGATCGGACATCAGCCGGCTGGCCGCGCACCTGCTCCGGCGACATGTAGCCGATCGTTCCGAGCACGACCCCCGGCTCCGTGCCTGCCGTGGCCGTGGGGAGCTCGGTCTGCGGCCCCTTCCCTTCGGGGTGAACCAGCTTGGCCAGACCGAAGTCCAGGATCTTGACCCGCCCGTCTTTCGTGACGAAGAGATTCTCGGGCTTCAGGTCGCGGTGGACGATCCCCTTCTCATGCGCCGCGGCCAGCCCGTGGGCGATCTGGAGCGCATAGTCGATCGCCTTCCTCTGTGGCAGCGCCCCGCCGGCGAGCCTGCCCCGGAGCGTCTCCCCTTCCAGCAGCTCCGTGACGACGTAGGGCGCCCCGTCGTGCGTCCCGATGTCGTAGACCGCCGTGATGTTGGTGTGGTTCAGGACTCCCGCCGCGCGCGCCTCCTGCTCGAAACGCCTCAGCCGGTCCGCGTCCCGCGAGAAAGACGCCGGCAGCACCTTGATCGCGACTTCCCGCCCGAGTCGCGGATCCTTCGCCCGGTACACCTCTCCCATCCCGCCCGCGCCGAGCGGCGCAACAATCTCGTAGGGACCCAGATGGCTGCCGGAGGCGAGCGTCATTTCAGCCCGTCGACGACCTGAAGATAGGACAGGACGCGGATATAGCTGTAGGCATAGGCCCGTCCATCGGCCGTCGGCACGAAACGGCTGTAAGCAGAAAGGCCCGCGGTGTCGGCCGGGCTGAGCTCTTTCCAGGGCTCTTTGCGGCCCGACGAGATCTCGTAGCGGTGAGCTCGCAGCGGGGAGTCTCCCTGCCGATAGATATAC
>JBKPBH010000058.1:0-15637 GCA_046726795.1 Acidobacteriota bacterium
CGAGAGTCAGGCTCCAGGACGAAACCCGCCGCGGGTGCGCCATCGGTTCGCTCCTCCGTTCGGAGCGATTCTATCTTCGGCCGCGGCGGCCGCTTCGCGACCAGCGGCCGAGAGTTTTCAACCGGAGAACGACCGACCTTCCGTCGCTCGCCGGTCAGGCGCGCACGAGAACGCCGAGGATCACCGCGGCGTCCAGCAGGATCCATCCCAGGCAGGCGAGGTAGATCGTCTTGTCCCGCCTCTGCAGCCCGTAGACGAGCCACAGGCAGGCCGAGACCAGGTACGCGCTCCACGAAATGAGAGACACGCCGCGCGGCGCGGGCCCGGTCCAGACGGTCACGACCTGCGGCACGGTCATGAGCATCGTGGCGATCGAGAAAGCCCGAAGGACCTTCGCGAACGCGCGGTGACCGGCCGAGGGACGCGTCCCCGGCTCCACCGGGCTGCCGGGCGAAACCGACATCGAACCCTCCCCGAATCGCCGGCTTCCATGATCCCACGGTCGGGCACGCTTCCTGGCAGCACCCGCGCGCGGCCGAGCTCAGCGCCCGCGGCGCGGAGCGGGGGCGTGTTCGTAACGCAGCTCGACGACGCCGCTGCCCGTACTCTCGGGTGCTCACGAGCCGCAGGCGGCGCTCGATAAACTCGCCCGACGGGAACATCGGGAGTCCGGCGCCCAGCAGCGCCGGGACGAACGCCACGGACCAGATGTCGATCAGATCCGCCTCCTGAAACGACTTCGTGACGCCCCCCCCGCCCATCAACCAGATGTCGCCCGGATGCCGGCTGCGGATCTGCCGGACCAGCCCCACCAGGTCGCCGGTGAACGGAACGACCGCGGGCGATGGAGGTGGAAACGGCCGGTGCGTGACGACGTAGGACGTCAGATCGCCGAAGCTGCCGTACCCGCGCGCGACCGCGTGGTCGTACGTCACTCGGCCCATGACGATCGAGCCGATGGTCTTGATGAACGGCGCAAAGCCCGCCCGGGCGTCGCCGTAGGGATTCAACCAGTCCACCCCACCGTCGGGCGCGGCGATGTAGCCGTCCAGACTGATGCCCACGTACAGATGAACACGGCCGGAGGAAACCCGCTCCCGGGATGCGCCGCTCTTCGCGGGACGGGTCCCGGCTCTCTTCGACCGGCTCGATTCGGGTTTCTGTTTCCTGGCCATACTGTTCCTTCGCTCGCGCCGCCGGGTTCGGTTCACGGCTCGAACCGGAGCATCCGGAAGAAGAACGGAAGCACGCGGTCTTCGATCCGCTCCGGGATCTGGCGGTTGTGATCGCCCTGGTACTGCTCGAGATGTGGGAGATTCCGTGTTCGGCGAGCTCCCGCGAGAAGGCCAGGGAGCCGGCCGGGATGTGAAAGAACTCGTCCTGTGCGCCGACGTCCACGTAGAGCCCCCGAAGCCTCGTAAGATTTGCCAGGAACCCGGGGACCATGTTGACGATATGCCTCGTCGGCTCATTCATGGCGCTATCCCCGCGCCGAAAGGAGCCTTGACAAGCGCTTAATGGTAAGCTGGCAGCTTCGGCGCGATGCGCAACCTCTTCGATCCGGCAGACCGGAAGTCCATCCTCGAGAGGCTCGGACGCCTCGAGCGGGGAGCCACGCGTCAGTGGGGAAAGATGGGTGCCGCGCAGATGCTGGCGCATTGCTCGATCGCCCTCGAAGCGGCTACGGGGGACAAGCCGCGCAAGCAGGCGCTCATCGGAAAACTTCTGGCGCGTTTCGTCAAGTCCTCGCTCGTGGGTGAGAAGCCTTTCAGCAAGGACTCGCCGACGGATCCGGCGTTCATCGTGACCGGAGACAGAGACTTCGAGCCCGAGAGGCAGCGCTTGACGACCCTCGTCAACCGCTTCAGCGAGCTCGGGCCGGAGAAGGCCGCGGCCCAGGTGCACTCCTTCCTGGGTCGGCTCACCGGCGAGGAGTGGGCCGTCATGATGTACAAGCACATCGACCATCACCTGCGCCAGTTCGGCGCCTGAACTCACGTCCTCGCGCTCTCCTTCGAGTTTCGTTGGAAACGAGGGCCGAGTGTTCGGAGATCCGGGCGGGGAACCTTCCGAATGACGCGTTGACGTCGCAAATGGGCTTCTGAAATAATCCCGCTCGCCTCGAAGGAGACATCCCTCAATGGGGCGACGCGCTGTCCTTCTCGCTTTCTGGCTAGCAAACCTGGGCATCTCGATCGGCGCCGGCCAGGATTCCTCGGTGTTCGTCAATCCCGAGCACACCCCGGAGCCCGCGTTCACGCTGCCGGACGTCAACGGGCGGACCGTGAGCTCGAAGGACTTTGCTGGCAAGGTCGCGGTCGTCAGTTTCGGCGCCACCTGGTGCGCCAGCTGCGTGAGCGAGCTGAAGAGCCTCGAGAGACTTCAGGCCCGCTTCCCGAATGACATCGTCGTCTACTTTGTGGCACTCGACGGCAGAGGCGAGAAGGACGTCAAGCCGTTCATGGAGAAGCACGGTTTCCACGTGCCGACGCTCATCGATCTCCACATGGCCGTGGCTCGCGACCACGGCATCCGGTGGGTCCCCGTCACGGTCGTGATCGACCGGCAGGGCGTCATGGTCGGGCGCGCCATCGGCCCGCGCTCGTGGGACGGGAAGGAAGCCCTGGACCTCGTCCAATCCCTGATGAAGCGGTGATACGGCTCGCAATCCAAGGAGGTTTGCCATGAGACCAACCAGAACCGGCGCAATCCTCTTCCTCGCCGCACTGCTCGTGGTGGGTTTGGTCCGGCTCGCCCTCGCGCTTTCGGTCGGCGACAAGGCGCCGGATTTCACCCTGCCCTCGACAACCTCGGAGAAGTGGACGTTGAGCGAGTTGAACGGCAAAAAGAACGTCGTTCTCTTCGCATTCATCGGAGCTTTCACGCCGACCTGAACCCGCGAGGTCGCGGCTCTCCAGCTTGACTTGCCCAAGTTCGAGAGCCGGAATGCCCAGGTCGTGGGCATCAGCACGGATTTCCTGCCGGCCAGCGCGGCGTGGGCCGAAAAGATGGGGCTCACCTTCCCGCTCGTGAGCGACGTCTCGCGGCAGACGCTCGAGGCTTATGGATTCCTCGAGACCGATCCCAAGAACCGGCTCTACCGGTACTCGAAGCGCGCGTACGTCGTCATCGACAAGAGCGGCATCGTCCGTTACAAGAAGATCCTCGACAAGCCGGGAGACCTCGTGCCCGACGACGAGCTGCTGGCCGAGCTGGACAAGCTCAAGTAAGGAACGAGACGAGCTCCAGGGCTTCGGCCCGACAGAGAGGCGTGAGACGAGTTTCCGCGCGGGTCGGAATCCGCTTCGCCGGCGCCGGCCAGGCCGGGTCCTGAGTTCGCTCTTGCCAGGCGAGACATCTCGCTTTACGTACGAGCCGCGCGGGCCGTACTCGCTCGCCGCGATGGCCGCCCGGTTCACGCGTTGGCCGGAGGGTGGACCGCTTCGACGGGACGACCTACCGGCGGCTTCTCCCGATTGGACAGCGAGGGGTGCTGCTCGAAGCCCGGCAGAGCCATCGGCGATTGGAGCTGCGGATCATCCTCAGGGGAGAAGCAGCGAGGGCCGAGGCCGCGACCTGGGCGTCGTCAAGTACCTCGCCATGGAGCTCCTCGGCCATCGCGCGCGGGTGACGGAGGCACTGATGCGTCGGTTCGCCGACCGGTGGCGGCCGTATCGCGACCTCGCGCTCGTCTACGCCTACGCCGAGATCGCCCGCAGAGCCCAGGTCCGAAAGAAGGTCCCGGCGGAGAGCTGAGGACCGCCCCTCCTCCGGGCGGCACGCGTCAGGGTGTGACGACGAGCGGCAACTCGATGAAGCTCGCCTGGTCGGCGGCGGGCGCGTGGTAGATCCGCTGAACGGCCTTTCGGTAGTCGCCCGGCTTGGCCCAGAAGATGTTGGGCACGAAGGTCTGCGGGTTGCGGTCGTAGAGAGGAAACCAGCTCGACTGGACCTGCACCATGATGCGATGGCCCGGCAGGAAGACGTGGTTCGAGGTGGGCAGACCGAAGCGATACGGCAGCGGCTGATCCGCGGCAATGGCTCTGGCCGTTTCCAGGCTTTCACGATACCGCCCCCGGAAGATGTCGGCCGAGACCATGAGCTGGTAGCCGCCCATCCACGGTTCCAGCGCCGCCTCGTCGGGATAGACGTCAATCAGCTTCACGACCCAGTCCGAGTCGGTTCCGCTGGTCGAGGCGATGAGGTGGACGACCGGCTGACCACCGATCTTCACGGGCGCGGTCAGGGCCTCGGAGACGAAAGCGACCACGTCGGGGCGGCCGGATGCTTCGCGTTGATCTGTCACGAGCCACTCGCGCCAGTTCTTGCCCTGGTCGTAGCTCGCGGGCACGATCGGCCGCGCGTGGAAAGGCACCGGCTTGGCCGGATCGGAGACGTATTCGGTAAACGCCGCGTCGCCCGGCTTCGGCGCGTCGAAGCCGAGCCCCGGACCGGCCTTCAGATAGAGCGGCGTCGCTTTGATCGAGCAGCCGCCGGCAGGGGCGCAGCCGGCCGGCCAGGAGGGCAGACGCCGCCACGTATTGGTGCCCGTTTCGAACGCGATGACCGGCGCGACATCGGCCTTCGGCGCGCCGTCCCTTAAGTATTGATCCAGGAAGGGCCGCAGGATCTCCCGGCGGAAGGTGAGCGCGGTGTCGCTCCCGAACCTCACGGCCCCGAGCGCGCTGCCTTCCCGGATCTCCTGGCCGTGATGCCACGGGCCCATGACCAGGAAGACCTTGTCGTTGCCGGTGTCCTTCGGCTTGATCGCCTTGTACACCGCGATGGCGCCGTAAATGTCCTCCTGGTCCCACAGGCTGTGGACGAGCATGACCGGAACCTTCAACGGCTCCCCGGCCAGCACCCGGTCCACCGCCTGGTCCCGCCAGAAGGCGTCGTATCCGGGATGCTCCAGGATCTTGCGCCAGAAGCCGACCTGCTCGAGCCCGCGGCGGCGGCCGAGCTCCCCCGCCGATCCTCCCTGCAGAAAGGTGTCGTAGTCGTCGAAGTGGCTGGTGAACCACTTCGCCTCCGACTTGCGGGTCGCCTCCTGCTCGTAGATGTAGGACATCCCGATCTGACGGAACGCCCCGTTGTGGAACCAGTCGTCGCCCATCCAGCCGTCCACCATCGGATTCATCGGCACGGAGACCTTCAGCGCCGGGTGCGGATGGACCAGCGCCATGAGCGGCAGGAAGCCGTCGTAGGAGATCCCGAGGATGCCGACCCGGCCGTTGGACTCCGGAACGTTCTTCACGAGCCAGTCGATCGTGTCGTAGGTGTCAGTCGCGTGATCGACCGGGGTCGGGTTCTGCGGCCCGTGCAGGGGCCGGTTCATCACGTAGTCCCCCTCGGAGCGGTGCTTGCCGCGCACGTCCTGCACGACACGGATGTAGCCCCCTTCGACGATCGTTTCGACCGCGTTGTCGTAGCCGTCCAAACTCGGGCCGAGATGGCTGCTTTCGTTGTGCGTCGTGAGCTTGACGGCGTCGTAGGGCGTGCGCGTCAACAGGATCGGCGCACCCTTCGCTCCCTTCGGCACGAGGATGACCGTGTGGAGCTTGACGCGGTCGCGCATCGGGATCATCACCTCGCGCCGGACGTAGTCGAAACTCTCCCTCGAAGGCTCGGCCTTCGCCGGCGTTTCGCTTGGGAGGGCCGGGTACTTCGTCGGCGGCGGCGAAGGAGTCTGGCCCGCGGCTGGCCTTGCGAGAAACAGCGAGAGGACGCCGAACAGGAGCGCGAGAGCAGTCGTCGGGACCCTACGGAAAGGCGAGCTCGAACCGAGTCCAGGAGCCCGTCCGAGTAATCTCCTACTGCGCGCGACGGACATTACTCGGACGGCCTCCTAGTTGACATGTCGAGACTCTATCGCGAGCCACTCTCCTCGCGGCCGCGGCGCCTTTTTCCTGCTGGTGAGCCCGGCGGCTGGAATTCGTTGATTAGAATTGGACTTGTGGAGGCCATGAAGCCCGCTCTCGCCAGCCCGGCGGACTCTCGTCAGGAGAGTCTCGGCCTCGCCTTGTCGGCCATCGCCCGGACGGTGGCCGAAAGCCTCGAGCTGAAAGATGTCTTCTCGCTCGTCGCCGAGGCGGCGCGGCAGGTGCTGCCGTTCGACGTGATGGGGGTCAGCGTCGTGCACGACCCCGATGTTCCGTGGGAAGACCTGGAGAATGTGACCTTCTCGGCCTACGCCGTGGCCGGCGAGCCACGGGCCGACGAGATCGGCCAGTACCGCCGGTCCGACATCTCGCCCGGCCTGCGCTTGGACTCAATCGGCAAGGTTTTCCGACACTCCGACGTTCGGACGATGCTCGACGCCTCCTACCTCCTCGACAGTCGGATCCTGAGCCTCGATTGCCGGTCGCTCATGACGTGTCTGCTGCCGGCGGCTCGCCCCCTCGGGAGCATTTGGTTCTCCTCCTCTCGGGTCGACGTTTTCAGCTCGGAGGACGAAGCCGCGGCGCTCGCGATCGCGGATCTGGTCGCCGTGGCGCTCCAGCACGATCGCCTCTTCCGGGAGGAGCGAGAGCGCCGGCGCAGGAGCGAAGCGCTCGAGGCGCTGCTGCCGACGTTATCGAAGGCTCTCGACATCCGCGAGGTCTTCGATCAGCTCTCCACCGCTGTCGGCGGGATCCTGCCGCACGACCGGATGGCACTCGGTCTGTTCTCGGAGGACCGTAAGACGATCCGGATCCACGCCTACACCGGAGATCGGGTCCCGGACATGCCCGAGACGATCTGCATCGACGGCGCCCCGCAGGCCGACGGCGATTGGAGTTTCTTCCTCGTACGGGACTTGCGGAAGGAATCTCGGTGCTGCGGCCAGAAATACGATGTCATGAAGGAAGAGGGAATGCGGTCCCTCCTGCGCGTGCCCGTGAGGCTGGAGGGAGAGATTGTCGGAGGCCTGAACTTCCTCTCACGGACGGTCGGCCAGTATCGCGAGGAGGACGCCGACATCGCCCGCCGGATCGCCGACCAGGTCGCGCTGGTGCTCTCTCACGAGAGGCTGGCGGAAGAGGCGCGGCTCGCGGCGGAGGCGCGCGAGGAGGCGCAGCGGCTCGAGGGGCGCCTGGCCGCTCTGATGGAGGCGTTCGCGTCGTATCTGGGCGGCCCGCGCCAGATCATCGGGAACTCGAAGAGCTGGCGCGAAGCGCTCGACCTGGTCTCCAAGGTTTCGCCGACGGACACGACGGTGCTCCTGACCGGCGAATCCGGCACCGGAAAGGAGGTCGTGGCACGAGCGATCCACGCGGCCTCCCCGCGCTCGGACAAGCCCTTCCTCGCCATCAACTGCGCGGCGCTACCCGAGCAGCTCCTCGAGTCGGAGCTCTTCGGCTACGAGCGCGGAGCCTTCACGGGAGCCCTGCAGTCCCGCGCCGGGAAAATCGAACAGGCCGCCGAAGGCGTGCTCTTCCTCGACGAAGTCGCCGAGATGTCTTCGTCCGTCCAGGCGAAGTTTCTGCGCGTGCTGCAGGAGCGGGAGTTCCAGCGGCTCGGCGGATCGCGCGTCCAGAAAGCCGACGTCCGCGTCATCGCGGCCACAAACCGCGACCTTTCCGCGGCTCTGACCCGAGGCGAGTTCCGCGAGGACCTCTACTATCGCCTGCGCGTCTTCGAGATCGCGCTGCCTCCGCTGCGCGAGAGGAAGGATGACATCCTCCCGCTCGCGGAAGCCTTCGTCGAGGAGATCGGAAAGACGGTGGGCCGGCCGTGCGCCGGAATCTCGAAACAGGCCCGGGACGTGCTGCTCTCATACTCCTGGCCGGGGAACGTACGCGAGCTGCGCAACGCGATCGAGCGGGCGATCATCCTCTGCGAGGGTGGCCTCATCACCGCCGAGCATCTGCCGGCGCCGCGAGCGGGAAACGGCAAGGGCGCAGCGGCGGTGGCGCTGGCGTCTGGCCAGGGGCTGGAGGACGTCGAGCGCAACCTGGTGGAGAACGCGCTGAAGGAAGCCCGCAACAACAAGGCCCTCGCGGCTCGCCTCCTGGGAATCACCCGCTCGCAGCTCTACTCCCGCCTCCAGAAGTACGGCATCGGCTTGAGCTCGTAGACGGCCCTGGCGATGCCGCCGTGCGCCTGAGCTAGCTCTTCTTCCTGTTCGCCCCGATCGTGAGCTTGAAGCCGTCAGGATCGGTCAGGGCGAAGTCGCGCATGCCCCAGGGCTGGTCGCGCGGCTCCTGGTCGAGCCTGCCGCCGCGCGCCTCGATCTTCTTCGCGAGAACGTCGACATCCTGAGCCGTCGTGCAGTACAGCCGAAAGCCCTCTCCCTTGCTCCGGTCGCGGCCCTTCTTCCAGTCGTCCTGTCCGATCATGAAATTGACGTCGCCGGCCCGGAGCGAGACCCCGGTCAGCTTTCCGTCCTGCTCCCACCGCTCCTCGACGACGAACCCGAGGACGTCCCGGTACCAGGCGAGGCTCCTCTGCAGGTCATTCACGGTAAAGCCGGGCGATGCCTCGCTCATCTTCAGCGCCTCCGATCCCGCGCGGGCCTTCGCGGGCCCGGACCTCGCCTTCTTCGACGTGGTCTTTCTCGAGGGAGCTTTGGTCGCCCTTTTCTTCACTGCCATCTCCCGCCTCCTCCTTTCGTTCAAGCCAGCCTCTGTCAAATCTCACCACGCCGGAATGCAGCCCGTCCCGCGGCTTTGCGAGCGGCATTTCTGGCCGGATCCCGGCCTCACGCGTCGCTGCAAGATGGCGGCCACGACGGCCGCCGCGAGACGCGACCGCGGCGTTGCTCGGCGGACGTCGCCTTCGAGGGCAGGAGAGACCCGCACCGAACATGCGGAGCAACCCCGGCGCCGAGCGGTCTCTCCCCGCGGGAAGCACGATGAAACTTCGAGGAGCAAGCCTCGCCGGCGTCGATTTCTCGACACTCTGCCGAAAAATCCACGGACATCCGCTCCCGCCGGAGACGCCGGTGAGCCGGATCCTCTCCGCCTAGATAACTGATCGCGAAGGGTTTCCTGCGCACTTTCCCTTCGTGAATCCGCCTTGGCATGAAGGGTGTAATTCGTTCCCGTGTCGATTTCGGAATCTTCCATTCGACTAGGAGAGAGAAAGGTCGGTCACGCGGATGTCACAGCGGTGCGTCGAAATGCTTCTGGGAAAGATCCTGACGGACGAAGACTTCCGGCGGTCTTTCTTTCCCGTTCAAGCCTCCAGCTTCGAGGTGGCGGCGGCCCACGGCCTGGAGCTCACGCCGGTCGAGCGGAGCGCGCTGTCCACTCTGCGGGCGCGGCGTTTCGACTTCATCGCGCAGACTCTCGACCCGCGCATCGCCCGGTCGGGCGTCTCGGGACCGAAAGGCGCGGGACGCGGAGCCTCGGGAAGCGGCAACTGGGGTTTTTCATGAGAGCTCTCGCCGTGCTGGCTCTCTGGATGGCCGCGGCGGCGCTCTGGGCCGCGGACCCCGCTCCTCTGAACCTGACGCTTCAGGAAGCCACGCGCCGGGCCCTCGAGCACAACACGACTCTGGCGGTCGAGCGTGAGAACCTGGAGCAGGCGAGCCTCGGGATCCTCGGCGCCAGGGGCGCCTACGACACTCTCTGGAGCGCCGATCTGGGATGGCACCGTCACACCGACCCGGTCAACTCCGCCTTCTCCGGCGCGCCGGCGGGAAAGCTCGCGCCCGAGAACGAATCGGGGACTGCCTCGACCTCCTTCTCGCAGCTCCTTCCCTCGGGAGGCTCGGTTTCGCTGCTCACCGGCTGGGAGAGAGCGACGACAAACGGTGCCTTCACGATCCTGTCGCCGGCTTACTCGACCGACATCGTGGCCTCGTTGCGGCAGCCGTTGTTGCGCGACCTCGCGATCGACCCGGCCCGCGAGGCGATCCGCGTGGCTTCCGCGAACCGGGATGCCTCGCAGGCCCGCCTGCGCCGGGTCGTCTCGGACACGATCAGCCAGGTGGACGCCGCGTACTGGAGTCTCGTGGCGGCCCGCCGCAACGTCCTGTCGATCGAGAGCTCCGTGGCTCTGGCGGACCGGCAGCTCTCCGAAACGAACATCCGGGTCGAAGCGGGCGCCCTGAGCAAGACCGATATCGCGCAGCCCACGGCCGAGCGGGAACGCCGCAAGGGAGACCTGGCCCTGGCCCGTCAGCGCGTCGAAGAGGCGGAGAACACGCTGAAGTTGCTGGTGCTGGGCGATCCAGGCGATTCCGCCTGGCCGGCGCCGATCGTTCCCACCGACGACCCGGAGTCATCGGCCGAGCCCGTTCCCCTCACAGCTGCGCTGGACACGGCCCTTTCACGGAGGCCCGAGATCTCCGAGGCCCGGGCCGCGCGCGGCCGCGTCGCGGTGCAGGTCGATGGCCGCAAGAGCGACCTGCTGCCTCGCCTCGATCTGATCGCCGCCTACGGGCGCCGTGGCCTGGCCGGCCGTGAGAATCCGAACGCCATCGGATTGAACGGCGAGCCCGTGGTCGTGCCGGGAGCCCTCGAGGGGGGATGGGGGCGGTCTTACGGGACGATTCGCGACAACGATTTCCCCAACGCCTCGGTCGGGATCTCGTTCTCGCTCCCCATCGGCAACCGCACGGCCCGCGCCAACCTGGCGATTGCGAAGTCGGCGCTCTCGCAAGCCGCGGTTGGCGTTTCGGTGGCCGAGCAGCAGGTCCAGGCCGAGGTCCGCAACGCAGCCTTCGCGCTCGACTCGGCTCGG
Organism: Acidobacteriota bacterium; assembly: GCA_046726795.1. Taxonomy (GTDB): domain Bacteria; phylum Acidobacteriota; class Thermoanaerobaculia; order UBA5066; family Gp7-AA6; genus JAWOLE01. The sequence goes on from JBKPBH010000058.1 coordinate 10,672, forward strand.
CAGCGAATCGAGGCCGCTCGTGCCGGCCGCGTGGCGGCCGAGACACAGCTCTACGCCGAACAGGAGCGCTTCCAGGCGGGTCTTTCGACCAACTTCCTCGTGCTGACGCGCCAGAACGACCTGACCAACGCCCGCGTCACCGAGACCACGGCGCTCACCGACTACCGCAAGGCGGAGACCGAGCTTGCCCGCACGATGGGCGTCCTGCTCGAGCAACGACGCATCGAAATCGAAGAACCGGCGAGCGGGAGCTCCTTCGGTAAGGGACTCACTCGTTGAGATTGGAGGTCTGGCTCTCATGAAAAAGCGGATGATCCTGATGGTGTTGGCAATGGCCGTTTTCATCACGGCCATCGGCGCGGTGAAGTATCGCCAGGTCAAGACGGCGATCGCACAGCATTCCTCCTTCCAGCCACCTCCCGAGGCCGTGACCACGATCGTCACACGGCAGGAACAGTGGCCGGCGAGCTTGAACGCCATCGGATCGGCGGCTGCGGTGCACGGCGTCACGGTCAGCGCGGACCTGCCCGGGATCGTGGACCAGATCCACTTCGATTCCGGGAAGACAGTCCGGGAGGGCACGGTCCTCGCGCAGCTGGACACGCGCCAGGAGCGCGCGCAACTGGCCGCCGCGGAGGCGCAGCAGAAGCTCGCCCGGATCAACTTCGACCGGGTCAGCGGCCTGCTCGCCAAGGGAGTCATTTCTCAGGCGGACTACGACAGGGCCGCGGCGGAGAACACCCAGGGCCAGGCACGGGTCGGCGAGATCCGCGCCACCATCGAAAGGAAGACGATCCGAGCGCCCTTCTCGGGGATCCTGGGAATTCGCCAGATCAATCTCGGCCAGTATCTGACCGGAGGAGCCCCGGTCGTGCCGCTCCAATCCCTCGATCCGATCTACGTGAACTTTTCCGTGCCCCAGCAGGAAGTCGCCCGCGTGAGAGTGGGAGGCGGAGTTCGCGTCGCGGCCGAAGGCTCCGGGGGAGAGGCGCAGGCCGAATTCACGGGCAAGATCACCGCCCTCGACTCGGTCGTGAACGAGGCGACTCGCAACGTCCAGGTTCAGGCCACGCTGGCGAACCCGGAGGGGAAGCTCAAGCCCGGCATGTTCGTCCAGACGCAGGTCCTCCTCCCCACGAGCGAGTCGGTCATCGCGCTTCCGGCATCCGCGATCAACTACGCGCCGTACGGCGATTCCGTCTTCATCGTCGGAGACATGAAAGGACCCGACGGCAAGGTCTACCGGGGCGTGCGTCAGCAGATCGTCAAGCTCGGAGCCGCCCGCGGTGATCAGATCGTCGTCACCTCCGGCCTCCAGAATGGGCAGGAGGTCGTGACCTCGGGCGTCTTCAAGCTCCGCAACGGCGCCGCAGTCCAGATCAACAACAAGACTCAACCCGGCAACAACCCGGCTCCCAAGCCAGAGGACAGCTGATGAAATTCACCGATCTCTTCGTCCGGCGCCCCGTCCTGGCCGTCGTCGTCAACCTGGTCATCCTGATCGCCGGGGTGCAGGCGATCCGGTCTCTGTCGGTGCGGCAGTTCCCGCGCAGCGACATTGCGGTCGTCAAGGTGACGACCGCGTACATCGGCGCCAACGCCGACCTGGTGCGCGGTTTCATCACCACGCCGCTCGAGCGGGTCATCGCCAGCGCGGACGGCATCGACTACCTGGAGTCTTCGAGCGCGCAGGGCGTCAGCACGATCACCGTGCACCTGAAGCTCAACTACGACACCAACGCCGCCCTGACGCAGGTCCAGGCCAAGGTGGCCCAGGTGCGCAACGACCTCCCCCCGGAAGCCGAGGCGCCGGTCATCGAGCTGGAGATCGCGGACACGCAGTTCGCGTCCATGTACCTCGGGTTCTCCTCCAGGGACCTCGACCAGAACCAGATCACAGACTACTTGACGCGCGTCGTCCAGCCGAAGCTCTCCGCGATCAGCGGCGTGCAGCGCGCCGACATCCTCGGCAGCCGCACCTTCGCTATGCGCATCTGGCTGAAGCCCGACAAGATGGCCGCCCTGGGCATCTCGCCGTCTCACGTGCGGGACGCTCTGGCCAACAACAACTACCTGGCCGCTCTCGGCAGGACCAAGGGCTCGATGGTGTCGGTGAACCTCGTCGCCAACACCAACCTCCAGACGGCCGACGAGTTCCGCCGGCTCGTGGTCAAGGAAGACAAAGGCGTCATCGTCCGACTCGGGGAGATCGCAGACATCGTGCTCGGCGCGGAGAACTACGAATCGGACGTCCGTTTCAACGGTCAGAGCGCCACATTCATGGGAATCTGGGTGCTGCCGACCGCGAACTCGCTCGACGTGATTCATAGAGTCCGCGAGGCGATCCCCGAGATCCGCGCGCAGCTTCCGGTCGGAATGAAGGTCGGCATCCCCTACGATGCGACGGCCTACATCCAGGACGCCATCAACGAGGTCTTGAAGACCCTCTCGGTCACGCTCCTGATCGTCATCGTGGTCATCTTTCTCTTCCTGGGCTCGTTTCGCTCGGTGCTCATCCCGATCGTCGCGATTCCCGTCTCACTGGTGGGCGCGGTCTTCCTCATGATGATGGCCGGATTCACCATCAATCTGTTGACACTGCTCGCCATCGTGCTGTCCGTCGGCCTCGTCGTGGACGACGCCATCATCATGGTCGAGAACGTGGAGAGGCATATCCAGTTGGGTCAGCCCCCGTTCCAGGCGGCCATCGCGGCGGCGCGCGAGCTGGTCGGTCCCATCATCGCCATGACGATCACACTGGCGGCGGTGTACGCGCCCATCGGCATCCAGGGTGGGCTCACCGGCGCTCTCTTTCGCGAGTTCGCGTTCACCCTCGCGGGCGCGGTGATCGTTTCCGGAGTCGTGGCGCTCACCCTTTCCCCGATGATGAGCTCGAAACTGCTGCGCGCCGGGGACACCGAGCGCGGCTTCGCCGGCTGGGTCAACCGCCGCTTCGAAAGCGTTCGGAGCACCTATACGCGCCTGTTGACCGGAACGCTGAACTACCGGCCGGTCGTCTTCGCCCTGTGGGCGATCGTCGCCCTGCTGATCGTCCCGTTCTACATGTTCTCGCAGAAAGAGTTGGCGCCCAAGGAGGACCAGAGCGTGGTGTTCGGGCTCATCCAGGCGGCGCCCAACGCGACCATCGAACAGACGAAGATGTTCTCGTCCCAGGTCCACGACGTCTACCGGTCGTTCCCCGAGGCCGAGAGTATCTTCCAGATCACATCGCCGTCGGGGGGCTTCGGCGGCATGGTCACCAAGCCCTGGAGTCAACGCAAGAAGACCACGGAACAGCTTCAGGTGGAGGCCGCCGTCGGGCTGTCGAAGATCTCGGGCGTGCGCGTGATCTCGCTCATTCCGCCCTCTCTGCCGGGGGGCGGAGACTACCCGGTGGACTTCGTCATCGCGTCGACCGCCGAGCCGGAACGGCTGACCGAGTTCGCCAACCAGCTCGTCGGAAAGGCGTTCGCCAGCGGTCTCTTTATGTTCGCCGATTCCGACCTGAAGTTCGACCAGCCCCAGGCCGAGGTCGTGTTCGACCGGGACAAGCTCCGGTCCCAGGGAGTGGACTTGAGCGAGGCCGGCAAGGACCTCTCGACGATGCTCGGCGGGGACTACGTCAACCGCTTCAGCATCCAGGGGCGCAGCTACAAGGTCATCCCCCAGATCAAGCGCGCCGAGCGCCTGACGCCGGATCAGCTCGAGCAGATCCACGTCAAGGGCGCCGGGGGCAAGCTCGTGCCGCTGTCGACCTTCGCCACCCTGAAGACGACGACTGAGCCGCGAGAGTTGAAGCGCTTCCAGCAGTTGAATGCCGTGCGCATCCAGGGCGTGATCCCGCCCGGCGTCTCGCTCGACAGGGCGCTCAAGACCCTCGAGGACGAGGCCGCACGCAGCCTGCCGAAGGGCTTCACCGTCGACTACGCCGGCGAATCGCGTCAGCTGCGGACCGAGGGGGGCAAGTTCCTCGGCACGTTCCTTCTCTCGGGAATTCTGATCTACCTGGTGCTGGCCGCCCAGTTCGAGAGCTTCCGCGATCCCTTCATCATCTTGGCGGGCTCGGTTCCGCTCGCTCTCTCGGGCGCGCTGCTCTTCTCCTTTCTCGGCCTGACGACCTTGAACATCTTCAGCCAGGTCGGTTTGATCACACTCGTCGGGCTCGTTTCGAAGAACGGGATCCTGATCGTGGAGTTCGCCAACAAGCTCCAGGAGAAGGGAACCGACAAGCTTCATGCCGTCATCGAAGCGGCGAGCACGCGGCTGCGGCCGATCCTCATGACGACCGCGGCCACGGTCATGGGTCATCTCCCGCTCATCTTCGCGCGCGGTCCGGGAGCCGGGGCTCGCAACTCGATCGGAATGATGCTGGTGACCGGCATGATCATCGGCTCGGCCTTCACTCTCTTCGTCGTGCCGTCGATCTACATGCTCGTCGCGCGGACTCACAAAGCAGAGGCTCCGGCCGGCGCCGGGGAGACGGAGCCCGAGATCCCCGAGCTCGTGGAGGCGGCAAGCTGACGGTGGCCAGGACGAGCCAGGAGACTGTCATGAGTACTCAGACCGCTCATCGGATCGAATCGGGCTTCAACGAAGAGACCGCCGTCCGCGCCCTCTATCAGCAATTGTTGGATGGCTGGAACGCGGGGAGCGGAGAAGTCTTCGCCGATCCATTTGCCGAGGACGGCGATCTCATCGGGTTCGATGGGACGCACCTGACGGGACGGCAGGAGATCGCTCCATTTCATCAGCGGCTCTTCGACACATACCTCAAGGGAACGCGCCTCGTCGGCCGGGTCAAGAAGGTTCGGTTCCTGAGCGCCGACGTCGCCCTGGTGCACGCGCTCGGCGGAACCCTGATGCCAGGGAAATCAGCGCCTTCACGGGGACGGGCCTTCATCCAGACGCTCGTCGCCGTGAGACGCGTCGGCGAATGGCGCTTCGCCGCGTTTCAAAACACGCCAGT
>JBKPBH010000059.1:0-15722 GCA_046726795.1 Acidobacteriota bacterium
GTAGAGCGGATGCACATTGTGGAATCCCTTCTCGAGAAGCGTCTGCGCCACACGGGCGCTCGAACCCTCGTTCTTTCAGGTGCAGTACGTGATGATCGTCCGGTCCTGCGGCAGATCCCCGACGTGCTTTTCCGCCTCCTCGGCCGGGATTCTCACGGCACCCGGCAGCTTGACCTTCGATTCCGCCCAGGCCTTCGGGTTGCGCGAGTCCACGAAGCTGAACTTCTCGCCGCGGTCCATCCTCTCTTTGACTTCTTCGGGCGTGACCCGCGTCACCTCCACCATCGTTTCCATGTCGTCACCTCCAAGCCGGCGGTCTCACTCCCAGTAGGGCCTGACGTTGTAGAACGTGTACACGCGGGTGCCCCATTCGAGATCCGTCATGTCGGGCCAGTTGTCCTTGTCGAACCCCGGCGCGTTCTTCAGGCGCTCCTTGTCCGCGTTCAGGATGAAGCATTTGTTCTCCGTATCGAGCGTCATCGCATTCCAGGGAACCGCGAATAGCTTGTCGCCCATCCCGAGAAATCCTCCGAAGGAGAGAACGCAATAGGCGACGCGTCCGCTCTCGATGTCGATCATGTAATCCTCGATCTTCCCGAGGGTTTCGCCGGCGGCGTTGACGACCTTCTCGTTCTTGAGCGTGGACGCCGACAGGACTCTCGGGCGTTCTGTGACAGTGCGTGCCATGAAAACCTCCTTTGAAATGGTTCCTCCGGTCGGCGGCGACATGCCGTCCTCCCGGTATCGTCATGCGTTGTCCTATTCGAATCGGCCGGCGCCGCGCTCGGCCTTACTCCGCGGTCCCTTCGCCCCCTGGAGCGCCGGGATGTCGCCGGGACTGTCGTGCGGCTCGAGGCGATCCTCGACCGCCTCGATCCCGGGAATCCCCTGAACCCGGGCGATGAGCCCGGCCTTCTCGCTCGAAAGGACCGGTCCCGCGAGCGTCACGCACCCTCTTCGGGCGAAGACCTGGATCGCGCCGGGGTTGCGCGTCACGTGTCCGATCTCGCTGCGGATGCGGGCCTCCAGGACATCGTCCGCGGACGAAGACGGCTCGCCGGTCAGGACCTGCGCCGCCAAGCCCTGCGCGCGGTTGCGCAGGTCGCGCGAGCGCGCGCCGAGCCGGTTGGACGCGATGTGCACTAAGTGAGCGGCCTTGTCGCGGATGAGCGCCCGGCGCCGCCGCCCGCGGTCCGGATCGAGCAGATACATCAGCGCGGCTCCGATCCCGATGCCTCCCAGCAGAGCGGCTCCGGGCCTGCCCGTCCGTGTCGAATTCGAGTCTGGAAAGAGTTTCATTTCCGTCCGCTCCCCAGCGCGACAGGACAATCTCTGATCGAATAGAGAACGAGCAAGATCCGGACCAGGGATTACACCGCGGGGCGCTGTCGGTGCCGGCCCTCCTGGAACTCTTCGATCATCTTTTCGTTGAACGCCGGGATATCGTCGGGCTTGCGGCTCGTCACCAGACCGCTGTCCACCACGACGTCGCGGTCCACCCAGTTGGCCCCCGCGTTCTTCAGATCGGTCCGGATGGACGGCCAGGAGGTCACCTTGCGCCCCTTCACGACTCCCGCTTCGATCAGAGTCCAGGGTCCGTGGCAAATCGCGGCCACGGGTTTACGCGAGTCGAAGAAGGACTTGACGAAGCGGACCGCTTTCTCGTTCATTCGCAGCTTGTCGGGGTTCATCACGCCGCCCGGCAGGAGCAGCGCGTCGTAGTCAGACGGGTCCGCGTCGTCCAGAGACACGTCCACGTCGAACTCGTCTCCCCAGCGGGTGTGCTGCCAGCCCTTGACCTTCCCCTCTTCAGGCGAGACCAGGTCCGTCTGCGCCCCCGCTTGGTCCAAGGCCTTGCGCGGATCGGTCATTTCCACCTGTTCGAATCCATTCGCGACCACGATCGCGACTCTCTTTCCATTCAACTCGCCCGCCATCTCTCCTCCTTTCTTCCAGCTCGCCCCCAAGGCCACGTTGGCGAACGCGCGCACGCATCCGAGAACGAACTGGCCATAAAGCCACCCCGAAGACCGGAACCGGTCGTAGATTCGCTATTTTTCGAGCAAGAAGCAGGCCAGTGGGGACTACGTATTTTCGCGGCACCGAGACCCCAGTTCGCGGGGCGCGAGAAGTCTCCCGAGCGAAGCGAAGGAGGAGGCTCGCGCCGCGACTTTAGCTGGCGCGATGGCCCGACGCTCGGTGGACGCCGTTAGGGGCCTGCAATCCGACGCGCCAGCTCTCGTCGCCGGCGTCGAGGCTGTCGGCGCCCGCGCGGCCGAGGGTGCGCCGCGCGATCTCTTCCTGACGGCTGTTGGAAGCGAAGACGAAGACCACGGAACGGCCTCGCCGCAGCGCCTCTTCATAGAAATAGATCTCGTCCTTGGGGAGGCCGGGCGACAGCCTGTCCTCGAGGGCTCCTCCCGCGAAGGCTCCGATTGCGGCCCCGGCCACGGCGCCCAGCGCCGCGATGAGGAAGTTCGCGGTCGTCAACGCTCCCATGCTTCCGCGCAGTATGGCCTCGATAGCGAGGACCGCCGTGACCCCGACCACGCCGCCGACGACACCTCCGACCACGCTGCCCATTCCGGACTGCTCGGTTTCCGACGTTGGGATTCCGGTATGGATCTGACGCTCGGAGCTGCCAGGCGTCAACTGTCGGATCCTGGCCGGCGGCACGCCCGCGTTGACGAGATTCGCGGCGGCCGCGTCCGCCGCAGAGGAAGAGCCGAAAATCCCGACTACCGTTTTCATAGGGGCCTCCCGAACAGACAACTGGAAAACGAGCAAGAAACACGCCAGCGGGGCGCTGGGCGTCTCCGACGAGAACCCGGAGGCGGGGAGAGTCAGAAGGCGCGAGTCCGAATCCCGTATCGCGAGCTACCGGCCCCCGTGAATCCTCCTGTTCACGAGCTCGTCGGCCGAGATGTCGCTGTAGCGCTCCTTCATGCTCTTGGCGTAAGCGATCGAGACGCCGTGGATGCGCATGGAGACAAGCGAGTCGACGGGGATGTGATGGAAACCGAGCTCCTGGAGCTGGCGGACATAATCTGGCGAAACGCCGTGGATCCTCATGGAGACGAGGCTGTCCACCGGGATGTGGTCGTATCCGAGGGACTTCAGATCGCGCACGAACTCCGGCGTGGCGCCGTGGATGCGCATCGAGACCAGGCCATCGACCGGGACGCGGTCGTAGCCCAAAGACTTCAGGTCGCGCACGAATTCCGGCGTGGCGCCGTGGATGCGCATCGAGACCAGGCCATCGACCGGGACGCGGTCGTAGCCCAAAGACTTCAGGTCGCGCACGAACTCCGGTGTGGCGCCGTGGATGCGCATCGAGACCAGGTCATCGACCGGGACGTGGTCGTAGCCCAAAGACTTCAGGTCGCGGATGAATTCGGCTGTGGCGCCGTGGATGCGCATCGAGATCAGCCTCTCGGCCGACAGGCGCTCATAGCCGAGAGACCGGAGGTCGTCCAGAAATTTCCGGCTGACGTCGTGCATCGTGAAGGCGTAGGCCTCGTCGGTCGAGAGGGCACCGTGGCCGCCGGCCCTCCAGAAGGCTTCGAAGTCCGGGTTTGCGGCGAACTGGAAGCGCCCCGAGCCGCCCGATTCGTCGAGCTGCCCTTCGAAACGGATGGTCCCGGCGTCGCGCACCATCTCGAACCGGGCTGCGACCGTGCCGCCTCGCGCTGGCAGCGACAGCCCGCGGAAGTCCTCCACCGAATAGGAGCTGGAGTTGTTCGAGTGCCCGTGAGAGGTCGTGCGCTTCATGGTCAGCTGCACGCGGCCGTCCTGGCGGTCGAAGTCGAGCAGCCACCGGCCCTCGGCCGATTCCGCTCGCGTGGACGCGGAGGCCGTCAGGCAGAGCGAAGCCAGCAGGGCGAGGAGCGCGCAACGGGGGTTCTTCATCTGGTCCTCCCGTGAATTCGAAGGTCCAGGAGCTCATCGATCGAGAGTCGCAAGTTCCCGGACCGGTTGGCCTTGCGGATGAACTCGGGCGTGACGCCATGGATGCGCAGCGAGGTCAGCTCGTCGAGCGAGACGCTCTTGTATCCGAGCGATTGGATCTCCTTGATGAACTCGGCCGTGACGCCGTGGATCCGAACGCCGACGAGCGTGTCGAGGTCGGCCTCGAATCCGAGGGAGCGGGTCTCGCGGGCAAACTCCGGGGTGACGCCGTGGATTCTGGCCGAGAGGATTTCGTCCAGGCCGGGGCGCCGCGGCAGGATCTTCGTCCATTCCGTGGCCGCCTCCGGCGAGACGCCATGGATCCGAAGCGAAAGGGCCTCGTCGGCGGAGAGACCCTCGTACCCCGCCGCGCGGAAGCCGCCCACGAAGTCGGCCGTGACGCCGTGAATCTTGAGCGACACGAGCTCGTCGAGCGACAGCCTGCCGAGAATCCGATCCATCTCGGAAATGTATTCGGGAGTCACGCCGTGGACCCGGACCGAAACGAGGTCGTCCACGGTCGCGCGCTTGTAGCCGAGCGCGGCGAGCGATCCGAGAAGCTCGGGAGTCACGCCGTGAGCTCTCAATTCGGCGAGATCCTCGGCCGAAAGGCGGCCGTCGCCGCCGTTGCTCCCTTCTTTCGGGGGGACGTCCTCCTTCGTTTCCTCCTCGGCGTCCTCGTCCGGACCGCCGTCGATTGCCTCGGGAACGCCGCCCGCGACGCCGCCGCCGACACCCCCCGCCACACCGTCCGACGTGCCGCGCGCGACGCCTCCCGCCACACCGCCCGCGACGGCGCCGCGAACGCCTCCGGCGACTCCGCCCGAGACACCGCCACCCGTTCCTCCTTCGACTCCGCCACCGACCCCCGCGAGCGCGGCGCGTGGAGCGCCGCCACGGTCCCGCGCGGGACAGGATGTCCCTGTCTGGAAGGGAGACCTGTCCGCCGAAGGCTCTCCGAGGGCGGAGATCCGCGCGACCGCTCCGAGCGTGCCGACTGTCGCGAGCGCCAGAACCGCCGCCAGCCAGCGCGAGGCTCCCTCGGCGGGAGAGGCAGGAGCCGGAACGAGCCGTTGCACGCGGTTCCAGAGAGTCCCTCCGTTGGCTGCGACGGCGAGCGGCGTCGGCGCCGAGCGCATCTCTTCGAGTCCCACGAGCGCGCGGGCGTACGCCCGGACGTCCCCGGTCGCCTGGACCGCGAGGTCGTCACAGCAGTTCTCCCGTTCCACGCGAATCCGGTGCGAAGCCCACCAGACGGCCGGATGGTAGAAGAGGAGCGTCTCGACGGCGGTCTGGAGGAGGTTGACCAGGTAGTCGTGGCGCCGGATGTGCGCAAGTTCGTGCGCCAGGACGGCTTCGAGCGCCTCCGGGGAAAGACCGGTCAGAGCCGAGACCGGAAGCAGGATGGCCGGCCGGAAGGCTCCGAGAGTTGTGGGAATGACGACTCTGGCGGATCGCAGAAGCAGAACCGGTCGCGAGAGCCGGACCCTGCCCGCCACGCGTTCGAGAGTCGCTCGGAGGGCCGCGGGCGCGTCCGCTATGCCGTGGCAGCGGAGTCTCCGCGCCGCCGCACACCCCGCGAGGAATCGGAGCGACAGGAACAACACGCCGGCGATCCAGGCCGGGACCAGCCAGGGAGTGAGCGACGACGCGGTGGCCCGAATCGTGCGGGCGACGAGCGAGGCCGCGGAGTCTTCTCCGGACGCGACTCGCGGGCGCGCGGCCGAAGTCTCCGCCGGGGAATCCGCTGCGCCGGCCCGGGCGGCCCGCCCGGGGGCGACCGGGCCAGGTCCATGGTCGAGGAACGTCGCGATCGGAAGAGCCGCCATCAAGACCAGCGCGCCGCAGGCCGCGCCGTAGCGGATCTCGGGCCGACGCCCGCGGGCGAGCGCGTTGATGCAGGCCAGAAGGGCCGCCACGAGCGTCCCCTGCAAGAGAAAGGCGGCCAGAGTCCAGCCCAGTCTCTGGAAGAGCGGATCGGCGAGGAGAGATCCAAGATCCGTCATCTGCCGCCTCCCTCCATCTCGTCGAGAACCTTCCGGATTCGGGCGATCTCCTCCGGGGAAGTCTTCTTCGAAGACAGGGCGCGCAGGACGAGTGCCGAGGCGGACCCCGAGAACGCCCGCTCGAGCAGGTCGCCGACGAGTTGCCTCTGCGTGTCTTCGCGAGGCGCTCTCGTCTCATAGACGTGAGCCCGCTCGCTCTCGTCGCGCTGGACGAGCCCCTTCTCGGTCATGATCTGAAGCAACTTCAGAACCGTCGTGTAGCCTGTCCGGCGGCCCGCTTCGAGCGCCTCGTGGACCTCGCGCACCGTGCTCGGCCCGCGTTCCCAGAGGACTCTCAGGATCTCGAGCTCCCCTTCGGTGGGGCGCGGTGCGGGCGGCTTCTTTCGGATCCTCATCGGCGCTCTCGAGTCTTCATACGAAGAAGCTAGTACGAAGTTTTTCGTAGAGTCAAGAACAATCGAAGGCTGAAAGATTGAAAGATTGAGGATTGAAAAAGAACGCCCTCGAAGCGCCTCGAGAAGCACGCCCCCGATCGTCAATCCGTCGATCGTCAATCCCTGAATTTCGGTGTGGTACTTTCGGCAATCCCATGAAAGGACGAGTCTTACGGGTCACTGCGCTTCTCTTCGCATCGGGGATGACAGCCCTGATCTACCAGGTCGCCTGGATGCGGGAGCTGCGCCTGGTCTTCGGGTTCTCAACCGCGGCGTCGGCGGCCGTGCTGGCGATCTTCATGGGGGGCCTGGGGGTCGGAGGGTGGCTGCTCGGGCGCCGCGCGGACGCCTCCACCCGGCCGCTCGCCTTTTACGGCCGGCTGGAGCTCGCCATCGCCGCCTCCGCGGCGCTCACGCCGCTCTTAGTCTCCCTGGTCCGGCTGATTTACCTGGCGCTCGGCGGCACGCAGCGGCTGGGGATCGTCGCCGGGACGCTCGCGAGGCTTTTTCTTTCCGCGCTCGTGCTCTCCGTTCCGACGGTGCTCATGGGAGGTACGCTGCCCGCCGCGACACGCGCCGTCGAGACCGACGAAGACTCCCGCCGCCGATTTCTCGCGATCCTCTACGGGTCGAACACGCTCGGGGCCGTCGCCGGGACGATCCTCTCGAACTTCCTCCTGCTCGAGTCTCTCGGCACGCGCCTGACCCTCTGGACTGCCTGCGCGGTCAACGCCCTCGTCGGGCTCGCGGCGATCCGGCTTTCCGCGCCAGCCGCGGCCGAAGATCGAGGTTCCAGGCTCGGGGTTGCAGGTTCCAGCGAGGCGCAGAAGGAGAAGCGCCCGGCAAAGCAGAAGCGGCAACGGGAAGAGCCGGAGACTGCGCCGCACTCCGCTGCGCACACCGCGGCGCTGCCTCCTCGCGGGTTCGTGCTCGCCGCGTCGGCCGTCGTGGGGTTCGCGTTTTTCCTGATGGAGCTCGTCTGGTACCGGATGCTCGCTCCGCTCCTGGGCGGGTCGACCTACACGTTTGGCTTGATCCTGGCCGTCGCGCTCGCCGGAATCGGAGCCGGCTCGGCCGCCTACTGGCTCTCGGGCAGTCGCCTGCCCGCCACGCTTGCGGGTTTCGCGGCGACCTGCGCCCTCGAGGCCCTCTTTCTCGCCCTGCCGTATGCCCTGGGAGACCGAATCGCGGTTCTGGCGGTCCTCCTGCGAACGTTCGGAGCCTTCGGATTCGCGGGCTATGTCGCTGGATGGTCGCTCGTCGCCGGGATCGTCGTCTTCCCGGCCGCCTTCGTGGCCGGTCTGCAGTTCCCCCTGCTCATCGCGCTGCTCGGCCGCGGGCGCGAGCGCGTAGGCTCGGACGTCGGCCTGGCATACGCCTGGAACACGGCGGGTGGCATTGCCGGCTCTCTAGCCGGCGGGTTTGGTCTGCTGCCGCTCCTCTCGGCGACAGGGACCTGGTTTTTCGTCGTGTGCCTGCTCTCCGGGCTCGGACTCCTGGCGCTCCTTTTCTCGGGAAGGCCCTCGGGCGAGAGCTGGCGTGCCTGGACGCCGGCCGCCGCGGTGGCGGCGAGTCTGGTGCTGCTGACGGCGCGAGGGCCGACCGGCGCCTGGCGGCACAGCCCGATCGGGGCGGGGCGGGTGGAATTCGGCAAGGCCTCGCCCAACGCCGTGCGCGATTGGCTGCGTGGCCGTCGCCGAGACGTGGCTTGGCAGCAGGACGGCGTCGAATCGAGCGTGGCGCTTCGGAAGGCGAGCGACGGCTACGCCTTCGTGATCTCGGGCAAGATCGACGGGAGCTCCCGCGGCGACGCGGCCACCCAGGTCATGGGCGGGCTGATCGGAACCGCCCTGCACGTCAATCCGCGGCGCGCGCTCGTCATCGGCCTCGGCACGGGCTCGACGGCTGGATGGCTCGCGGCGGTGCCCTCGATCGAGCGTGTGGACGTCGTGGAGCTCGAGCCCGCCATCCTGCGCGTGGCCGAAGACTGCGCGCCGGTCAACGGCGACGTCCTCCACAACCCGAAGGTCCGGATCGATATCGGGGACGCCCGCGAATGGCTGCTGACCTCGCGAGACAAGTACGACGTGATCTTTTCCGAGCCCTCGAACCCGTATCGGGCCGGCATCTCGAGTCTCTTCACCGAAGACTACTACCACGTCGTGCGCTCGCGTCTGGCGCCAGGCGGGATCTTCCTGCAGTGGCTCCAGGCCTACGAGGTGGACAGTGGAACCGTGCGGACCGTGTACGCGACGATCGGCGCGGCCTTCCCGGAAGTCGAGACCTGGTGCACCAAGCAGGACGACCTGATCCTCGCCTCGACCGCCGAGCCGGTGGTCTACGACGCCGCCCGGCTGCGCCAGCGGCTATCGCAGGAGCCGCTCGCGGGCGCGATGGAGAGGGCCTGGCGGGCCAGAGGGCTCGAGGGTTTCCTTTCGCATTACGTCGCGCGCTCGTCGCTGTCGCGCTCGCTCGCCGGTCGGGGCGAGATTGCGAAGAACAGCGACGACAGGAACGTCGTGGAGTTCGCCTTTGCCCGCAGCCTCGGCCGCGACAGCTACTTCGACGTCAACGAGATGCGCCGGGTCGCCCGCGCGCGGCAGGAAGACACTCCCCGGGTCTCGGGGGACGTGGACTGGACGGCGGTCAACCGCTGGCGCGTGTCGGCCGCGACGGCCACGGCGGCCAAGCCCGTCGTGCGTCCGGACGCAGCCGTCGAGGAGCTGCGGATGACCCTGGCGCAACGCAGCTTCCTCGAGGCCAGGCCCGAAGCCGTCCTGACCAACTGGCGGGCTCAGCCCTGGGAGCCGGTCGGGTCGGTCGAGGAAACGGTCCTGGCCGAAGCGCTGGCACAGGGGGGAGATGAGCTCGCCTCGGTCTACATCGCCCGGCTGCAGAAGCCGCACCCCGTCGAGGCCGAGATGCTGACGGCGAGACTGCGCTGGCGGCAGGGCCGCTTCCAGGAGGCCGCGCAGGCTCTGGAGCGGGGCTTCGTTCTTTACCGCGAGGACCCCTGGCCCCTCGCGATCCTCGTGAAGAACGCTTTCGCGATCGTCCTCGACCTGGCGTCCAAGGACGCGGCCCTGGCTGCTCGCTTAGACGACGCGCTCGCGCACCCCTTCGCCGTGGCGCTCTTGAACGAGGAGAGGCTCCTCGTGCGTCTGGAGCTCGCCTCGCGCATCGACGTTTCCCGGTACGCCGCGACCGTCCAGGAGATGGAGCCGAACGTCCCGTGGCGGACGCCCATCCTCCAACAGCGGGCCCATGCTTACCAGGCCACGGGTCATCCGCTGGCCTCCGTCGCACGCAGGGAGCTCGCGGAATTCCTGAAACGGGAGCCGCCGCCCTTCGCTCCCGGCGTAGCGCCCCCCTGACCAGTCCGCAGTGGCGTCGCCGGAGCGGCGCCACCACTTCAACCGCCCCGTCGCAAGGCCGCGGCCATCACCGTGTTCTGCAGGAGCATGGCGATCGTCAGCGGCCCCACACCACCGGGGACCGGAGTGATCCAGCCGGCGACTTCGGAGACCGCGTCGAAGTCCACGTCGCCGACGAGGGCGCGGCCTTTCGCGGCGATGGCCTCCCGCAGGCGCGCGGATCCGCGCAGGTGCGGCGGAGCGTCCTCGACCGAGTCCAGCCGGGTGATTCCGACGTCCACCACCGCCGCGCCCGGGCGGACGAAGTCACGCGTCACGAACGCGGCCCGTCCGATGGCGGCCACGAGGATGTCGCCCCGGCGGCACACCTCCGCAATGTTCCTCGTGCGCGAGTGACAGAGAGTCACGGTCGCGTTACGGGAAGTCAGGAGCTGAGCGACCGGCTTCCCGACGATCTCGCTGCGGCCGAGGACGATCGCGGCGGCACCCTCGATGGGGACCTCGTAGGCGTCGAGCAGGACCAGGATCCCGGCGGCTGTGCAGGGCGTGAATCTGGGGCGTCCCTGGGCGAGGAGACCGACGTTCTCGGGGTGCAGCCCATCCACGTCTTTGCTCGGGTCGAGGGCGTCAGACACCTTTCGGGCGTCGTGGCCGGGTGGAAGAGGAAGCTGGACGAGGAGCCCGTCGACCCCCTCGTCACGGTTGGCGCGCTCGACCTCCTCGAGCAGCCGCTCGGGCGGCGTCGATGCGGGGAGCCGCACTGTCTCGGAGAGGCAGCCGGCTTCGTGCGCGGCCCGCGTCTTGGAGGCGACGTAGGCGACGGAGGCGGGATCCTCGCCGACGAGGATAACCCGCAGCGAAGGGGGAGAGCCGCGTAAGGCCGCCTCGCGCACCTGGCCGCGGATCTGCTCGCGCAGCCTCCGGGCCAGGGAGGCGCCGTCCAAGAGCCGAGCGCCGGAATCGGGCCGCATTCGCCACAGGATAAACGAGGCGCTTTTTCAACCGTGCTCGCTGCTCCCCAGGGGCTCAGGCATCGGTCCTTGAGCTCTCTCGGCCGCCGCTCACGAAGCGAAAGACAGCGGCCGACAGGCCCGTCTTTCCTTGACAGTGTCCCATCGCCTGCGTATCCTTACGCGCCCTCGAAAAGGGCTTCCGGACGGGCCTGCCTGAGGCTCCGGCGCCGGATTCATTGAGTTAAGGAGTCTGGGTTTTCATGAAGTCGGGGACATCTGCGGCTTTGCACGGGGAGATCCACCAGGAGTGGTGGGTCGTGGACGCGTCCAACAAGGTCCTGGGCCGCCTGGCGAGCCGGGTCGCGCGCGTGCTCTGCGGCAAGCATCGGCCTCACTACCTTCCCTACAGGGATACCGGGGACTTCGTCGTCATCACCAACGCCGAGAGAGTGCTTCTGACGGGGCGCAAGGGCGAGGAGAAGATGTACCACCGTCACACCGGCTACCCCGGCGGGTTAAAGTCGGTGGCCGCGAAAGACCTGGCCGCAAAGCACCCCGAGAGACTCATCGAGGAAGCCGTGCGGGGCATGCTGCCCAAGTCGAAGCTCGGCCGCCGCCAATTGAAGAAGCTCAAGGTCTACCGCGGGCCTTCCCACCCCCACGAGGCACAGAAACCCCGCGTTCTGACGCTTCCCGTGCAGCGGGCCGCGCATTCGAGCTGATCGAGGAGGAGATTTGGCGGTCGAAATTCAGCATCGGTCCACCGGACGGCGGAAGACCTCGATGGCGCGCGTCCGGCTCGTTCCCGGCTCCGGTTCCATCACGGTCAACAAGCGCTCCCTGGACGATTACTTCCCCAACAACGTCCTGAAGATGGTCATCAAGCAGCCGCTGCTCTCGACGGAGACGGCGGAGCGGTTCGACATCCATGTGACCGTCAACGGGGGAGGGCCGTCGGGACAGGCCGGGGCCATCCGCCACGGCATCGCGCGGGCGCTCACGGAGTACAACGCGGAGCTGCGCAAGAAGCTCAAGAAAGAGGGCTTCCTGACCCGCGATCCCCGGATGAAAGAACGCAAGAAGTACGGGCAGCGCGGCGCGCGGGCCCGCTTCCAGTTCAGCAAGAGATAATTGAAGTTGTCCGTATTCAATTCTCAGTTTTCAGTTTGCCGGGGGCGTGCTCCGGTGCCTGGACTGACAACTGATAACTGAAGACTAATAACTTTAAGGAGGTGTGACCTGGCATCTATTTCGATGAAGGAACTGCTCGAGGCTGGCGTCCACTTTGGTCATCAGACCAAGCGCTGGAATCCCAAGATGAAGAAGTTCATCTTCGGCAAGCGCAACGGCATCTACATCATCGACCTTCAGAAGACGCTCAAGCAGTTCAAGGAAGCCTCGAAATTCGTGACGGACCTGGCGGCCCAGGGGAAGAACCTCCTGTTCGTGGGGACCAAGCGCCAGGCGCAAGATGCAATCTACGAGGAGGCCAACCGCTGCGGGATGTTCTACGTGAACACCCGGTGGCTCGGCGGCACGCTGACCAACTTTTCGACGATCCGCAAGTCCATCCACCGCTTGAAGGAGATCGAAGGGGTTCTCGCCCAGGAGGACAACGAGAACCTGACGAAGAAAGAGCGGCTGCGGTTGGAGCGGGAGAAGGAAAAGCTCGAGAAGAATCTGACCGGGATCAAGGAGATGGACGAGCTGCCCGACGCGCTGTTCGTCATCGACCCGAAGCAGGAGTACATCGCCGTCAAGGAGGCGAACATCCTCGGCATCCCGGTCGTCGCGGTGGTGGACACCAATTGCGATCCGGACGTGATCGATCACGTGATTCCAGGCAACGACGACGCCATCCGCGCGATCCGGCTCTTCACCTCGCGCGTCTCGGATGCCGTGTTGGAGGGGCTGCACGCCCACGAGGAACGCAGCGGCACGAGCGAGGCGGACGAGGAGTCGCGGCCGCGCACTCCGGAGCTCTCGACGACCGCGGTCGTGACGGACGTCGCCTCGTAAGACCTTGAGAGTCGAGGGTTGAGAGTCACGGGTCGCGCGACCCCGCTCTCGTCGGCTTTGAACTTTCGACTCTCAACCGCTCCTCGTTCGAGAGCGGTTTCGTCTGGCACAGGTTAGGATGGAAGAAACCATGGGAATCTCGTCGAAAGCCGTGGCCGATCTGCGCGCCGAGACCGGCGTCGGGATGATGGACTGCAAGAAGGCGCTGGTCGAAGCCGGCGGGGACTTCGAGGAGGCGCGCAAGATCCTGAGGAAACGCGGCCTCGCCTCGGCCGCGCGCAAGGCGGACCGGGCGACCTCGGAGGGACTCGTGATCGCGCGAGTGACTCCGGGAGCGGCCGTGCTGGTCGAGGTCAACTGCGAGACCGACTTCGTCGCACGCACCGCGGACTTCCGGTCCCTCGCCGAGGGCCTGGCGGACCTGGTCGCCGCACATGCGGCGTTCGGGGAGACGCGCGCGGGCGATCCCGTGGCGCTCGCCGCCCTCCCGGCTCCCCACCAGGCGACCGAGACCGTGTCGGAAGCGATCACGCACGCCGTCGCCAGGCTTGGCGAGAACATCGGGGTCCGCCGCTTCGCACGGCTCGCCCCGCGCCCCGGGGAGCGGTTCGCGAGTTATGTCCACGGGCAGGGCCGCATTGGCGTCCTCGTCGGACTCTGCGCCGGCGACGAGGCCCTCGGCAAGGACCTGGCGATGCACATCGCGGCGTCGGACCCCCGGTTCGCCTCGCGGTCTGAGGTGACTCCCGAGATGCTGGCGGCGGAGCGCGAGATCGCACGCGCGCAGGCCCTGCAAGCGGGCAAGCCTCCGCAGGTCGTCGAGCGGATCGCCGAGGGAAAGGTGGAGAAGTTCTATCAGGAGACGGTCCTGACGGAGCAGGCCTTTGTCAAGGACCCCGAGAAAACCGTCGGACAGATCATTGTCGAGCGGGGTGGAAAAGAAGCGCTCGCGCTGCGCTTCGTCCGCTTCAAGCTGGGCGAGAGCTTCGGCCGCCCCGACGCGCGGCCCGGCGACGAGCAGCCCACCTAGCCGCGCCGATGAGCGACGCTCCCGTCTACAAGCGCGTCCTCCTGAAGCTCTCCGGGGAAGCGTTGATGGGGGAGCAGAAGTACGGCATTTCGCCGGAGGTCGTGGCGAGGATGGCCGACGAGATCCGGGGCGTCCATGCGCTCGGAGTCGAGATCGCGGTCGTCGTCGGCGGCGGCAACATCATCCGAGGCGTCTCAGCGGCGGCGCAGGGAATCGACCGCGTCGCCGGAGACCACATGGGCCTCTTGGCGACCGTCATCAACGGGCTGGCGCTCCAGGACGCCTTGGAGAAACGCGGCGTCCGCACGCGGCTCCAATCGGCGGTCGAGGTCAGGCAGATCGCCGAGCCGTTCATCCGACGCCGCGCGATCCGGCACCTCGAGAAGGGGCGGGTCGTCCTCTTCGCCGGGGGCACCGGTAATCCCTTCTTCACGACCGACTCGGCGGCCGCGCTGCGCGCCAACGAGATCAAGGCCGACGTGCTGCTGAAGGCGACCCGGGTGGACGGCGTCTACGACGCGAACCCAGAGGTCGAGCGCGAGGCGAAGTTCTTGAAGAACCTGTCCTACCGGCAGGCATTGGAGCGGGGCCTCCAGATCATGGACGCGGCCGCCATCGCGCTGTGCATGGACAACGGGATCCCGATCAAGGTGTTCAACCTGCGAGTTCGAGGAAACATCGAACGGGTCGTGCGGGGCGAAGACATCGGCTCGCTCGTTTCGGCGGAGGCGTGAGCGTATGCGTCAGGAATTGAAAGACGTCGAACAGCACATGAACGGGGCGATCGCGCACTTGAAGGACCGTTTCAAGACCCTCCGGACCGGTCGCGCCAACCTCGGCATCCTCGACGGGATCCTCGTGTCCGCCTACGGAGCGGAAGTCCCCATCAACCAGGTCGCCAACCTCTCGGTCCCCGAGCCCACGCTCATCGTGGCGGCGCCCTGGGATCCGAAGATGGCGGGGGAGATCGAGCGGGCGATTCGCAAGTCGGACCTTGGCCTGAATCCGCAGTCGGACGGGAAGATCGTCCGGATCCCCATCCCTTCGCTGACCGAGGAGCGGCGCAAGGATCTCGCGAAGAAGGCACACCAGATGGCGGAGGAGGCCCGTGTCGAGATCCGCCGTGTCCGCCATGAAGGGAACGACCGGATCAAGAAGATGTTCAAGGACAAGAAGATCTCCGAGGACGACGAGCGGCGCGGCCTCGAGGAGTCCCAGAAGCTGACCGACCGGAAGATCGCGGAGGTGGATGAGCTCCTGAAGAACAAGGAAAAGGAGATCATGGCCGTCTGACGATTTCAGGTTTCAATTTGGGATTTTGGATGGATTGAGGGGTCCGGGATCGCATCCTTCCTGATCGTGGCGGCTGCGGGAAGCGGCGAGCGGCTCGGGCGCGCCGAGCCGAAGGCGTTGGTTCCGCTCCAGGGACGGCCGCTCCTGTGCTGGACCCTCGAAGCCATGGCGCCTCTGTCCTTCGCCGGAACCGTCGTCGCGGCGCCGGCCGGGCGGGTCGATGAGATTCGCGCGATCGCGGGAGAAGGAGTCAAGGCCGTCGAAGGGGGAACGACGCGGGCCGCTTCCGTGCGCCGTGCCTTCCAGGCCTGCGGGGTCGGCGGCAGGAACCTCATCTGCATCCACGATGCGGCCAGGCCCTTCGTCACATCCGCGGAAGCCTTCGAGGTCCTGCGGGCCGCCGAGGAGATCGGCGCGGCGATCGCCGCGACGTCCATTCCCGACACGGTGAAGAGAGTCGAAAAGAGCCGTGTGGCCGCCACGGAGGATCGAACGAGGCTCTGGGCCGCGGGGACACCTCAAGTCTTCCGTGCCGAGGTTCTGGCGCGGGCTCTCGAGTCGGGCCTGGAGGCCACCGACGAGGCGGCTCTCTGCGAGGCGCTGGGGGTCCCGGTCGCGGTCGTGCCGGTCTCGCGGCTCGGTTTTAAGATCACGACGCCGGAAGA
>JBKPBH010000060.1:0-6136 GCA_046726795.1 Acidobacteriota bacterium
TTAGCCCGCTGACTCGAGTATGTCAGCTCGGACATAGTTCGCATGCGGGGTTGGCGCGGGACTCGGACGGGAGACGGGCGGCCGCAAGGGCCGCCTCGACGGCGTGGGTAGACGACGGGAGCCAAGAGCAAAAAGCTAAGAGCCGACAGCCGTCAGCCGTCAACTCCTCAGTAGGCGTTGCGGTGGGTGAAGCCGTAGCGGAGGGTCATCAGAAGGATCTTCACGTCGAGCGACAGCGTCCAGTTCTCGATGTAGTAGAGGTCGTACTCGATCCTCTTCGTCATGCTGGTGTTGCCTCGCCAGCCGTTGACCTGCGCCCAGCCGGTCATGCCGGCGCGCACGCGGTGGCGCAGCATGTACTGCGGGAAGGTCTCTTTGAACTCCCGCACGAACTCGGGGCGCTCGGGACGTGGCCCGACGAGGGACATCTCCCCGCGGAGCACGTTGATCAACTGCGGCAGCTCGTCCAGGCTCCAGCGCCTCAGGAACCTCCCGACTCGGGTTCGCCTGGGATCCTGGGGGCTGGCCCACGTCGGACCGGACTCGTCCTCGGCTCCGGCGACCATCGAGCGGAACTTCAGGATCTCGAAGGGTCGTCCATCCAGGCCCATACGCCGCTGGCGGAAGAACACCGGCCCGGGGCCTTCTCGCCGGATCGCCAGGGCGATCAGCGCAAAAACGGGGGAGAGTGCGACGAGGGCCGCGCTCGAGACGGCGACGTCCACGGTCCGCTTGACGAGGCTCATCCAGCCCGTCAGCGGCACTTGCGTCAGGTGCACGACGGGCAGGCCATCCAGATCCTCGACGCCCGCCCGGAAGGTGATGTGTTGGAGCAGGTCCGGGACGACCCGTACGTCCGCAACCGTCCGGCCGACTTCTTTCAAGACCGAGAGCATGGTCCGGTGGGCCTCGAGCGGGAGCGCGAGGAAGACCGTGTCCACGCGCAGCTCTTCCACGATCGCAGCCGCCTCGGAGGTCCCTCCAACGACCGGAATCCCGCGGTGGAGGTCCCCCAGCCGCCGCGGGTCGTCGTCCAGCATCGCGACCGCCCGCAGGCCCGCTTCCGGATGTTCGGCGAGTTTGTCCACGACGGCGCGGCCCAGCCGTCCGGCTCCGACGACGAGGACATGCCGGACGCCGAACCCGTGGCGCCAGGCTTCCTCGAGATAACGCCGGATGGCCGTTCTCCCCGCGAACACGAACAGGACGTCGGACGCGAAGAAGAGGAGCAGGACGAGGCGCGAGTAGGAGAAGCTCCTGTAAAAGGTCGCGAGCCCCGTCAGCAGGAGCGTGGCGAGCCCCGTGGCGACCAGCACGGCGAAGCCCTCCTCGATCCGCGAGCGGTGCCGCCGCACGCTGTAGAGGCCGTAGAAGTAATAAACAATGGGCCAGAGGACCGCGATGAGCGGGAAGAGCCGGAAATAGGTCGCGGCGCCGGGGATCCCCTTGGTGACCGGCACGATCTCAGCGCGGAAGCGAAGCACGTAGGCCGCGGCGAGAGCGGCCAGCGTCGCGACGAGGTCCGAGGCGAGAAACAGCGCCGCGATGCGGCGGTAGGACTTCCTGATCATGCGAAGGAAGCTCTCAGCGTTCGGCTTTCAGCTCTCGGCCATCCTTCCAAACAAGTCCTCCACTTCGCCGCGGAACTCCCGCTCGAAGCGTTCCCGCGCGAACGGAAGGGCCGAGGCGCGCAGGCGAGTGTAATCGAACCGCGTCCCCGCCCCCCTCGCCACGGCTCCGGCGAGGCCGCCCGGGTCTTCCGGGGCATACAGGACGCCGTTGACGCCGTCGCGGACGATGTCGGTGACCCCGCCCCGCGCCAGCGCCGCCACCGGGGCGCCGCAGGCGATCGCCTCGACCGAGGCGATGCCGAAGTCCTCCTCGCCCGGCTGGACGAAGAAGGCGCAGGTTCGGTAGAGCTCGCGGAGCTCTTCCCTCGAGAGATCCACCAGGATCTTTACGGAGGAGTCGCCCATCGCGCGGAGAGGCTTCTCCCGAGGGCCCCGCCCCACCATCACCAGAGGCCGCGAGAGCCGCCGCGCCGCGAGGATCGCCTCCTCGTAGCGCTTGTAGGGCACCAGAGCGCCCACGGCCAGGAGAAAATCGTCGCGCCGCTCCCGCCCGGGATGGAAGAAGTCCACGTCCACCGGCGGATGACAGACCGCCGCTTCCCGGCCGTAGTGCCGCCGGATCCGCCCGGCCACCGCCGAGGAGTTGGCCAGGTAGCGAGTGGGCCTGTCCGCGGTGGCCCGGTCCCAGCGGCGAAGGCCGCCGACCGCGAGGGCCTTCAGGGTCCGCAGCCGCGTCTGCCCCGCCGGAAAGTAAGCCTCGAACTGCTCGTAGGCGTATCGCACGGGCGTGTGGCAATAGCAGAGGTGCGGGACGCCGGGCGGCGCGATCGCTCCCTTGGCCACGCAGTGGGAGGACGAGACGACGAGGTCGAACCCGGTCAGGTCGAAGGATTCGACGGCCCGGGCGAAGAGGGGCAGATAGTGGCGGTAGTGACGCCTCGCCAAGGGGAGCCGGTTCAAGAAGGAGGAGCGGATCGGATGGTTCTCGATTTCCCTGGAGACGGAGCCGGGTACGTGGAAGAGAGTGAAGATGGTCGGGTCCGGCAGGAGCGGAAGCATCGCCTCGAGGACCTTCTCGCCCCCGCGCATCCCGTTCAACCAGTCGTGGACGACCGCGGTCCTCATGACACGCCGAAGCCGTTAAACGTCAAACGTAAGACGTCAAACGAAGCGCCGATGAGCTCCTTCAGGTCTGTCACGTTTTACGTTTTGCGTTTCACGTTTTACGAGCGCCGGCGCCGAGGGCGGCCGCGTAGACGTCGAGCGTCCTCGCGGCGGCCTTGTCCCACGAGAAATCGAGGGCGCGCTGGCGGCCGAGCGCCGCGTAGCGCTCCCGGGCCTTCTCGTCGGTCGCGAGGAGCGTGAGTCCGGCCGCGATCGCGTCCACGTCCATGGGGTCCACGAGGCAGGCGTGTCCGCCGGCGATCTCCTGCAGGGCCGACGTCGAGGAGGTCAGGACCGGCGTGGCGCAGGCCATCGCCTCGACCACGGGAATCCCGAAGCCCTCGTAGAGCGTCGGGTAGAGGAAGGCCTCCGCCCCGGCATACAGGGCGGGGAGGTCCTCGTCCTCGATGACTCCGGGGCGGACGACGGCGCCGGACAGGTCCAGCGCCGCGATCAGGGCGTCCAGGCGCGCCGGGTTGGCCGGCAGCGCGCCGGCGAGCACGAGGGCGTGCGGAAGAGTGTGTTCGCGGCGCGCCTTTCCGAACGCGCGCACCACGTTCTGCAAGTTCTTGTGGGGCTTTTCGCCTCCGAGGAAGAGGAGATAGGGAATCGGAATCCTGAGCTTCGAGGCCACCCGCGCCTTCTCTTCCGGCGGGATGCCGGGGTGGAACCGCGGCGAGACCCCGTTGTAGATCACTTCAATGCGCCCGGCAGGCACCTGGAAATAGTCCACGAGGTCGCGCCGCGTGTTGTAGGAGACCGTAATGATGCGGTCGGCGCGGGTGAGGGCCCGGCGGATCATGTACCGGGCATAGAGGAGCGCGGCGCGGTTGGGCAGGAACTGTGGATAGAGCAGGTGGATGATGTCGTGGATCGTCACGACGGCACGCATCTTCCAGAGGGGCGGCAGGACGTAATGGGTTGCATGGAACAGGTCGAGCCGGTCGCGCAGAAGCTTCCAGGGCAGGCGCGTCAGTTCCGCGACGGAGTACCCGGGCGACTCGTCGTGGACGACCTCGAAGTGGCCGGGCAGCTCGGGCAGGGCCTCCTCGTCGGCGCGCCGGGTGTAGACGCGGAAGCGGTAGGCGGCCGACCCCGGAAGCCGGCCGATCGCCTCGAGCAGATTCCGGATGTAGGACCCGATCCCGTAATCCTTCAGCTTGCGGGCATCGATGCCGATGCGGGGCGAATCCGCTTTCCCTCTCATTCCCGCTCCGCAGCCGCCTCCGCGAGCACGGCGGCGGTCGCTTCCGCGGCGGCGCCCCAGGAGAACTCCCCGGCGCGGGCCGGTCCGGCGGCCGACAGTCGCGACGCGAGCGGGCGATCCTCGAGCAGCCGCTCGATCTGGCGCGCGAAACCCTCGGCGTCCGTCGGCTCGGCGAAGAGCGCGGCGTCCGCGGCGACCTCTCGGAGCGCCTCGGCGGTGGAGGCGACGACCGGCGTGCCGCATGCCATCGCCTCGAGGACGGGGAGGCCAAACCCCTCGGAGAGCGACGGGTACACGAAGACCTCCGCCGCCCGGTACAGCTCGCGGGCCGCCGCGCGCTCGGCGTACCCCGTTCGATGGATCCGGTCGCGGAACGGGGAGGCGGCAATGCGCTCGTGGAGGCCCGAAGTCTTCCAGCCGGCTCCTCCCGCGAGCACGAGATCGGGCGCGGCCGGGCGGCGCCGCCAGAGCAGGTCGCAGGCAGCCACGAGTGTCTCGACGTTCTTTCGGGGCTCGAGAGTCCCGAGGTAGAGGATGAACTTCCGGCCGCCCGTATAGCGTCGCCGCGTCGCGGCCAGGTCGTCGGCCTCTCCGGGAGGTGTGAAATGCGAATCCACGCCGTTCGGGACGACCCGGATGCGCGACCGGGTCTCGGGATAGACCTGCGTGAGCTCCCGGGCCGTCGCACGCGAGACGCAGAGCAATCGAGCAGCCCTCTCCGCCGTCCAGTCCCAGAGAGGCGCGAACCCCACGAGCGTGCGGCCCCTGTGCCATTCCGGGTGGGTCCACGGCGTCAGGTCGTGGACGACCGACACGAAGGGCAGGCTTCCGCGCACCGGACCGATTGTCAGTGCAGCCAGGAGGACCTCCGCACCCCAGTCGCGGGCGCGGCGGGACAGAGTCGTCTGGACCCAGACCATTCCGAGCGGATGCCGGTCCGCGGAAACGCCGGCTCCGCGGACGCCGTCCGGCGCCGGAAGAGGCCTCGGCAAAAAGAGGCGCACCTCGAGGCCGGGCCGGGCCGCGAGGCCCTCGGAGATGCCTCGTGTGTAGGTGCCGATGCCGGTCGTCGGAGGCAGGAGCGCCCGCGCGTCGATGGCGATCTTCACTGGAAGAAGCTATCAGCTGTCGGCTCTCGGCTTTCAGCTCCTGCCTTTCGCTCTGAGCGAAGCGAAGGGTCCGCCCCCTTCCATTCGGAGCGGATTTTTCCGCCGTCCGGCTCTCCGAACGACGGGGCCTCGTGCGATTTGACTGTGCGGACGGAGCGGCTAGAATAGCGGGTTCTGCCATGAAACCGACGAACAGTCTCTCTCTCGACGCGGTTCTGGACGAGCCGGTCCCGTTCGCATTCGAGCTCTTCTTCTCGATCGAGAGGCTCGACCGCGAGCCGCTGCTCGAGATCTCTCCCGTCCTCCTGGAAGGCGAAGTCGCGCGCGTCGAAAAGGGCTTCCTCTTCGACGCCCGGCTCGCCTACCGCGGACGGCTCGAGTGCAGCCGATGCCTAGCCTCCTACCCGTTTGAGGCACTGGAGGATTTCTCCCTCGTGCTCAAGAAGCGGGTGCCCGCCGGAAGCGAGGACGTTGCCCTTCAGAGCGAAGACTTGAACGAGTGCTTCTACGAAGACCCCGTCCTCTCCGTCGCGCCGATCGCGGAGGAGCGCATCCAGATGGCCGTGCCCATGAAGCCACTCTGCCGGGAGGACTGCCGCGGCCTGTGCCCCCGGTGCGGACAGGACTGGAACGCCGCCGACTGCGGATGTGCGGTCGAATCAGCGGATCCGCGGTGGGAAGCCCTGCGGCAACTCAAGAAAGTGTAGGACGACGATGCCCAATCCCAAACGGCGCCACAGCAAGGCCCGCCGCGACAAACGGCGCGCGCACGATGCCCTTGCGGCCCCGGCTCTCTCGGAATGTCCGAACTGTCACGAGCCGAAGCAGCCGCACCGCGTCTGCCCGCACTGCGGCTACTACAAGGGCAAGCAGACCATCAACATCTGACCGTCGGCTTCGCTCGCTACGGGACCTGCGCCTTCGGCGCACCGGCGAGCGGCTCGGCCGGGTGCGGCCTCGACCGCTCGCCTGGTCCCTTCGTTCGCTGCGCCTCCTGCGGCGCGGGCCTCCTCCCTCGCTCCGCTCGGGAGACTTCCCGCGCCGCGACGGGGGCTGGACCGATCGTGAGATAACTGGCGTTTCAT
>JBKPBH010000061.1:0-9529 GCA_046726795.1 Acidobacteriota bacterium
ACACAACGCCGCGTTACACGACCGCGATCGCCACTTCGACCGCCTGCCACAAATCGTGAGGGTTTGAGCGAAGAACCCGGGCCGGAAAGAGTCCGGGATTTTGCGGAGTGCTGGCGCCCCACCTGCCAGCATGCGAAACAGCAGAAGCTTGGAGGAGTTTGGTGCGAAAGGAGGGACTCGAACCCTCACGGTGTTACCCACAGGTTCCTGAAACCTGCGCGTCTACCAGTTCCGCCACTTTCGCAGGGAGCGGAAGGATAGCTTCTCGACTTCCGACCGTCAAGAAACCCAGCCCCGGACGGCGATCACCGAGGTGGGGCGGGGGCCAAGTTGGCTTCCTCGTAGATCGTCGTCTTGCCGAAGGAGCTGAGGGGTTTCAGGTTCGGGACGGTTCCCGCGGTGCGAGCCCGCTGCCGGAGGGTCTTGAGGGTCTCCTGGTCTTCGGATCGGATCACGAAGAAGGCTCGCGCCGGGCGAGATAGTTCCGGAAAGCCGGCAGTCGGGCGCGGACCGACCCGCAGGACCTCCAGCTTCCAATCACCGACACCCTTTCGACCGAACCGGAGAGGCGGCGATGCAGGATTACGGCCCCGGCAAAGCAGAGAGCGCGAGCCGTCGAGACGAACTTCGGAATCCCTCCCTTCCATCCCCTCCAGACCTGTCCGAGCAACGAGGCTATCTCGTGCCGGAACCGGAGCCAGGCCAACGACTCGAATGCCATCGCCCTCAAGAGAGCGAAGCCGGATCGCAGCCATATCGGCGCGTACAGCGCGACTGTCAGCGCCAGAACGGCCAGGATGGCGAAAACGCCGTTGCGTATCAGCGCGCGGCGATTTGCGGTGTTTCCGAGTAGTCTCTGCCCCGGTCGCGGCGTGAGGAGTCTCCCGAGCGAAGCGAGGGAGGAGCCTCGCGCCGCGGGAGGCGCAGCGAGCGAGGGACCAGGCGCGCGGTCGAGGCCGCATCCGGCCGAGCCGCACGCCGGTGCGCCGCAGGCGCAGGTCCCGAGCGAGGGAAGCCGACGTTCTAGAAGACGGCGGGCTCGAGGTAGGTCGCGAAGACTTCCCTCATGACGTCTGAGATCTCGCCGACGGTCGCGTAGGTCTTGACCGCGTCGATCAAGGGCGGCATGACGTTCTTCCCGTCGGCGCAGGCCTGGCGCAGGGTGTGGAGCGCCGAGGACACGGCCTTCCCGTCGCGCGATCGGCGAAGTTCCTGGACGGCCTTCTTCTGCTGACCCTCGACCGCGTCATCGATGTAGAGGATCGCGAGCGGCTGCTCCTCGGTGTCGGTGAAATCGTTGACGCCGACGATGATCTTTTCCTTCGCGTCCACGGCGCGCTGGTAGGCGTAAGCCGCGTCCATGATCTCGCGCTGCGGGAACCCGGCCTCGATCGCCTCGACCATGCCTCCCAGGGCGTCGATGCGGCGGAAATAGTCGAAGCACCCGCGTTCCATTTTCGTCGTCAGCTCCTCCACGAAATAGGAACCTCCGAGGGGGTCGATCGTGTTGGCGACCCCCGACTCATACGCGATGACCTGCTGTGTGCGGAGGGCGAGCTTGACCGCGAAGTCGGTCGGGAGAGCCAGCGTCTCGTCCAGCGAGTTGGTGTGCAGGGAGTTCGTGCCGCCGAGGACGCCGGCGAGCGCCTGGATCGCCGTGCGCACGACGTTGTTGTAGGGCTGCTGGGCGGTGAGCGAGCAGCCGGCCGTTTGAGTGTGGAAGCGGCACATCAAGGAGCGCGGGTCCTTCGCGTTGAAGCGTTCCCGCATCGTTTTCGCCCAGATGCGGCGCGCCGCGCGGAACTTGGCGATCTCCTCGAAGAAGTCGTTGTGGGAGTTGAAAAAGAAGGAGAGGCGCGGCGCGAATTGGTCCACCGGCATCCCCGCCTCAATCCCGTACTCGACGTACTCGACGCCGTCGCGCAGCGTGAAGGCCAGCTCCTGGAGGGCCGTCGAGCCAGCCTCGCGAATGTGGTAGCCCGAGATCGAGATCGTGTTCCACTTCGGAACCCGCTCCATGCAGAAGGCGAACTGATCGGTGATCAGGCGCATCGAGGGGCGAGGCGGGAAGATGTATTCCTTCTGCGCGATGTACTCCTTCAGGATGTCGTTCTGGAGCGTGCCGCCGACCTTCTCCCACGGCGTGCCGTGCTTCTCCGCCACCGCGAGGTACATAGCGAGCGCGATCGGCGCCGTCGAGTTGATCGTCATGGATGTCGTGACGCGGCCCAGATCGATCCCGTCGAAGAGGACCTCCATGTCGCGCAGCGAGTCCACCGCGACCCCGCACTTGCCGACCTCGCCCCGTGCCATCTCGTGGTCGGAGTCGTATCCGTAGAGCGTCGGCAGGTGGAAAGCGGTCGAGAGGCCCGTCTGCCCGTGCTCAAGCAGGTAATGGAAACGCTCGTTGGTCTGCTTCGCCGTGCCGTACCCGGCGAACTGCCGCATAGTCCAGAGCTTGCCGCGGTACATCGTCGGCTGGACGCCCCGCGTATAGGGATACTGGCCGGGCCACGCGTGGTCCCGCTCCGGGTCGAATCCGGCGAGAGTGTCGGGGCCGGCCAGCGGGTTGACCTCCGCGCCGGACACCGTGGTGAAATCCGACTTCCAGGCCGGCCTCTTGCGGAAGCTTTCCGCCGTGGTCTTCTCCCAGCGCTCGCGTCCCGCGCGGATTTCCGCGGGGACGGTCGGATCGTGTCGTTTGTCCGTCGCCATCTCGCACTCCATCCTAGCAGGCCCCTAGCAGGCCGCTGAACATTGAAGGCGGGGGCCGGAGTCTGGTCCTTTAACTCTCTGGGCCGCAAAGCGAGCGCCTGCGGCCGACTGTCCTCTTCCGAGGAGGCACGAAAGATGCAGCATGAAGGCTCATGCGCGAAGCCTGTTAGGAGGGATGCTCATGTCGAGACCGAATTCGAAAATTCTGGCGACGCTGGCGGCCGCGACGGCGGTTCTCCTGGCGGTCGCCTGCTCGCAGTCGGATGCGGGGATCACGACCAAAGTCAAAGCCAAGCTCGCCGCGGACAGCGCAGTGAAGGCGTCGCAGGTCCACGTTGAGACCAAGAACCAGGTGGTCACCTTGAGCGGCACCGTGGACAGCGAGGCCGCCAAGGCGCAGGCCGTCGCGCTCGCGCGTGGAACCGAGGGGGTCGCCGACGTCGTAGACAACCTGACTCTGGCGGCACCGCAGGCGGCCGAAGGGCGCACGATCGGTCAAACCATCGACGACGCCACGATCACGGCGGCTGTCAAGTCCAAGCTCCTCGCGGACACCACCGTGGGGGGCCTGAAGATCGACGTGGATACGAAGAACGGCGTGGTCTCGCTCTCTGGGCCCGTCAAGAGCCAATCCGAGAAGGACACGGCCGTGCGGATCGCGCGCGAGACGAGCGGCGTCAGGGACGTCCAGGACAACCTCGTCGTCCAGGCCGGATAGGAAACGGCCCTCCTGGTTTTCCCCTGATTTTTTGGAAAAGGGCGCCCGCGGGGGCCCCTTATTTTCTGAATTTTCTGAGGTTACCGGCTCAGAACCGGCATGAATGCTGCAAAAAAAGGGGGCAGGGGCCGTAAGGCTAGAAAGGAGGACTCATGCGGAGACATGGATTCGCGATTCTCGGCGTTGTGATGCTGATTCTCTTCAGTGTCGCCTGCGGCGAGTCCGACCTTGGGATTACGACGAAGATCAAGTCGAGGCTCGAGACGGATCGCACAGTCAACGCCTCGCAGGTTCAGGTTTCGACCCAGAACAAGGTCGTCACGCTGTCGGGGGCGGTGGACAGCCCCGCCTCGAAAGAGCGTGCCGTCGCGGTGGCCCGCGGAGTCGAGGGCGTGATGGACGTCGTGGATAATCTCTCGGTTTCGACGGCCGTCGCCTCGATGCCAAAGTCTGCTGTCGGGACCGCGAGCGCGCCCAACGACAGCGCTATCACGGTGGCCGTCAAGCAGAAGCTCCAGGAAAAGCCTGAGACAGCCGTCGAAAAAATCACCGTGGACACGCAGGGCGGTGTCGTCATTCTAACCGGAATCGTCAAGACGCCGGAGGAGAAAGACGAGGTCATCCAGATCGCGCGCAACACGGACGGCGTCCAGCGCGTGGAGGACCGCCTGACGGTGGGGACGTCGTAGAGACGAAGACGCAACCCGCATCATCCTGGGGGGAGAAGCGACGAGGGATCTGCTCCATCGTGCCGAGGAGGCACGCGAGCAGATTCTTCGCTTCGCTCAGGATGACAGTGGACCAGGTCTCATGTCAGACCTTGGAGGGTGCGGCAAAGAGAGCACCCTTCGCCAGGTGCGCCACGCCTTTCGCGGAGAAGGGCAACGACGACGTCATGAAACAGGAGTGCGTGCACCAGCACTCGCGCCGGGCTATGCGCCGGCGCATCTCGCGGGCCTTCGGAGAGAACCAGGCCTTTGCGAAGGAGTATCCGAAGTCGCGGATGTTGCCGATCTCCCATTGGACTTCGCAGAGCGACACGGTCCCCTCCGGGTTGAGCACTCCTGAAATGGTCCCGGCGTAACAGGGATAGACCATGCGCTCCTCGGCGAGGGTCTCGAGCTCTGCCTCCCGCGCGGCGACCTTCAGCTTCCGAAGGATCGGCCGGTATCGATCGAAGCGCGCCCAGTAGGGGCGAAGAAACGTCAACGCCCGGCTGTATTCCTCGACCGTCAGCGGGCGGATCGAAGCGTCCGGAAACGGCGGTCGGAGCAGCTCGAAGGAGTGAAAGTCGATCTCCGGCAGATTTTCCGCGACCCACTCCGTGATCTCGGGCAGGTCGTCGCGGTTGAAGGAGGCGAGAACCGTCTGGACGTTGACCGTCAGGCCCGCTGTCCGGCGCTTGAGAGCCATGAGCCGGCCGTACGTCTCTACGAGCCTGGCGAAATTGCCAGGGGCGCCTCGGATCTTGTCGTGCCGCTCGCCCAGGTGGTCCATGGAGAGACCGACCGTGAAGGTCTGCCGGTCGTCCTGGCGAGATTCGAGCGCGTGAGCGACCGCAGACTCGGTCTGCTCGGGAATCAGAGCATTGGTCGGCATTGTCACGTTCGAGGCGTCGTGGCGACGGTAGAGGATCCGCGTCACCGCCGGCAGGTCGCGGTTCAGGGTTGGCTCTCCTCCGGTCAGAACGATCGAGTAGAGAGAAGGCAGGTCCGCCAGCGCGCGGTCGTATTCCTCCAGGCTCATCTCCAGGTGGCGATTCACATTCAGGTGGTCCCAGTAGAAACAGGTCACACACCGCGAGTTGCAGAGGTTCGTCATCCCGAGGATCAAGTAGCGCGGCAGGGTCTCGCGCCCGCGCAGCCAGTGTGCCGCCAGATCCAGACTCCTCACAGGTCGGTCCGCGTCGGCTCGGGACGGGGGCGCGGCGCCCGCAGAAGGCTCACCGTGCCGGCCGCGATGCCGGCCAGCAGCGCCGCGAAATACGTGGCGTGGTGCAGAGCGAACGCGAACGGCACCGCGGGGAAGAGGAGGGGGTCGCGGCGCCATATCGGAAACGAAAAGATCCAGGTCGCCGCGGCATAGAGGAGGAACGGGGACGCGGACGCTGTCGGACCCAGGGCCGCGGCGGCGCCCGTCAGCAGGAATCCGGCGAGGAGGAAGGCCCCGATGCGTCCGCGCGCGTGCAGTCCGGGCCTCTCGACGAGCAGCCGTCCGGTCTTGACGCGGTAGCGCCAGCGTTGGGCGAGGTATGCGGCGGGGAAGGTGCGCCGGCGATGCCGCACGCGGATGGCGGGGTCGAGCTCGACACGGGCCCCCGAGCCGATGGCGCGGCGCACGAAATCCGTGTCCTCCGAGACGTACCCGAGAGTCTCGTCGAATCCGCCGACTGCGTCGAAGGCTTCGCGCTTCGTGAAGAGGTTACAGAGCGCCAGGTCGTGCGGCGAGCGCACGGGGCCTGCGGGAGGAGTCCGCTGGTGGGCCGGAACACCACTCCCGATTCCCCGGGTGGCCAGGAGAAGGTCCGAGAGCCGCTCGGCGAAAGGCGCGCCCTCGCGCAGGAGGTCGAGTCCGCCCGCGACATCGCACCGCTCGAGCGCCCGCGCGCCGTTCGAAAGCCATCCCGGCTCCGCTTCCGCGTCGTCGTCGAGGAAGGCCAGGATTGCTCCTCGCGCCAGACGAGCGGCGCGATTTCGTCGCAGCGCCGGGTTCCTGTCCTCGACCGCGACCCAATGGAGCGCGAAGGTCTTCCCGGCGAGCGGAGCCGGTTCAACCCCGGAAGCGACGAGAACCTCGAACGGCGGCGGCATCTCCTGCGCGGTGAGCGACCGGAGGCTTACCTCCAGAAGATCCATGACCCGATCGGAAGCGATGATCACGGAGACGACCGGCTCGCTCACGCTCCGATTGTACGTCCCGGTTCCAGCAGGCTGCTGAAGAATGAGCGAGCGTCTCGTCCGGCAGCGGCCTCTCGAAACCCTCGGCTGCCGGTCGCAACGCGACCACCACAGCCGAAGGCCGCCGACTCGTATAATGCCGGCGCGACCACCGACCGATGCCCGATCTGAACGGTTCCGAGAAGATCGAGATCTACCGGTTCCTGCGCTTGAACCGCGGGACGGAGGACCGGCTCGTCAACCTCTACCGGCAGGGTAAGGTGCTCGGAGGGCTCTATCGCTCTCTCGGCCAGGAGGCGACCTCTGTCGGCAGCGCCTATGCGCTGGAGAAAGGGGATGTCGTCGGGCCGCTCATCCGCAATCTCGGGGCCGTGTTCGTCATGGGGTATTCCCCTCGTGACGTCTTCGCGCAGTACATGGGTCGGGCCATCTCCCCCTCCGGAGGGAAGGACTCGAACCTGCACTTCGGCCGGCCCGAGCGCGGTCTGGTCTCTCCCATTTCGATGCTCGGGGCGCTCGTAGCGGTCATGGCCGGCGTGGCGCTCGCGGCGCGGCTCCAGAAGAAAGCGATGGTCGCGCTGACCTACATCGGAGACGGAGGCATGTCCACGGGCGCCTTCCACGAGGGGTTCAACTTCGCCGCGGTGCAGAAGCTCCCGCTCATCATCATCGCCGAGAACAATGGCTGGGCCTACTCGACTCCGCTGCGCCGGCAGACGGCCGCGCGGTGCCTCGCCGACAAGGCGCAAGCCTATGGAGTGCCCGGAGAAAGCGTGGACGGCAACGACGTCCTCGCCGTCTATGGGGCCACGCGGCGCGCGGCCACCCGTGCCCGCGAAGGTGCCGGCCCGACCCTGATCGAAGCCGTCACCTATCGAATGAAGGGGCACGCGGAGCACGACTCCCAGCACTACGTCCCGAAAGAAGAGCTCGAGGATTGGAAGCAGCGCGATCCGATCGAGCGCTACACCAGCGTCCTCGTCGAATCCGGGGTGGCGGATGCCGAAGTGCTCGCCGCCGTGGACCGCGAGGTCGCCGAGCAACTCGACCGCGACGTCGAGCTCGCTGAGAAGAGTCCCCTCCCCCTCCCCGAGACGGCTCTCACGAGCGTTTATGCCGGAGGCCCCATGGAATTTTCGACCGACGTCCTGCGGAGGCTCGTCTGAGCGATTCCGACATCGGCATCGCCGCGGCGGCGCAGGCCGCCTCGCGGCCGGCGACCACCTATGTCGAGGCGATCCGCGAGGGCATCCTCGAGGAGATGGAACGCGACGACCGCGTCTTCCTGCTCGGCGAGGACATCGGCGTGTACGGCGGGGCTTTCAAGGTCACCGACGGGCTCCTCTCGCGGTTCGGCGAAGAGCGCGTGATCGACACGCCGATTTCCGAGACCGCGATCGTCGGCGCCGCCGTGGGGGCGGCGATGATGGGCCTGAGACCCGTCGCCGAGATGCAGTTCGCCGACTTCATCTCCTGCGCCTTCGACATGATCACCAACTTCGCCGCCAAGTCGCGCTACCGCACGGGCGTGGGCGTGCCCCTGGTCATTCGCGGCCCCTCGGGAGGCGGCGTGCACGGCGGCCCCTTTCACTCCCAGAACCCCGAGGCGTACTTCGCGCACACCCCCGGGCTGAAGGTCGTCCAGCCCTCGACCGCCTACGACGCCAAGGGGCTCATCAAGGCTGCCATCCGCGACGACGACCCGGTCCTCTATTTCGAGCACAAGTACCTCTACAGGAGGATCAAGGAGGAGCTGCCCCGGGAGGACTACATCGTTCCGATCGGCAAGGCCGCCGTGCGACGCGAGGGGCGTGACCTCTCGATCCTGACGTACGGCGCCATGGTCTGGACCGCTCTGGACGCGGCCGCCACGCTGGAACGGGAAGGGATCGACGCCGAAGTCGTGGACCTGCGGACGCTCTTCCCTCTCGACGAAGAGGCCATCCTCTCTTCCGTGGCCAAAACCAACAAAGCGATCGTCCTTCACGAGGCTACCCGGACCGGAGGCATCGGCGCCGAGATCGCGGCCGTCCTCGCGGAGCGCTGCTTCGAGTACCTGGACGCCCCGCTCGTCCGCGTCACCGCCCCCGACACCCCCGTCCCCTACTCCCCGCCGCTGGAAGACTTCTTTCTCCCCAACGCCGAAAAAGTCTGTCGCGCCGCCCGGGCTCTCGCCGGCTACTAGCACGTCGGCTTCGCTTCGCTCGAGACTTCGCGCGCCGCGAACGGGGGTGAGAGGGACGCGGATAACGGCGGCACGGCAAGACGACGTGGAAGCGCAGGTTTCTTACGGGAGACTTCTCGCGCCGTGACCGGGGCAGGGATTACCCGGACACATTCCTAGCGCGAGCCCCTGCCATCCGCTCTCGCCTTGTTATCCCGAGCGAAGCGACGGATCTGCCCTCGTCCTCGCGAGCGCCGGGGTCGTCCTGGAGTGACCCCTACTGGAAGTACCCGTTGACGTCCAGGATGAAATC
Organism: Acidobacteriota bacterium; assembly: GCA_046726795.1. Lineage (GTDB taxonomy): Bacteria > Acidobacteriota > Thermoanaerobaculia > UBA5066 > Gp7-AA6 > JAWOLE01. The sequence goes on from JBKPBH010000061.1 coordinate 8,808, forward strand.
GACCGTGCCGGAGGCCTGGGCGCAGGACACCACGAAGTCCCCCGCAGTCCCCAGAACAAGGATCGCGTTGTTGGCCCGGGTCTGACCCGCGCGGTAGTTGATCGTGGAGACCAGCGGCGGCGGAAGCCCGACCAGATTGAACGTCAGGTGACCCTGCGCGGTGGGACCGGTGATCGTAACGTTGGCCGACACCGAGGTCGCCGTCGCCGGTATCCCGCACTGATTCGCGATCGCGAAGGTCCTCCCGGAACCACCTGAAAGAGCCGGGCCGCCCAGAGGCCCGTTCGCGTTTCGCGTGTCGATCACTCTGCACGGCGTCACGGTGTAGAAGCTCGCGCTCGGCGTCACGCACTGGGAGAACTCCGACGTGTCGCCGAAGGAATCGGTGGCCGTGGCGGTCACGACCCACCCGACTGGCAGGTCCGCAGCAAATGAGGACGAGAACGGCGCGTTGCACGAATCGTCTGTCGCCACCGGGATCGAACCGAGATAGACCTGGCCTTCGCCGTACCCGGAAGCATTGCACGCGGCCGATGCGAAGAACTCGAGCGTGTAGGAGGCGTTTGGCTCGCTATCGAGAGCCCCGGAGACGTTCACCTGACCGCCCCCCTCTTGGCCTGGAAAACCGGAAAATTGAGGAGGAGATTCGGCCCCGTATCGGAGTCGCAGGGATCGTTGGGCGTGACACGTGAGCCAGAGTGGTTGAACACAAAGTCGAGATC